>CAIQRN010000001.1 GCA_903874255.1 uncultured Actinomycetes bacterium
ATCTATGGGGGACTGGGCTTTTGATTCTAAGGTTTCAAAAATTGCCCACGATGCAAAGTCGTTGGCGCGTACAAATGGATTAACGGGAATCACTTTTGATACTTCATTGGCAGCGTACTTAGTTAACCCAGGTGTTCGCGCGCAAGAGCTCAAGGATATTCAAGAACGTTGGGGAGATGGATCAGCAATTAACCAATCAACTGCCGAACAAGAGTTGTTGTCATCGGCTCGCGCAATGTTTACCTTGCGTGACTCATTAACTCGCGAGTTAAAAGAACGCAATTTGTGGGAACTCTTTACAACTATGGAGCTTCCAGTTGCCAAATTATTGGCTCAAATGGAGTCAATTGGCATTGCGGTCAATAAAAAGCAGTTAGATGAACTTGCTGCTTTCTTTGAGGGCGAAGTGAACCGTGAAACTAAGGCCGCGCATGAGGCTGTCGGCCATGAATTTAATGTGGCATCTCCAAAACAATTACAGGTAGTTCTTTTCGATGAACTGCAATTACCAAAAACTAAGAAGATTAAAACAGGCTACACAACCGATGCTGAAAGTCTGGAGTGGTTGCACCAAAAGAGCGGTCACCCAGTCCTAACTTCGTTGCTTCGAATCCGTGAAACTAAGAAACTTGGAACAACTGTCGAAGGTTTAATTACAGAGATAGCAAAAGACGGCCGAATTCATACACACTTCCAACAAACCGTCGCAGCAACTGGTCGACTTTCATCAACTGGCCCAAACTTACAAAATATTCCTGTACGCACCGAAGAAGGCCGCAAGATTCGTGATTGTTTTAGCGTTGGAAAAGGCTATGTAGCGCTATTAACTGCCGATTACAGCCAGATTGAAATGCGCATCATGGCTCATTTATCCCACGACGGAAAACTTTTGGCAGCTTTTGCATCAGGTGAAGATTTACATGCAACTGTTGCAGGACTTGTCTTTGGAGTTAAAGCCTCTGACGTTGATCCTGAAATGCGACGACAGATGAAGGCTATGTCTTATGGCTTGGCATATGGATTATCTTCATATGGATTAGCCGCTCAATTGGATATTTCCCCACCAGCCGCGCAGCAGTTGATGGATACTTACTTTGAACGCTTCGGCGGAATCCGTGATTATTTGAAGACAGTAGTGGAGGATGCGCGCAAAGTTGGCTACACCGAAACGATTATGGGGCGCCGCAGATATCTACCCGATTTAATGCATGATAATCGCCAGCGCCGTGAAGTCGCAGAGCGAATGGCTCTCAACGCCCCCATTCAAGGTTCGGCTGCAGACATTATTAAGTTAGCAATGCTTAAAGTGCAGGCGGCAATTGAGAAAGAAAAATTGTCGTCGAGATTACTTCTACAGATTCATGATGAGTTAATTCTTGAAGTAGTTGCGGGTGAAGAAGAGAAAATTAGCGAATTAGTTAAAGTTCAAATGGGTGCTGCATATCCGCTTAAAGCTCCATTAGATGTAAATGCAGGGTTAGGCCTTACTTGGCATGAAGCGGCGCACTAATTAGTTTCATCCGCGTTATCACGCATGGCGCGTAAATCATTTTCGGGTTTGATTCTTACGTTAGCCAAGGAAAGTGATTTTCTGCCTAAATAAAGAATTACTGCTCCTGCTGCAATACATCCTGGTGTAATTGCTAATGCAATCCTCGGTGAAAATTCCTGTGAGACAAAACCACCAAAAGCAGATCCTAGCGCCATGAAAGATCCCTCGATAGTCCAAATCCAACCAATCGATGAAACCTCAGAACCTAACGGACGTACCGCTTCCAATACTTCCCAATAAAAAACTTGTTGCGCACCTCCGATAAATCCTAAGACTCCTCCCAATAAAGCAAGACTCCAGCCCGGATAAGTAAGACTTAAAGGCATCGCAAAAATTAACCACACCATGTAGTTGCGCATGAACCACCCCAAAGGCGTATAGCGCTTTGAAACTATTCCCGCTGCGATTCCACCCATGATGCTTGCGATGCCCATTGCTGCAAGAATCCAAGCTGTTCGAGATTGAACATTTTCTAGAGTCGCAAAGGCTGGCACAGCGACATCAAAAACACCCCAACCAAATCCAATAAATACTCCCTCGATCATCAAGAGTTGAATTGATCGATGCTTCCACAACGCCTTTTGTCCCGAGTTTTTCTTTTCAGGTATCCATGCGCGAGAGACAGGATTTACTGCCAGTGCGCCACCACCAACTGCCATGCAACTAGCTGCAAAGAGAAGTGCAGATTGAGGGTGCTTAGAAAGTGCAAGCGCAGTTGCAAAAACCGGTCCCAAAACACCTGCAGCATTGATTACCGCGGTATCAATTGCATAAGCACTTCGTAATAGATCATCAGAGACGATTGCTTTCCACAGTGGTCGAATTGAAAGATTAATCGGGGGAGCACTTACTCCTAATAGAAAAGCAAAGCCGAGAATAGTTGGACGAGAATGTGCCGAACTCAAGACAATGAGCATGGTTACATATCCTGGAACCAAAATTCGTAGCGGCCATTTTTGTCCGTAGCGGTCCATGATTGATGAGCGCACGCCCGCCGATAATGAACCAGCTACTGAATTGACTCCAATAACCAGTCCAGCAAAAGCAATCGAATGTGTTTCCTGTACGGCTTTAAAGAAAATGGATAACCCCACCATTCCATAGGCAATTCGAGCCGGAAATGAGGCAAGAAAAAGCGTCACTACCTGTGGGGTGCGAAAGAAATCTATATATCGTTTCATTTGAACCTTGAGTCTATCTTTACTGGCCATATTCACGCATGGATTTGCTCTAACTCACGCGCAAACCGTACCCTTGCCCTTCAGCCGCGCGAGCGGGAACTACTACTCATCTATCCCTACGGAGCAAATTGACTACAGCACCAGTAATTGCAGTAAATGACATCGGATCAGCTGCCGACTTTCTAGCAGCCATCGAAGGCACAATCAGAAATTTTAATGACGGAGATCTAGTAACAGGAACAATCGTCCAGGTTGGACGCGAAGAAGTTCTTGTAGACATCGGATACAAAACAGAAGGTGTTATTCCTTCGCGCGAGCTTTCAATTCGCCACGATGTAGATCCAAGTTCACTTGTAAAAGTTGGCGAAACTATTGAGGCCCTTGTTCTTCAAAAAGAAGATAAAGAAGGCCGTCTCATTCTTTCCAAGAAGCGCGCACAATACGAACGCGCATGGGGAGACATCGAAGGTAAGAAAGAACGCGATGAAGTTGTCATCGGAACTGTTATTGAAGTTGTTAAGGGTGGACTCATCGTTGACATCGGACTACGCGGATTCTTGCCAGCATCTTTGGTTGAAATGCGTCGTGTTCGCGATTTAACTCCATACATTGGCAAGCAGGTTGAAGCTCGAATCATCGAACTTGATAAGAACCGCAACAACGTTGTTCTTTCACGTCGTGCCTTCCTAGAGCAGACACAATCAGAGTCACGCACAACATTCCTTAATCAGCTACAAAAGGGCCAAGTACGTTCAGGTGTTGTTTCATCTATCGTGAACTTCGGTGCTTTCGTTGACCTTGGTGGAGTAGATGGACTTGTCCACGTTTCAGAGCTTTCTTGGAAGCACATTGATCATCCAGGTGAAGTTGTTGAAGTTGGCGATGAAGTAACTGTTGAAGTTCTTGAAGTTGATTTTGAGCGCGAACGCGTTTCACTTTCACTTAAGGCAACACAAGAAGATCCATGGCAGGCATTTGCTCGCACACATACAATCAATCAGGTTGTTCCAGGTGTGGTTACAAAGCTTGTTCCATTCGGAGCATTTATTCGTGTACACGAAGGCATTGAAGGCCTTGTTCACATTTCTGAGTTGGCAGAACGCCACGTTGAAATTCCAGAACAGGTTGTCCAAGTTGATGACGAACTATTTGTAAAGATTATCGACATCGATCTAGAGCGCCGTCGTATTTCACTGTCATTGAAGCAAGCTAATGAGGGACATGAGATTGAGATCGAAGCATTCGATCCAACTCAATACGGAATGGCTGCTCGCTATGACGCAGAAGGAAACTTCATTTATCCAGAAGGTTTCGATGCTGAAGCACAAGAGTGGAAGCCAGGATATGAAACTCAGCGCGAAGAGTGGGAGCAACAATATGCTCAAGCTCAAGAGCGTTTCTTGGCACACAAGAAGCAGAAAGCAGAGGCAAAGGCTGCCGATGCTGCTGCAACTCCAGCAGAGGAAGAAACTCCTGCTGCAGAGTAGTTGGAATTAAAGTTAAAGGACTCGACATGATTGTCGGGTCCTTTTTCTTTTCCTATGTGGTTATTCTTTCCTCATGCGCGTGATTGGTTTAACCGGTGGTATGGGAAGCGGCAAGTCGCTTGCAGCCGAATTCTTCGCAGATCTAGGTGCGCTAGTAATTGATGCCGACCAATTGGCGCGTTCAGCAATCGAACGTGGTTCAGCTGGATTTGATCAAGTTGTATCAATTTTCGGGGATTCCATTTTGCGCAATGGAGATATCGACCGACGCGCACTAGGGGAGTTAATTTTCAAGAACCCAGAGCTAAAAAATAAATTAGAAAATATTATTCACCCCTGGATCCGAAATGAATTTGAAGAGGCAGTTTCTTCGCTTAAATCCGATGAAACCCTTGTTTATGAAATTCCATTGCTTTTTGAAACCAAAGCGGCAGATAGATTTGATGTCGTCATCACGGTCGAAGCTTCATTGGAAAATCGAATTGCACGGTTGCGGGCCAAAGGCCTGCACATATCTGAAATTGAGTCACGCATTGGCGCGCAAGCAACTCGAGAACAACGTGAGTCTGTAGCCGATTATCTTATTGAAAATGATGGAAATGCAGATGATTTGCTCCGCAAAGTTGAAAATATCTGGGATGAACTCGCGGTCAGGGATGTAAAAAAGTAGGCTTGGCAAATGCGCCCGATTTCAGAACTCCAACGTCGGGTGGAGCCATTTCAAGTAATTAGTGACTATGTCCCAGCAGGTGATCAACCCGAGGCTATCGCCGAAATCGCTCGGCGTATTAACGCGGGTGAACAAGATGTAGTTTTACTCGGAGCAACAGGTACGGGAAAATCGGCAACAACTGCCTGGCTTATTGAAAAATTGCAACGACCGACTTTGGTTCTAGCTCCAAATAAAACGTTGGCGGCACAGTTAGCAAATGAATTTCGTGAGCTATTGCCAAATAATGCGGTTGAATATTTTGTCTCTTATTACGACTATTACCAACCCGAGGCGTACGTCCCTCAAACGGATACCTTTATTGAAAAGGATTCGAGTGTTAACGATGAGGTAGAGCGCTTACGGCATTCGGCTACTAACTCATTGCTGACTCGTCGAGATGTGATTGTTGTGGCGACAGTCTCCTGTATTTATGGACTAGGTACGCCACAAGAGTATGTAGATCGCATGATCAAATTACGCGTGGGCGATGAAATTGAACGTAATGCTTTGCTTCGCAAATTTGTAGATGTGCAGTATAAAAGAAACGATGTCGCCTTTGAGCGCGGAACTTTTAGAGTACGCGGGGATACAATCGAAATTATCCCGATGTATGAAGAGCTAGCTATACGCATTGAAATGTTCGGTGATGAAATCGAAAAAATTACAACGCTTCATCCTTTGACGGGTGAAATCATGCGTGATGAAACTGAGATGTATATATTCCCGGCTACGCACTATGCCGCTGGCCCTGAAACCATGAAGCGCGCAATTGGCGATATCCAGGATGAGCTTCAAATACAACTCAATCTCTTTGAAAAGCAGGGAAAACTTCTTGAAGCGCAGCGCTTAAGAATGAGAACAACTTTTGATATTGAAATGATGGAACAAATTGGCTTTTGCAGTGGCATTGAGAACTATTCTCGCCATCTAGATGATCGAGGCGCTGGTTCTGCACCCAACTGCCTCCTCGACTATTTTCCGGAAGATTTTCTCGTGGTTATTGATGAGAGCCATGTGACTGTTCCGCAGTTAGGTGCCATGTTTGAAGGCGATGCATCACGCAAGAGAACTTTGGTTGAACATGGTTTCAGATTGCCTAGCGCGCTCGATAATCGCCCACTCAAATTCCCTGAGTTTCTAGAACGCACCGGCCAAAAACTGTACTTGTCGGCAACACCCGGCAAATATGAGATGGCTAAGGTAGATGGGGACGTTGTTGAACAAGTCATTCGCCCTACCGGTTTGGTGGATCCACAAATAATAATCAAACCGATTAAAGGCCAAATTGATGACCTGCTTACAGAGATCACAATTCGTGCAGAACGAAATGAACGCGTTCTTGTCACAACGTTAACTAAGAAGATGAGTGAAGATTTAACAGATTACTTACAGGAAAAGGGTGTGCGCGTTCGTTACCTTCACTCAGAGGTGGACACACTGCGACGAGTTGAACTACTACGTGAACTTCGAACTGGCGAATATGATGTTTTGATAGGAATCAACTTATTGCGTGAAGGTTTGGACTTACCTGAAGTTTCATTAGTTGCAATTCTTGATGCTGATAAAGAAGGATTCTTGCGTTCGGCCACTTCACTTATTCAAACGATTGGGCGAGCTGCACGAAATGTCTCAGGCGAAGTGCATATGTATGCCGACAACATCACAGCATCGATGGCCAAGGCAATTGATGAGACAAATAGAAGACGTGCAAAGCAGGTTGCATACAACCTCGAAAAAGGCGTGGACCCTCAACCATTGCGAAAGAAGATCGCAGATATTACCGATCTCATAAACAGAGAATCAGAGGATACGGAAGAGTTAATGGCTTCCAATAAGCGGGCTAACCAAAAGAGTGCAACAACCACAGGTTTATACGTGAAATCACTGGAGTCTTTGCCACGCCAAGAGTTAATGGCATTGATAGGCTCGCTCACTGATCAGATGCGTGCTGCTGCCGGAGACCTTCAATTTGAGGTAGCGGCAAGGTTAAGAGATGAAATAAAGATTTTGAAGAAGGAACTACGTTCAATGGAAGAGGCTGGGGTTTAGTGACTATCGATAAATTAATTGTCCGTGGTGCGCGCGAACATAACCTCAAAAATGTTTCTATCGAACTCCCACGCAATGCACTCATTGTATTTACCGGGCTTTCAGGTTCTGGAAAATCTTCATTAGCTTTTGACACAATATTTGCCGAAGGGCAGCGTCGATATGTTGAATCACTCTCGGCATATGCACGTCAGTTTCTCGGTCAAATGGATAAACCAGATGTCGACTTCATTGAAGGTTTATCTCCTGCAGTTTCAATTGATCAAAAATCTACCAATCGAAATCCGCGCTCTACGGTCGGAACAATCACCGAGGTTTATGACTATTTACGGCTGCTTTTTGCACGAGCAGGTCGCCCTCACTGCCCAAATTGTGGGAAAGCGGTAACCCGCCAATCACCGCAACAAATTGTTGATCAAATATTGACAATGCCTGCAGCAACTAAATTTCAAATCCTTGCGCCAATCGTTCGCGCGCGAAAAGGAGAGTTCGTTGATCTTTTTGCAGATTTGATCAATCAAGGTTTTTCCCGTGCCCGTGTTGATGGAACAGTAATCGCTTTGACCGAAGCACCAAAGTTGAAGAAGCAGGAAAAGCACACAATTGAAGTTGTCGTAGATCGCCTTACGGCTAAGGCGGAGTCTAAAACGCGCCTTACCGATTCGATTGAAACAGCTCTGCGACTTGCATCTGGAATTGTCTTATTAGATTTTGTTGACGCCAAGGGCGACGACAAGGAACGAACATTCAGCGAGCATCTTGCTTGTCATGATTGCAACTTATCTTTTGAAGAACTTGAGCCACGCTCTTTTTCTTTCAACTCACCTTTCGGCGCTTGCCCTGAATGTTCTGGTATTGGCACAAAGTTGGAAGTGGATAGCGATCTAATAATTCCCGATGATTCGATTTCGATTAATGAAGGGGCAATTGCTCCTTGGTCCGGTGGTCAATCCTCCGACTATTTCCTTCGCCTGCTAGAAGCGCTAGCCAAGGACGTCAATTTCTCTTTGGATACACCCTGGAAAAAGATTTCAGTAAAAGCACGAGATGCAATTATTAATGGTTATGAATATGAAATTAAGATGAAGTACAAGGGCCGCTATGGAACTAAAAACTACACAACAGGCTTTGAGGGCGTAGTTCCCTTTATTCATCGTCGCCATAGTGAAACAGATAGCGATTACAGTCGAGATAAATATGAAGCCTATATGCGAGAAACACCTTGTGATGTTTGTAAAGGTGCGCGACTAAAGCCAGAGGTTCTAGCTGTATCGCTAGGCGGCAAGAACATTAGTGAAATTACAGAACTTTCAATCATGGATTGTGCCGAGTTTCTGAAGGCTATAAAACTAAATAAACGTGAAGCACAGATTGCTGAGCGCGTCATGAAGGAAGTGCATGCGCGTTTAGGATTTTTACTTGATGTTGGTTTGGACTACTTATCTCTTGCCCGTCCAGCTGGCACTTTATCCGGGGGAGAAGCACAACGCATTCGTCTTGCTACCCAAATCGGAAGCGGTCTGGTCGGGGTTCTCTATGTATTGGATGAGCCAAGTATCGGTCTTCATCAACGCGATAATCGACGTTTGATTGACACACTCACACGGCTTCGCAATTTAGGCAACACACTTATTGTCGTTGAGCATGATGAAGAAACAATCCGTACTGCCGACTGGGTAGTCGATATTGGTCCAGGCGCAGGAGAACATGGCGGAAAAGTTGTAGTTTCTGGCAGTTACGAAGAGCTCATTGCTTCTGAGGAATCGATAACAGGGGCCTATCTCTCAGGTCGTAAATCAATTGCCATTCCGGAAAAACGTCGTCCTATTGATCCAAAGCGCCAACTAGTTGTAAAAGGTGCAAAAGAAAATAATCTTCAGAACATCGATGTTGAAGTTCCACTTGGGGTTTTTGTCTCAGTTACTGGTGTCAGCGGTTCCGGAAAATCAACTCTTGTGAATGACATTTTGTATACAACTCTTGCCAACAAACTTAATGGTTCACGTCTAGTACCTGGCCGCCATCGAACAGTTACAGGAATCGATCTGCTCGACAAAGTTGTGCATGTAGATCAATCTCCAATCGGTCGCACCCCACGTTCTAACCCAGCTACTTATACGGGCGTATTCGATAAAGTGCGGGCTCTATTTGCCGAAACCTCTGAGGCAAAGATTCGTGGTTATCAGCAAGGGCGATTCTCATTTAACGTCAAAGGTGGGCGTTGTGAGAATTGTTCGGGTGACGGCACGATCACGATTGAGATGAATTTCTTGCCAGATGTTTATGTACCTTGCGAGGTGTGTCACGGTGCGCGCTATAACCGTGAGACGCTCGAAGTTCATTACAAAGGTAAAACCATTGCAGATGTACTTGATATGCCTATTGAACTTGCCGCCGATTTCTTCGAGTCCGTTCCTGCGATTGCACGCTATTTAAAAACACTCAACGACGTGGGACTTGGTTATGTTCGTCTCGGACAATCGGCTCCAACACTTTCAGGGGGCGAGGCACAGCGGGTAAAATTAGCAACCGAACTACAGCGTCGTTCTACTGGACGAACAATTTATGTGCTTGATGAACCAACGACGGGTCTTCATTTCGAAGATGTTAGTAAATTACTCGGAGTTCTCAATCGTTTGGTAGATACGGGCAATACGGTTGTTGTTATCGAACATAATCTTGATGTTATTAAATCTTCTGACTGGGTCATTGATATGGGCCCAGAAGGCGGATTCCGGGGTGGCTTAGTTGTCGCCCAGGGAACACCAGAAGATGTTGCAAAAGTGAAAGCAAGCTACACCGGTCAATTCCTAGGCGAGATTTTAGCTAGTAACCGAAAAGTTACGACAAAGAAGTAAAGCCCATGGCAGATCCCCAAAGCTATCGCCCAACGGATATTCCAAAGTTACCTGGTGTCTATCGCTTTTATGACGCAACCGACACAGTTATCTATGTAGGAAAAGCTATTAATCTGAAAAATCGACTCAGTAATTATTTTCAAGGCAATCTAGCTGAAAAAACTTATCGAATGGTGCATCAAGCCGTTCGAGTTGATTGGACAATCGTAGATACAGAAGTCGAAGCTCTTCAGTTGGAGTTTTCTTGGATCAAGCAATACGCCCCGCAATATAACGTTCAATTTCGAGATGACAAGTCCTATCCGTATTTAGCCATTACAAGTAATGAGGAGTTTCCTCGAATATTCATAACTCGCAAATCAAAGCGACCCGGCATTTCCTATTTTGGTCCATTCACACATACTTGGGCGCTAAGAAGTACTTTCGATGTAATTTTAAAAACTTTCCCAATCAGATCTTGTACAACTAGTAATTTTGCGCGGGCACAACGCACTAAACGCCAGTGCTTACTAGGGGACATCGGTAAGTGCGCAGCCCCTTGTGT
Source organism: uncultured Actinomycetes bacterium (assembly GCA_903874255.1). Classification (GTDB taxonomy): domain Bacteria; phylum Actinomycetota; class Actinomycetes; order Nanopelagicales; family Nanopelagicaceae; genus Planktophila. Next base: position 10,384 of record CAIQRN010000001.1, read on the forward strand.
TGAATGGGTCAGCAAGGATGATCATAAGGAACTCGCAAATCGTTTAGTAAAATTTATGACAAATGGAAACGCAGACATAGTTCCAACCTTGCGCAATGAGATGGAGCTTGCATCCCAGCGTGAGGAATTTGAACGAGCGAGCAAAATTAGAGATTCAATTGATGCAATAGAACGGGCACAAGAATCTGCCGAAGCGGCGCTACCTGAAAATCTAACGGCGGACATAGTGGCAATACATCATGACGGTGCGCATGCGGCCGGCTCTATTTTCATCGTTCGAGGTGGCGCTATCAAAGGATCTCGTTCTTGGATTGTTGATCAGAGCAAGTCACTAGAAGGCGATGATGAAATGGGAGCGCTCTTTTATTCCATCTATAGTCAGAGCGCCCCAAATGATATCCCTGCCGAAATTCTGATAAATGAAAGACCGTTGGATGCATCAGCACTTGAAGCTTGGCTCAGTGAATTGCGTGGAGCACCCGTTTCTTTAAAGGTGCCGCAACGTGGTGAAAAAGTTGAGATTCTTGCCACCGTAAAACGCAATGCACAGTATTCATTGATTCAATTCTTGAGCAAACGAGCAAATGATGCTGCGGTAAGTGGAAAGGCACTAACAGAGATTGAAGAAGCACTCGACTTGGATCGCACACCACTTCGAATTGAATGTTTCGATATCTCAAACATCTCTGGAACCTCTGTAGTTGCTTCAATGGTGGTCTTTGAAGATGGCTTAGCCAAGAAAAGCGAATATCGCCGGTTCATCATTAATACCTCTGAAGGCTTCGATGACACACGGGCTATGCATCAGGTAATCACTCGCCGTTTAAAGCGTCTGCTCGATGACCGTTCAGTAGATGAAGCAGAAGTGGCAGAACTTGGTGGAAAGTTGAGCAAGTTCTCATACCCACCACAGTTAATTGTTGTCGATGGCGGCCAACCACAAGTTAATGCTGCTGCACGGGCATTATCTGAACTTGGCATTGTTGACATCGCGCTATGTGGCTTGGCCAAACGTTTAGAAGAAGTTTGGATTCCCGGTTCAAAAGATCCTTTGATTTTGCCACGATCAAGTGAAGGCCTATATCTACTTCAGCGAATCCGTGATGAGGCGCATAGATTTGCGATTACTTTTCACCGCTCACGTCGATCCAAAGTAATGCTCGAATCTATCCTTGATGAAATTCCGCAGCTTGGACAGGCACGTAGGAAAGCACTGCTTGAGCGTTTTGGTTCTGTTGCAGCTATTAGGAAGGCTTCAGTTGAAGATATCGCTGCAACACCAGGAATAGGAAGCAAGATTGCAGGGCTCATTGAAGGGCAACTGCAATTCATGAGCTCACAACAGATAAATGTCACTACTGGTGAAATTTTGGATAATTAATAATGGGACGCGATTTCTTTGATTTGCCTAGCACGGCTCAAATTGAAGTGTTCACGATCGCCGCGCGTGAGATGTTGAGAGAATATGGACTCGCTGAGATTGCTGTTGTATGTATTAACTTCGACTTCAATATAACTTTTTCAGTGGTTACCGAATTGGGAGAAAAGTACGCTTTCCGAATTAATGTGAATTCAACTCGAACACTAGAAAATATGATGGCAGAAGTAGAGTTTGTTCACTTCCTTAGTCGTGTGCAAGGTATCCATGTTCCAAGACCAGTTGCAAATAACGCTGATAACTTTATAACTTCCATTTTCCACGTTGATTCCGATCGCTACCTAAATGGGATTCTTTACACATGGTTAGAGGGCGAAGTATTAGGTGATAAACCAACTTATGACCAACTATTCACCGTTGGCGCTGCAATGGCTAGAATGCATCAAAGAACGCGCGAGTTTGAGTTAACTAGTGCCTCTTCGCTTCCCACTTTTAGCGATTGGCTGTGGGGTACCCAAGATTTTCTGCTCTGTGAAAAAACACGATTATTGCCTGAACAACTCGCTTTGATTCAACAAGCCGTTGCGATTATCCAAGCCGATATGAATCAATTACTGGCCATAAATCCCATTCAGATTATTCATGGAGATCTTCATGGCTGGAATCTTATGTGGAGTGAAGATGGTCTATCCATCTTTGACTTTGACGATTGCGGTTATGGAATTCCGCATCAAGATTTGGCAATCACTCTGTACTACTTAGATACTCCCCAACAAGAGGCTGCTGTACTTGAAGGCTATGCCTCCGTTTGTGAACTACCCGCTTATTCAAAGGCACAGATGGCTTCGCTCTTACTCCAGCGGCGCCTTGTGCTACTCAACTATCTTTATGAAACTAAAAATCCCGAGCACAGAGAGATGCTGCCAGCATATTTAGATAAAACACTAGAGCGTATTGGCACCTTCTTGACAGATGTAAGAGGATAAAGGCATGACTACAAATGAGGTCCTGGTTCTAACAGGCATGTCAGGTGCCGGTCGCTCCACTGTCGCACATGCACTTGAAGATCTTGGTTGGTATGTCGTCGACAACTTGCCGCCTGCACTGTTGCCGGCTTTAGTAAGCAAAGGCACTGGCCCTGAAGGCAAAGAATATGCTGTCGTTGTCGATGTTCGCGGAGGTCATTTTTTCGATGAACTCACCGCAGCTCTTGCAGAGTTAAAGAGAAATGGTTCTCACTATCGTTTAGTTTTTCTGGATGCAACAGATCAAGCCCTAGTCCAACGATTTGAATCAACGCGCCGCCCTCATCCATTGCAGAGTGGAGATCGCATTGTCGATGGGATCGCTCGCGAACGAGCAAAACTTGAAGAGGTCCGCTCTGAATGTGACATTGCAATAGATACAACAAATCTAAATGTCCATCAATTGGAAAAGCGGATTGGTGAAATTTTCGGCGGTGGCAAGATTCAGGGAATGCGCGTCAATGTACTTTCATTTGGGTATAAATATGGAATTCCAGTTGATTCAGATTTAGTTCTGGACTGTCGCTTTATTCCGAATCCACATTGGATTCCAGAGCTGCGACCACTTACTGGTCTAACGCAAGAAGTGAGCAGCAAAGTATTGGGCAGTGTCGGTGTTTCAGATTTTGTTAAGGATTATGTGCAGCTTGTGAATTCGATGATTGCTGGTTATATGCACGAAGGCAAACGATATTTAACAATTGGAGTTGGTTGCACTGGTGGCAAACACAGAAGCGTTGCAATAGCCCAAGAAATTGCGAAGCAGCTAGAAGCTTTAGACGTTGCCGCCTATGCAACGCATCGTGATGTTGGTCGTGAGTAAACCTTGCAAAAAGTTGTAGCTCTTGGTGGCGGGCATGGTTTGGCCGCGACACTTTCGGCACTTCGAACAATCACTCCAGAATTAACGGCAGTTGTAACAGTTGCCGATAACGGTGGATCCAGTGGGCGATTACGAGAAGAGTTTCCGATTCTTCCGCCTGGAGATTTGAGGATGGCACTTGCTGCGCTATGCGGCGATGATGAGTGGGGTCGCACTTGGGCCCACATCATGCAACATAGATTTGAAAGCCAGGGTCCACTCAATGGTCATGCAATGGGAAATTTATTACTCGCCTCATTATGGAACGAAAATGAAGATCCGGTAATTGGTTTGGACCGCGTTGGTCAACTTCTTAAAGTAATTGGACGAGTTTTGCCGATGGCTGGTGTTGCCCTAGATATCGAAGGAACTTTTATAACATCGACCGGAAGAATTGTTGTACGTGGACAAAAAGAAGTTGCAACGGCTAAAGGTCGTATTGAATCTCTTCGAGTATTACCTGAAAATCCACCTGCGCGACTTGAGACCCTCAATGCAATTCGCCTTGCCGACTGGGTAATCATGGGACCTGGTTCCTGGTTCTCATCGGTTATGCCACATTTATTAGTTCCTATGCAACAAGATGCCTTGCTTCGCACCCAGGCAAAAAAAATTCTCATTCTCAACCTTGATGCATCCACATCAAATTCAGGGGAGGAGTTTGCAGGATCAACACCAGAAGAGCATCTAGATTTCTTTCACTCATATGCACCTGAACTCAAAGTCGATTATTGCCTGGTTGATTCCTCAGTCGTTCGCAACCTCTCGGCCCTTGATTCGGCGGCGGCAAAGATGGGGGGTCGTGTGATCGCGGCCGATTTACGCAAGGCTCCAGGCAGTATTCATCATGATGTTTCAAAATTAGCCCTTCATTTAGGCCACATCATGGGCCCAAAACTGGTTGGATAGCCTCCATGGCAATGACGGCATCAGTTAAAGACGAACTTAGTCGAATCTCAATTACTAAACCGTGCTGCCGTAAAGCCGAAGTTTCTTCCTTACTTCGATTTGCCGGCGGCTTACATATTGCTGCCGGAAAAATTCTGATTGAAGTTGAACTAGACACTTCTCAAAGTGCGCGTCGGTTGCGAAAAGATATCGCTGATATTTATGGCCATGATTCAGATCTTGCAGTTTTATCCTCCAGCGGTCTACGCAAAGGTTCACGATATGTTGTTCGTGTTATTGAAGCCGGTGATGCACTTGCCCGTCAGACAGGATTGGTAGATGCAAATGGCCGTCCGGTTCGTGGGTTACCACCTCAAGTAGTTTCTGCAGCGATCTGCGATTCTGAAGCTGCATGGCGCGGGGCATTCATCGCACATGGCTCACTGACCGAACCCGGTCGCTCTTCTTCACTCGAAATTACATGCCCCGGCCCAGAGGCCGCACTTGCACTTGTTGGTGCCGCACGCCGAATGGGAATTGTTGCAAAGGCCCGTGAAGTTCGCGGCGTTGATCGCGTTGTCATCAGAGATGGTGATGCGATTGGAGTTTTACTGACTCGCTTGGGTGCACATGAATCTGTTTTGGCCTGGGAAGAACGTCGCATGCGTCGGGAAGTTCGTGCAACGGCAAATCGTTTGGCAAATTTTGATGATGCAAATCTTCGCCGGTCGGCACGCGCAGCAGTAGCCGCTGCCGCTCGAGTTGCACGTGCGATGGAGATTCTCGGTCCTACGATTCCGGATCATTTAAAAGAGGCAGGTGAACTTCGGATTAATCATGGCCAAGCATCCTTAGAAGAGCTTGGCTCCCTTGCCACCCCTCCAATGACCAAAGATGCAATCGCAGGGCGCATCCGCCGATTACTGGCGATGGCCGATAAACGAGCTGGCGAATTGGGTATCCCGGACACAGAAAGTGGACTTTCCCCTGATTTGTTGAATTAAACACCTTTATTACCGAAGAGTTCACGCAATAGCCACTGATACGATTACGCCTAAGACCCCAACGTTGTGGCAGATTAAATGCTTATCTCAACGTTTGGGCTTTTTTATTCCTAGCCCCTTTAGTAGCAAGGACAATTACAGTGATTAATGTCGGAATCAATGGTTTTGGACGTATTGGTCGTAACTTCTTCCGTGCCTCTCTTACAAACCCAAATATCAATATCGTGGGAATCAATGATTTGACCCCTAATGAAACTTTGGCTCACCTTCTTAAGTACGACTCAATCTTGGGCCGTCTAGGTCTTGAAGTTACCTACACCGATGATTCAATCACGGTAGGCGGAAAGACAATTAAAGTTTTCTCTGAGCGCGATCCAGCAAATCTGCCATGGGCTTTGGTTAAGGCCGATGTAGTAGTTGAATCAACAGGAATTTTCACAAAGGCTGCCGATGCACAAAAGCACATCACCGCTGGCGCAAAGAAAGTAATCATCTCTGCTCCAGCAACTGATGAAGACATCACAATCGTTATGGGTGTTAACCACAATAATTATGATGGCTCAAAGCACAACATCATTTCAAATGCTTCATGTACTACTAACTGCTTGGCACCGATGGCTAAGGTTCTAAACGATAACTGGGGAATCGTTAAGGGCTTGATGACAACTATCCACGCTTACACAAATGACCAAGTAATCCTAGATTTCCCACACAAGGATCTTCGCCGTGCACGCGCAGCAGCAACAAATATGATTCCAACTTCAACTGGCGCTGCTAAAGCAATTTCACTCGTTCTTCCTGAACTCAAGGGAAAGCTTGATGGATATGCGATGCGTGTACCTGTTCCAACAGGATCTGCAACTGATTTAACTGTTGAACTTGCTAAAGAAGCAACGGCGGCAGAAATTAATGCAGCTATGAAGGCGGCATCACTTGGTGAACTCAAGGGATATCTTTCTTACACTGAAGATCCAATCGTTTCTTCAGATATCGTCACAGATCCTTCTTCTTGTATCTTTGATTCAGGTCTGACTAAGGTAATTGGCAATCAAGTTAAAATCGTTGGTTGGTATGACAACGAGTGGGGCTATTCAAACCGTCTTGTTGACTTGATCGCACACGTTGGCAAAACTCTCTAATGTCTGATCTTGCAACTTTTGATGTAGCTGGAAAGCGAGTATTTTTACGCTGTGATCTGAATGTTCCATTGAAAGATGGAGTCATTAAAGATGATGGTCGCATTAAAGCCTCGCTTCCAACTATTCAACTGCTTTTGGATAAAGGCGCATGCCTCATCATCGCTGCCCACTTGGGCCGACCAAAAGGTGAGGCAAAGCCTGAACTTTCATTAGCACCGGTTGCAGCACGACTTGGTGAGTTATTAGGTAAAGAAATTCTTTTCCCGGGAGAAGTTACGGGCGAAAGTGTGAGCGCGGCGGCAGCATCGTTGCAACCGGGACAGATACTTCTTTTAGAAAATATTCGTTTTGCTGCAGCTGAAACCAGCAAAGAGGAATCAGAGCGTTCCAACTTCGCACAGGAACTTGCTTCATTGGCCGATGTATATGTCGGTGATGGTTTCGGAGCCGTTCACCGCAAGCACGCTTCCGTTTATGATCTGCCAAAGTTAATGCCGCATGCTGCAGGAAAATTAGTAGCAGCAGAGGTAGAGGTTTTAAAGAAACTAACTCAAAATCCAGAGCGCCCTTACGGTGTTGTTCTGGGCGGGGCTAAAGTTTCAGACAAGTTAGGCGTCATCGAAAATCTCTTAGGCAAAGTTGATGTTTTAGCTATTGGCGGAGGAATGGTTTTCACTTTCCTTAAAGCGCAAGGCAAGGAAATCGGTACGTCCCTAGTTGAAGCTGAGATGCTTGATGTTGTCAAAGGTTTGATTGCAACTGCCGAGAAAAATGGTGTGAAGTTAGTTTTGCCAACTGACATCGTTGTTGCGCCAACTTTTTCAGCCGATGCGGCACCTACATTGGTTTCTGCAGATGCAATTCCTGCCGATCAAATGGGATTAGACATCGGACCGGATTCTGCACATGCCTTTGCCGTCGAGATTGAAAAATGTAAAACAGTATTTTGGAATGGCCCAATGGGTGTATTTGAATTCGCAAACTTTGCTGCTGGCACCAAGACGGTAGCAACAGCATTAACAAAAGTAAGCGGAATATCTGTGGTTGGCGGGGGAGACTCAGCAGCAGCAGTTCGTGCATTAGGTTTCGCCGATTCAGAGTTTGGTTATATCTCCACCGGTGGCGGAGCGTCACTTGAATATTTAGAGGGCAAGGAACTTCCTGGCCTTCAAGCACTTGGCTTATAAGGAGCAATAATGCGTAAACCATTAATGGCTGGAAACTGGAAGATGAATCTCAATCACCTTGAGGCGATTGCAGTTGCCCAGAAGTTGGTTTACTCAATCGATGATAAAGATTACGACGCAGTTGACGTTGCAATCATTCCTCCCTTCACAGATATCCGCTCCATTCAAACTCTTATTGATGGCGATCGTTTGAGACTTACTTACGGAGCTCAGGATTTATCTCCTGAAGCCAGTGGCGCCTTCACCGGTGATATCTCAGCATCTATGTTGCACAAACTTGGATGTACTTATGTTTTAGTAGGACATTCAGAGCGCCGTTCAATTCATAATGAATCAGATGCTCTTGTAAATCGTAAGATCAAAGCCGCACTTGCCAATGAACTTGTTCCAATTTTTTGTGTTGGTGAAGAATTATCTGTTCGCGAATCGGGTGCGCATGTTAGTCATGTGATCCGCCAAATCCGTGCCGGTTTAGATGGATTAACGAAGCCAGAACTTAAAAAGATTGTGATTGCTTACGAACCTGTTTGGGCTATCGGAACTGGCAAGGTTGCAACACCTGAAGATGCGCAGGAAGTATGCGCAGCTATCCGAGAAGAGATTGAAAATATCGGATCCCCAGAAATCGCTGGAGCCATGCGAATTCTCTATGGAGGTTCGGTTAAATCCTCAAACGTCGCTGAAATCATGAAAAAAGAGGATGTCGATGGCGCTCTTATCGGGGGAGCAAGCCTTGACCCCGAGGAATTAGCAAAGATTGTGAAGTTCCACGCGCAGTCTGAGTAAGGTTTACATCGTTTTTGCGGCTATCCTTACCCTCTACGAAACAAGGAGTTCGACAACGTGAAATTAGCTCTTTCAATACTGCTCGTGATTACAAGCGTTCTCATGATTCTGCTCGTCCTTTTGCATAAAGGTAAAGGAAGCGGACTTTCCGACTTATTTGGTGGCGGAATCTCAACTAACTATGGCGGCTCTTCAGTAGTAGAGCGCAACCTCGATCGAATCACAATTGTGGTTGGCGGATTGTGGTTTGCATTTGTTGTTGCACTCAGCCTTGTTCTTAAGTAACTTTCTAATTTTTCTAATTTTATAATTTTTCCAGGCGCATCAAAGGAGTAATACATGGCAAGTGCAATTCGTGGAAGCCGAGTCGGTGCAGGCCCAATGGGCGAGGCTGAGCGCGGCGATTCGATTGCTCGTGCTTATGTGTCATATTTTTGTGCAAAGGGTCATGAAGTAAGGCCATCATTTGCAGTAGAAGAATCTGTTGAAATTCCAACGCTCTGGGATTGCCCAAAGTGTGGTTTTCCGGCTGGGCGTGATCGAAACAATCCACCTAGCCCTGTAAAGAATGAGCCTTATAAAACTCACCTGGCCTACGTTAAAGAACGTCGAACAGATGCAGAGGGTGAAAAAATTCTAGAAGATGCTCTACGCAAGCTTCGTGGAGAAGACGAAGACTAAATATTTTTTAGTGCAGCAAGAAGTTGGTCGATACCCGCACTTCGATTCTTTAAATTGAATCGTAGGAGCGGGTATTTTCTTGATGCTAGCGCTTTTCCATCGCCTAACGCCTGCGCGGCAACAAGGGTTCTAAAACCAAAAGCTTGACCAGGGATTTCAATGTCATGCGTGCAATCTCCGGTGATTTGCAAGAAAGCACCATTTTGCTGACCGCCTTTATGGAACTGACCCGTTGAGTGCAAGAAACGCGGCCCCCAACCAAAGGTTACTGGGCATTTAGCTTTTTCAGAAAGCAGTTCTCGGATGAGAGCAGTCTTGGCATCATCACGTCGATCAAGGTATGCCATGACCGCGATATATCCACCAGTTGGAACTGAATTAATGAATGTTTTCAGCGATTGTTCTAGCGAACCAGTTTCTCCGAAAATCTCTATAGAACCATCAGTTGCATCAGATGTGAAGGCAGGAAGTACGCCGCCCCACTGATTGAGGAGAGCTGAAGTTTGTTCCTTTGCTTCGGTAACATTTGGTTGATTAAAGGGATCAATATCAAGTGCAGAGCCGATAAGCGCTGTAACCCATTCCCAAACAATAAATTGTGATGCAAGGTCACCTTCAACAACTAGGTCAGCATCTCCAGTGTAGGCAATTGAAAATACACCGTCATGCGCTGCGCGTTTCTCAATAACAATGGGCAATCGTCCTACTTGATTCTTACCGGTTGATTCAGCAACTAACTGTTCGGCCCAATCGCTCAGCCCTGGCATTCCGGAATTTTCATCCGTAAAAGATAAATACTGTCCAGCAACATATGAGAGCAGGTAAGCGATGTCTACAACAGAAGTAGGGTCAGAGATAAATGATTTCTTTGTATCTGATGCATTATCTAGAAGAACTGAAACATCAACATCAATCAGTGCTGCGGGGACTAAACCGAACGCGCTCAAAACACTAAAACGTCCACCAACGTTGGGATCAGCGTTTATGACTGTAAAACCAGCTGCCCTTACGGCTTTATCCAATGGTGATTGAGGGTCAGTGACAATAACTATATGGTCAGTGGGAATTAGACCGGCTTTCGAAAATGCCGATTCAAAAAGCGCCCGTTGTGATGCGGTTTCAATAGTAGATCCAGATTTCGAACTAACGACCACAACGGCAGTGGACAGATCGCAATCCAGAGCATGTGCAACATAATTGGGGTCCGTAGAATCTAGAACAAAAAGTGACTTTCCAAATGTTTGCGCGATAACTTCGGGGCCCAGCGATGATCCACCCATCCCGCATAAAATCACGGTTTTCTTGTCACGATGCTTAGCGAAAACTGCATCTAATGCGGGTAATAGTTCGCGTGAACTTTCAGGTAAATCAATCCAATTAAGTCGAATCGCAGCTTCTGTCTGTGCTTGCTCTCCCCATATAGTTGAATCCTTCTGTGCCAGACGCTTATGTACTGAAAGAAGCTGGGAGTATCGCGGATCATTGCGATCAATTTTCGAAGTTGCTTTTCCTGAAACCTTAATCATGCTTGTTGTGCCACCTTTACATTATCTAGAAGTTCACTCCAGGCCTGTGCAAATTTCTTAACTCCATCGGCTTCAAGTTCAGAGGTAATAGCATCAAGTGAGATTCCAACTGAAGAAAGTCCTTGAAGAACTGCAACAGCAGCTGGATATTGTGAAGAAATCGTGTCACCGCGAACTACCCCGTGATCTATAACTGCATCCAAAGTCGATTGGGGCATCGTATTCACGGTGTTAGGGGCGATAAGTTCAACGACGTAACGTGTATCTTCGTAAGCGGGATTTTTCACACCTGTCGATGCCCACAAAGGCCGTTGCTTATTGGCACCGCGTTCTTGTTGCGTGTGCCAACGTGGTGAAGAAAATTTCTCTTCAAAAAGTTGGTAGGCAAGGTGAGCATTTGCGATTGCCGATTTACCCATAAGTGCAAGCGCCTCTTCAGATCCATTCTTCTCAAGTAGAGAATCTATAGATGTATCAATGCGGCTCACAAAAAAGGAAGCAACTGAATGCACGTGAGTCGGGTTTGAATTCTGCTCAACCCCAGCAATAAAGGCATCGATTACCGCACCATAACGTTTGACGGAGAAAATTAAAGTGACATTAACGCTTATACCTGACGCGATGAGCGAAGTGATGGCGGGCAGACCTTCTAGAGTTGCTGGAACTTTTATCATCACATTAGGGCGATCAACAATTTTCCATAGCTCCAAAGCTTGCTCAATTGTTGCTTGCGTATCATGAGCCAGCCGAGGATCAACTTCAATACTGACTCGACCGTCTACGCCTTTAGTAGACGTATAAATATCCTTTAATAAATCGCAGGCTTCTCGAACATCATCGGTAGTAAGTTTTTTTACAACTTCATCTACCGTCAACTCTTTCATTGCGGCGATATCGTCGGCATATTCAGTGGCCCCAGAAATAGCTGCACTAAAAATAGAAGGGTTGGTCGTTACTCCAACTACAGCGCTATTTTTAATTCGAGAGGGGAGTGAGTGTGGCTGATTACCCGCAAGTTTGGCGCGAGATAAATCATCAAGCCAAATTGACGTTCCATTCTGTGAAATCGCATTGATATCCATCTATAGCGCCGCCTTAACTCTTGCAACAATAGCGTCGACCGAGAAACCAAACTCTGCAAAAAGTCTCTTTGCATCGGCGGATGCACCGTAATGTTCTAGCGAGACGGCTATTCCTGCATCACCTATTAGTTGGTGCCAGCCTTGAGCGATACCAACTTCAATACTGACCTTTAATTTCACTGAAGGAATAAGCACACTATCTCGATATGCCTGATCCTGTTCGGCAAACCATTCAAGACATGGAGCGCTAACAACGCGCACGGAGATATCTTGTGTCGCTAATGCTTTTTGCACTTCTATCGCCAACGAAACCTCTGAACCAGTTGCAATCAAAATCGCCTGTGGATTTGGCATATCTTTAAGAATGTATGCGCCTCTTGATGCACCAGTTACGGCTTCACAATCGTTGCGATCAAAGACTGGAAGATTCTGACGTGAAAGCAGCATTCCGGCAGCGCGTCCACGTGTGAGTATCTCTCTCCAGCACTGTGCAACTTCATTTGCATCGGCTGGTCGGATCACATCTAGGCCAGGAATCGCACGAAGCGCTGCAAAATGTTCGATGGGTTGATGAGTTGGTCCATCTTCACCAACGCCAATTGAATCGTGAGTCCAGATAAAAGTAGATGGAATATTCATAAGGGCCGCAAGTCGAACTGCGCCTCGCATGTAATCACTAAAGACGGCAAAAGTTCCGCCGAAAGATCGAGTTAATCCATGAAGTGCAATTCCATTTAAAATTGAACCCATCGCGTGTTCGCGGATACCAAAGTGAATGATGCGCCCATACGGGTCTGCATCTTTGATTTCACTTGTTGCAGGAAGGAATGAAAGTCCGCCATCAATGCTTGTGTTGTTCGAACCAGCTAAATCGGCAGAACCACCCCAGAATTCAGGGAGCTTCTTTGCAATAGCATTTATAACTTGTCCTGAAGCTGCGCGGGTTGCAACATCTTTTCCAGGTGAAAACTCAGGAAATTCTGAATCCCAACCTTGAGGTAGCGACTTGCTGCGTAACCTTGAAAGTAGTTGTGCCTTATCAGGATTTATTTTCTGCCATTCGTCAAACTGCGCATCCCATTGAATACGTTTTTCGGCACCTCGTACTTTGACAAGTCGCGCATGTTCTAAAACTTGTGATGGCATTGCAAACTTTTCCTCTGGATTTAAACCAAGCAAAATCTTTGTCGATGCGATTTCCTCTTCGCCCAAAGCCGAACCATGCGAACCTGCAGTTCCTTGAGCCTTAGGTGCGGGCCATGCAATGACAGATTTCATGCGAATGAGTGATGGTTTTGTACGCTCATTCTTTGCCGCCGCCATTGCAGCATCTAGAGCAACAAGATCGACGTTTCCGTTATCGAGTGCGGCGACATCAATGACATGCCAACCATATGCACGATATCTAGCTGATACATCTTCAGTGAAAGCATTATGTGTATCGCCTTCAATTGAAATTCGATTGTCGTCATAAATAATATTCAGTGCGCCTAATTCCTGTGTTCCTGCCAATGATGATGCCTCTGCGCTAACGCCCTCTTGTAAATCACCATCAGAACAAATGACCCAAATATTATGATCAAAGAGTGAAGTTCCGGGCGCAGAATGTGGATCCAATAAGCCTCGTTCGTAACGCGCTGCCATTGCCATACCAACAGAGGTTGCAACGCCTTGTCCCAATGGTCCGGTCGTCATTTCTACGCCAACCGTGTGCCCATATTCCGGGTGGCCGGGGGTTAATGAACCCCATGTTCTAAACTCCTGCAAATCTTTAAGTTCAAGACCATAGCCACTTAAATACAGTTGAATGTACAAAGTTAGTGATGAATGTCCGCAAGAAAGAATGAATCGGTCACGACCTAACCAATGGGAATCAGCAGGATCGTGAACTAAATGTCGCTGAAAAAGCGTGTAAGCAACGGGTGCAAGTGACATTGCTGTGCCCGGATGACCATTTCCAACTTTTTGTACAGCATCTGCGGCAAGGGCTCTTGCATAGGCAATTGCACGGTCATCTAGTTCAGACCAATTTTCCATCGAACTCATTTAAGCGATTTCCTTTGCTTTTTTAGTAACGGACAACCACACTTGCCAAGCTGCAATCCAAACCAACGATGAACCTAAAAGATGCGCTGCAACCAATAATTGCGGCACACCTTGCAGATATTGAATATAGCCAATTAGTCCCTGCGAAAGCGACAACACAAGGAAGATGAGAAGTCTTCGCTTTGTAACGGCAGAGGTTGTTGAATGAAGATAAAAAGCAACGCTCAGAACTAACAAAATAACCACAGCGCTGCCATGCAATAAAGCCGCCGATTGAATCTTCACGTGGAGTCGCGGTGCGTTGATATCTCCTGCATGTGGACCAGAACCTGTAACTACAGTTCCCAAAATTACAACAAGGGCAGACCATAAAATATGGATCCTTGAAAAATATAGCTGTTGCACAGTTGGTGCACTATTTACAGTTGGGGTTTTGCGTTGCGAATACAAAGAAGTAGCACCCGCAATTAAAACAATCGAAAGAAGATAGTGGCTTGCAACAGAAATTGGATTTAAGTTTGTTAGAACCGTTATCCCGCCAAGTACGCCCTGGCCAAATATGCCTAGGAACTGTCCAATTGCTAATGCGCGTAGTTCTTTTCTTCCCGCTCTAAAAACAGCTATTACTGTTGCAATAGAAACAAAAATAAGAACAAAAGTTAATAGACGGTTTCCAAATTCAATCCATGAATGGACCGTTCCCTCAGCCTGATTCTTAACGGGAACGTAGGAGCCAGGTGTGCACTCTGGCCATGTAGGACATCCAAGGCCTGACCCGGTCAGTCGAACCGCACCACCCGTCACAATGATCGCCGCCTGGGAGATTAAAAGCGCTAGGGATAGTGGGGATAGGGCTCGAACTGCGCGTGAGTTTGCCATGTAGTAACCCTATGGCCGATGAGGTAGCCAGCGGGCCGAGTGGCCGATTGTGTCGAATTACGACACAATAGTGTTGTGAAAATGAGCAATGGCGCAAGCGTGATTTCGGGGGATGACTCCAGGACACGCGACCATGTAGCCCGCTCAATTCTAGAAAATGGGCCATCGACGGCTGCTGCCCTCGGCCAACGTTTAGGACTCACTGCTGCAGGAATTCGCCGTCACTTAGAGCTATTGGTTTCTGACGGAGTACTAGAGGCTCGAGAGCCGCATTCGGCTTTGGTTCGCGGGCGAGGAAGACCTTCAAAAGTTTTCGTAATGAGCGATAAAGGTCGCGAGCAGTTTGAACATTCCTACGATGACCTAGCTGTCGCCGCACTTAAATTTATGTCCGCGCAATCCGGTGAACATTTAGTAACCAGCTTTGCACGATCTCGCGCTGATGACATTGAACGTAAAGCAGCGGTTGGTGTAGCCGGCAGAGGAGATAAATCTGTCGCAATTGCCGAATTCTTAACAGAGCAGGGCTATGCAGCAAATATTCGTCAACGCGAAATGGGCGAAGAACTATGTCAGCATCACTGCCCGATCGCCCACGTGGCATCTGAGTTCCCTCAATTATGTGAAGCTGAAACAGAAGCGCTTTCACGTTTGCTCGGAACACATGTTCAACGCCTGGCAACCATTGCACATGGTGACGGAGTTTGTACAACTTTTATTCCTACAAATGCAACGAAAACTAAGCGAAAGGTACGTGCATGACTATTGCGCATCCAGAACTCGAAGGCATCGGAAACTATGAATATGGTTGGTCCGATAAGAGCGATGTAGGTACAAATGCAAAACGTGGCCTGAACGAGGATGTTGTCCGCGACATTTCATCTAAGAAATCTGAACCACAGTGGATGCTAGACCTTCGCTTAAAGGGTCTGTCACTGTTTGAAAAAAAGCCAATGCCAAACTGGGGCTCAGATCTTTCAGGAATCTTTTTCGACACAATTAAATATTTCGTGCGCTCAACTGAGAAGCAGGCTGCTACTTGGGATGACCTGCCTGAAGAAATCAAAAATACATATGATCGTCTAGGAATTCCAGAAGCAGAAAAGCAACGCTTAGTGTCAGGCGTTGCAGCGCAATACGAGTCTGAGGTTGTTTATCACTCAATCCGGGAAGATTTAGAAAAGCAAGGCGTGATTTTTCTAGACACAGATAGTGGATTAAAGCAGCACCCTGAATTATTTAAAGAGTACTTCGGTTCAGTTATTCCAGTGGGAGATAATAAATTCGCTGCACTAAATACTTCAGTCTGGTCTGGCGGCTCATTTATCTATGTGCCAAAAGGTGTGCACGTAGATATTCCATTGCAAGCATACTTCCGCATTAACACTGAAAACATGGGACAGTTTGAACGAACATTGATTATTGCTGATGAGGATTCATACATTCACTATGTTGAGGGATGTACCGCACCAATTTACAAATCTGATTCACTGCACTCAGCTGTGGTTGAAATCATTGTGAAGAAGGGTGCACGCGTTCGTTATACAACTATTCAGAATTGGTCTAACAACGTTTATAACTTAGTAACTAAGCGAGCAACTTGTGCCGAAGGCGCCACTATGGAGTGGGTTGATGGAAATATTGGTTCAAAAGTTACAATGAAATACCCAGCTATCTTTTTAATGGGACCACATGCAAAGGGAGAAACTCTCTCATTGGCATTTGCTGGCGAAGGTCAGCATCAAGACTCAGGCGCCAAAATGGTCCATGCGGCTCCATACACTTCATCATCTGTAATCTCTAAATCAGTTGCACGAAATGGTGGAAGAACTTCATATCGAGGTCTTGTACAGGTGCAAGAAGGTGCTCATCATTCAAAGAGCACGGTTAAATGCGATGCTCTTTTGGTTGACACGATTTCACGATCAGATACATATCCGTACGTTGACATTCGTGAAGATGATGTCTCAATGGGTCATGAAGCCACGGTTTCAAAGATTTCAGATGATCAACTTTTCTATTTAATGTCACGTGGGCTGACCGAAGATGAGGCCATGGCAATGATTGTGCGCGGCTTCATTGAACCGATCGCGCGCGAACTTCCAATGGAATATGCGCTAGAACTTAACCGTCTAATTGAACTTCAAATGGAAGGTGCTGTTGGTTAATGTCAGTCTTAACTACTAATTATTTAACGCCAACAGGACGTGAGGAAGCTTGGCGCTTCACGCCTTTAAAGCGCTTACGTGGGCTACATGATGGAAGCGCAAGTGTCGACCTTCGTCACTCTCTGATAACTAAAGCTGCGCTGCCTTCAGGAGTAACTTTCCTGCGCGAAAATTTAGTTCCACTTGCAGCCAGTGATGATGTAATCATTGAACGAATCAGAGGTGAAGCAAGTGAAACAGCACATCTTGCAATTGCTGCCGATATTGAGATTTCTGAACCAATCTTCTTAACGAGATCAAATGGATCTATGGACTCTGCGGAGCTTTCAAGAGTACGAATATCCTTAGGTACACACGCTAAAGCAACTGTGATTGTTGAAAATATCGGCGAAACATTGCTTGCTGAGGATTTAGAAATCTCGCTAAGTGCAGGTTCTTCTCTCTCATTTGTTTCTCTACAGGAATTCGATGCTAAAACTGTTTATACCGCGCGCCATCATGCAGTGGTCGATAAAGATGCTTCTTTTAGATCAATCAACGTTACGGTCGGGGGAGATGTTGTACGAATTCTTCCTACCGTTGAATTCACCGCACCTGGTGCTTCAGCCGAGCTTCTAGGTGTTTACTTCGCAACGGCTGGACAGTTTTTTGAACATCGCATGCACGTTGACCATGCTGTACCTAATGCCAAATCTCGAGTTAATTACAAGGGCGCCCTGGCTGGTAAGGATGCGCACACGGTTTGGATAGGAGATGTACTTATTCGCGCGGTAGCTGAAGGAACCGATACTTATGAACTCAATAGAAATCTACTTCTAAGCGATGGCGCACGAGCTGATTCAGTGCCTAATTTAGAGATTGAAACTGGAGAAATCGTCGGCGCTGGGCATGCAAGCACAACCGGGCGATTCGATGATGAACAGTTATTCTATTTAATGTCGCGAGGAATCTCTCTCGATAATGCACGTCGTCTTGTGGTTCGCGGATTTTTTAGCGAGATTATTAATGAAATCGGCAACGAGGAAGTTCAAGAGAGATTGATGTCTCGCATCGATAATGAACTAGAAAAAGCAGGTGCCTAATGGCCGACATTAATTTAGACCAACTGCAGAATGGCACGCCAGTGAAGATTGAAAAGGATGGCAAAACTATTTGTCTCACCCGTGTGGGCGACGAGGTGTTTGCAATTAACGACACGTGTTCCCATTCAGATGCTTCCTTATCCGAAGGCGAAGTTTCTGATTACAAAATTGAATGCTGGTTGCATGGTGCTGAATTTGACCTACGCACAGGTGTTGCTTTGACACTTCCAGCAACACAGGCAGTTGAAACTTATGCAGTAACAGTTGACGGAAACTCCGTCACGGTTGAGATTTAGTTCACGAGAAGAGAAGAGAGAAAATGAGCGTCCTAGAAATCCGTGGTCTACAAGTATCTGTAGACACTGAAAATGGTTCAGTAGATATTCTCAAAGGAGTTGATCTCACAATCAAGTCCGGAGAAACACATGCAATCATGGGCCCTAATGGTTCCGGAAAATCCACTCTTGCTTACTCAATCGCAGGACATCCTAAGTACACAATTAATGGTGGTTCAGTCACTTTAGATGGCGCTGATGTTTTGGCAATGAGCGTTGACGAACGGGCTAAAGCCGGTTTATTTCTTGCGATGCAGTATCCAGTTGAGGTGCCAGGTGTTTCTGTATCGAATTTCCTGCGCACTGCAGCGACGGCGTTACGCGGTGAGGCACCAAAACTTCGCACGTGGGTAGCTGAAGTCAAAGAGGCGATGGAAGCATTAAATATGGATCCCTCATTTGCAACACGTAATGTTAATGAAGGTTTTTCCGGCGGAGAGAAAAAACGTCATGAAATTATGCAACTTGAACTGCTTAAGCCAAAGATGGCAATTCTTGATGAAACCGATTCTGGTTTAGATGTTGATGCGCTCCGTATTGTTTCCGAAGGCGTGAATCGTGCAAAGGCAAACAATGACTTAGGCGTACTTCTCATTACGCACTACACCCGCATCTTGAAATATATCAAGCCAGATTTCGTTCACGTATTTGCAAACGGACATATCGTTGAAGAAGGTGGCCCAGACTTAGCCGATAAGTTGGAAGCCAATGGCTATGCAGATTACGTGAGCAAATAAAAGCAATGTCCTTTTCAGTCACGGATATACGTAGAGATTTTCCAATCTTTGAACGTACTATTCGTGACGGCAAAAGACTTGTTTACTTAGATAGTGGTGCGACTTCACAAAAACCCTGGGCAGTAATTAATGCAGAGACCGATTTCTATACCAAGCACAACGCTGCAGTCCATCGTGGAGCCCACCAATTAGCCGAAGAAGCCACCGATGCCTATGAAGGCGCGCGAGCTAAAGTAGCTGGATTTATCGGGGCGCAGCCTGAAGAAGTTATTTTTACCAAAAGCGCTACCGAGTCTCTCAACCTTGTTGCATATGCAATGGGAAATGCTGAATCTGGAAATCGTTTTGCACTTGGCGAAGGTGATGAAATTGTTGTTAGCGAGATGGAGCATCACGCGAATTTAGTTCCATGGCAGCAACTTGCAAAGCGAACTGGGGCAAAACTCTCATGGTTCAAAGTAACAAGTGATGCTCGATTAGATCTCACTAACATAGATGAAGTAATTACGCCTAGAACCAAAGTTGTTGCTATCACGCATCAATCAAATGTTCTCGGAACTATAAATCCACTGGATGCAATCGTTAAGCGCGCACATGAAGTAGGAGCTGTTGTTGTTCTTGATGCTTGTCAATCAGTGCCGCACATGCCGATTGATGTTGCAGCACTCGGAGTAGATTTTCTTGCTTTTTCAGGTCACAAAGCGATTGGCCCAACCGGTGTCGGAATCTTGTGGGGAAGAAGTCCTTTACTTTCTGAGCTACCTCCATTTTTAACAGGTGGCTCCATGGTTACGAGCGTGACAATGACTGATGCAACGTGGGCACAAGCACCGCAGAAATTTGAAGCCGGAGTGCCAAACATGGCGCAAGCAGTTGGTTTAGGCGCAGCGTGTAATTACTTAACAAGTATCGGAATGCAAGCAATTAGAGATCATGAAATTGCTCTAACTGATTACGCCTTGAAGAAATTGGTTGAGATTGCTGAGTTAAATATTATTGGCCCGTCTACCAACGAATCGCGTGGATCTACGATTTCATTCACGATTAATGAGATACACCCACATGATCTTGGTCAGTTCTTAGACAGTCAGGGAATAGCTGTGCGGACAGGTCATCATTGTGCATGGCCATTAGCTAAATCTATGAATGTGCAATCAACAACTCGTGCTTCATTTTATCTGTATAACAATGAAGAAGATGTGGATGTATTAGTTCAGGGAATCCAAAGCGCTCAGAAATATTTTGGGAGATTTTGATGGAGTTGGATTCTCTCTACCAAGAAGTTATTTTGGATCATTACAAACATCCGCAACACAAGGGGCTTAATCCAGTCTTTTCCGCCCAAGTTCATCATGTCAATACTAGTTGTGGCGACGAAGTCACTCTCAATGTGACAATTAAAGATAGAAAAATTACCGGCATTTCATGGGATGGCCAAGGTTGCTCCATCTCACAGGCAAGTGTTTCAATGCTCACTGATTTACTTATAGATAAGACTTTGGAAGAGGCCGAAGTTATCACTCACTCATTCTCTGAGTTGATGGCCAGTAAAGGCACTTCTACCGGTGATGCTGATTTACTAGAAGATGCAGTTGCTTTTGCAGGTGTTTCAAAGTTTCCAAGTCGAGTAAAGTGCGCTCTGCTTGGATGGATGGCGTTTAAAGATGCAGCAGTTCAGTCACAAGGGGAGAGCAAATGAGTGCAACAGTTGAAGATGTAACCGAGGCAATGAAGGATGTAGTAGATCCGGAACTTGGAATAAATGTTGTTGATTTAGGTTTGATTTATGACGTGATGGTAGATGAAGCAAATATCGCCATCTTGAATATGACTCTCACATCAGCTGCCTGTCCACTTCAAGATGTGATTGAAGATCAAACACGCTCGGCATTAGCGGGAATGACAAGTGATGTAAAAATCAACTGGGTATGGATGCCACCTTGGGGTCCGGATAAAATTTCTGATGATGGCCGAGATCAACTTCGAGCACTCGGTTTCACTGTCTGAGCTTTAACTCATTAAAGTAGCCCTATGACTTTACATATGGCTTGGATGACTCATCGCTCAATGACTGCTGATCCATCTGTTAAGAGCCAAAAACTCAAAGCTGGAACGGTAAAGCGAATTTTTTCCTTTGCTAAGCCCTATCAGACAAGCATAATTATTTTTCTCATCACTGTGGTGATAGATGCAGTCCTTGTAATTGCAACCCCCCTTTTGCTCCGTCAGCTAATTGATAAAGGAGTTATTCCCAAAGATGGTGCGCTAGTTACAAAGCTTGCGTTATTGGTGGGTCTGCTCGCAATCGCAGATGCAGGAATGAGTATGTTGGGACGCTATTTCTCTTCACGTATCGGCGAAGGCCTGATTTACGATCTACGTTCCTTGGTATTTGGTCATGTGCAAAAACAGTCAATTGCATTCTTCACTCGCACTCAAACTGGGGCACTCATTTCGCGCATTAACTCCGATGTGATTGGCGCACAGCAAGCTTTCACCGCAACGCTCTCAGGGGTAGTAAGCAATGTAGTAAGTCTTTTACTTGTGGGTATAACAATGTTGGTGCTTTCTTGGCAGATAACTATTTTCTCACTCCTGTTACTTCCGCTTTTTCTCTTTCCAACAAAATGGGTAGGGCGAAAACTGCAAGAACTTACCCGAGATTCATTTAATACAAATGCTGAGATGTCTAGCACGATGACTGAACGATTCAACGTTTCAGGGGCAATGCTTGTCGCTCTTTATGGCGAACCTGCGCGAGAGCGAGAGTATTTCCGAAGCCGTGCCAGAAAAGTTGCTGATATTGGAATCAAAATGGCGATGCTCAATCGTCTATTTTTTATTGCACTCACCAGTGTTGCGGCAGTTGCTACTGCCTTTGCATACGGAATCGGTGGGCACTTAGCCATTGACGGGGGAGTAACCGTAGGAACTCTCCTTGCCATAACGGCATTGCTCGCAAGACTCTACGGACCGCTCACTGCGCTTTCTAATGTTCGAATTGATGTCATGACTTCTCTAGTTTCATTTGAGAGAGTGTTTGAAGTTCTTGATTTAGAACCTATGGTTACGAATCGAGCAAATGCGATTGAAATAAAGATTGCAAATCCACAAATTTCTTTTAAAGATGTTTCCTTCTCATATCCAAGAGCCGAAGAAATCTCACTTGCCTCACTTGAATCGGCAGCTAAACCGGAAACCGTTCAAAGTGGTGAAGTTTTGAAAAAACTCTCATTTACATGCGCGCCAGGCACATTAACAGCCTTGGTTGGTCCGTCAGGAGCTGGAAAAACAACTATTAGTGCGTTGCTTCCACGTCTTTATGATGTAACACAAGGTGCGATAGAAATTGATGGATATGACATCAGAGATCTCACTTTGGAATGCTTGCGCAATTCAATTGGAGTAGTCATGCAAGATGCGCACTTATTCCATGAAACTATCGCGGAAAATCTGCGCTACGCAAAAAATGATGCCACTGAAGCGGAAATG
This sequence comes from uncultured Actinomycetes bacterium, assembly GCA_903874255.1. GTDB lineage: Bacteria > Actinomycetota > Actinomycetes > Nanopelagicales > Nanopelagicaceae > Planktophila. The sequence goes on from CAIQRN010000001.1 coordinate 32,681, forward strand.
CAAAAAGCTTGTGAGTCTGCCCAGATTTGGAACCTTATTCAATCTCTGCCAAATGGCTTAGACACAATGGTGGGAGAACGTGGACATCGACTTTCTGGTGGAGAAAAACAGAGGTTAGCTATTGCTCGACTACTTCTTAAATCTCCGGCAGTTGTGATTCTAGATGAGGCTACCGCGCATTTAGATTCAGAAAATGAAGCACTTGTTCAAGCAGCTTTGCAAAGTGCGCTTAAAGGCCGTACGAGTATCGTGATTGCACATCGTTTGAGCACGGTGCGAGATGCGGATCAGATTCTTGTCCTTGAAAAAGGTGAAATTATTGAACGTGGCAAGCACGATGAGCTAGTTGCTAAGGGTGGACTCTACGCAGATCTTTATAATCGACAGGATTTAACGGGTACGGCGAATTAAGAATCGGCCATAAACGACTAAGCCAGCAAAAAATACCCATTGCAATGCATATGCCATATGTGGGCCATCAGTAAGTTCGGGCAGCTGGGCAGTAACTGTTGGAGTAAGCGATGAATCCGAAGCCGTCAATAAGTCTAGGTAAAAATCTTCAGTATCCATTTGTGATTGAGCATTCAATTTGGATACCAACCCCGTGCCATCTCCAGCAATTGCAAAAAAGGAACCACGGGGAAGTGATGAATCTAAACGCAATCTTCCCTGAATCTCTATTTTCGTATTAGGCACTGGAGTTATTTTTGGCGCAGTGGTCGCATCGGCTCCGGCTTTGACCCAGCCGCGATCTACCCAAAATTTGCCGCCGGTTTGCGCGGTAAAAAGAGTAAGAACTTCAAAGCCATAAACACCTTCTGAGTAACGATTACGCAAAAGTATCTGCTGACTGGCATCGAAGCTACCAGTTGTAATTACAGTTTGCCATTCGAAATCAGTTGGTGACTCTTTCGCCAAATCAAGATTAATAGCTGGCAGAGAAACCCGTGCCGTAATCACTGAGTTACGGGCATGCCTATTAACTCCACGATTGAATTGCCATTGTGCCGCTAGTAGGCATAGAACGATTAAGAGTAGGGCTGTAAGTGTTTTTATAAATGAGAAAGGTTCGCGAACTTTAGACATGATTAATCGAGTGAAAGTGGTTTTTCTTCGATAATTTGCATTGGGCGTGTGATGGTTTCTCTGCCGGCATTTGCAATGACAACGGCAAAGTATGGCAAGCCTGCAGCACCGGCTAACGCTATCCAGCGATAGGGGCTAGGAAGAATCACGGTCAGAATAAAACAAACTGTCCGAATCATCATCGAGATGAAATAGCGCTTTTGACGGCCTGCTTGATCGCGCGTTAGTGCTAAAGGTGCATTTGTAATATCAAATACTTGTTTATCTTTAGCCATAGATGAAGAGTAGCGGTCGGCACACTGTTGCGCTTCTTTTGAATACCTTGCGGTAACCAGTAAGTTTTGGCTATGAGTTCATTGGCCTTAGTGACCGGCGGCAATCGGGGTATTGGTTTGGCGATTGCGCAATCCCTTAAGAATTCCGGCTATGACGTTGTTGTCACGCATCGCAGCGGACAAGCCCCTGATGGCTTCAAATCTGTCCTTATGGACGTCACAAAGACTGAAAGCGTCGATAAAGCTTTCGATGAAATTGAAAGCCAATGGGGATTAGTTGAAATCGTCATTGCAAATGCTGGGATTACTAAAGATGGTCTCGTCATGAGAATGAGCGATGAGGACTTTGAGTCGGTCATCGATGCAAATCTAACGGGTGCATTTCGAGTAGCACGTCGTGCAACTAAAGGTTTACTTAAATTGAAAAAGGGCCGATTGATTTTTGTTGGCTCAGTAGTCGGTGCTTTAGGTTCTGCTGGCCAGGTCAATTACTCCTCATCAAAGTCAGGTCTAGTAGGAATGGCGCGATCATTTGCGCGCGAACTTGGCAGCCGCGGCATAACTGCCAATGTAATCGCCCCAGGTTTTGTTGAAACAGATATGACTTCAACACTTGATGAAAAACGTCGTAACGAGATTGCCGGTTCTGTACCTTTGGGTAGATTTTGTTCTCCCGAAGAAATCGCCGATGTCGTAACTTTTATCGCATCACCACAAGCTAGCTACATATCTGGGGCGTTGATTCCAGTTGATGGCGGATTAGGAATGGGTCACTAAATGGGTTTACTTGATGGAAAAAAGATTCTTGTAACTGGAGTTTTGACCGATGGCTCCATTGCATTTCATATCGCGCGCCTGGCCCAGGAACAAGGTGCACAAGTAGTTCTTTCTTCGTATGGAAGAGTCATGTCACTTACTACTCGCATTTCTGCACGCTTGCCTCACTCTGCACCGATTATTGAACTCGATGTAACGAACGCTGATGATCTTGCGGCGCTTGAATCACGTGTGCGTGAATATTTTCCAGAAGGTTTGGACGGTGTAGTTCACTCAATTGGCTTTGCACCAGAAGCAGCGTTGGGTGGAAATTTTCTCAATACAACTTGGGAGGATGTCGCAACTGCGATGCAAGTATCGGCGTATTCACTCAAGGCTCTCACAATGGCTGCTCGCCCATTATTTAATGGTGGCGGTTCTGTCGTAGGACTAGATTTCGATGCAACTGTTGCTTGGCCAAAATACGACTGGATGGGAGTTGCAAAAGCAGCCCTAGAAGCAACATCGCGATACTTAGCACGTGATTTAGGAGCGGAAAATATTCGCGTAAACCTTGTCGCTGCTGGTCCAATTAGAACTATTGCCGCTAAATCAATTCCAGGATTTGAAGAGTTTGAACATGTCTGGAATGAGCGGGCAGCGTTGGCCTGGGATGTTAATGATCCGGTTCCTGCGGCGCAGGCTGCAGTAGCCCTTCTTTCTGATTGGTTTCCTAAGACCACCGCGGAAATCATCCACGTTGATGGCGGCGTGCATGCCATGGGCGCCTAAGCCTGAATTTCACCTTTTTCCCATATACGGGTAATCTTTGCCCCAGACCAGTGGCGTAACAACCACTGCAAGAGGAGTTACCGCTCCCACCTTCATCGCCACTAGTGCGAGCTGGTTTGTCGGATGAGAGATTATTTCTCTTGCCCTTGCGGTTTTCTTTTGCAGCGCTGTTACACCAAAGCGTTCATACAACCGAAGGAGCACAAATCACAACTGACCCGCGCATTAATGATCGTATTCGCACACCTGAAATTCGTTTGATCGGTTACACCGGTGAACAAGTTGGGGTGGTTGATATCGATACCGCGTTAAAGATGGCAGATGAAGTTGGTCTCGACTTAGTCGAAATCGCACCAGATGCTAATCCACCTGTTTGCAAAATTATGGACTTCGGAAAATACAAGTACGAAGTTGCACAAAAAGCTCGGGAAGCGCGTCAAAACCAGACCCACATCGTGGTGAAGGAAGTGCGTTTAACACCGAAAATTGAAACCCATGATTACGAAACCAAACGTAATCAAGTTGAGAAGTTTCTCAAGGGTGGCGACAAGGTGAAGGTGACGATGAAATTCCGCGGCCGCGAACAAACGCGACCAGAGATGGGCTACAAACTATTACAACGTCTTGCAGAAGATGTCGCAGAGTTTGCTTTTGTTGAGTTCGCCCCAAAGCAAGAGGGACGAAATATGACAATGGTATTAGGACCAACAAAGAAGAAGACTGAAGCAGTAGCTGAAGCAAAAGCAGCGCGTAAGGCAAAAGCCGAAGCCGCAGTAGAGACAACGGATGGAGCGTAAGAAATGCCAAAGATGAAAACACACAGTGGTGCGAAGAAGACTTTCCGCATCACAGGTACTGGAAAGGTTATGCACGAGCGTGCTGGA
>CAIQRN010000002.1 GCA_903874255.1 uncultured Actinomycetes bacterium
CTTGCAAAGGCGGTGCTCTACCAATTGAGCTAGGTCCCCGTTTGAGAGCGGGGTGGGCCTAGATGGACTCGAACCATCGACCTCTTCCTTATCAGGGAAGCGCTCTAACCAGGCTGAGCTATAGGCCCGCAATAAAGATGACTCTCGATTGCAGAAGCGCAAGGTTACCTTGAACTTCGCTAACTCCCAAAATGAGAATCAGCCTTAACTCAGAGCCGAACCATACTAACTTTTCGGTGAAATCTCATCTTCACTGTTCTTGGTCACCGAGAGCAAAGCCACACCCTCATCTAGGTTGACCAGGCGAACGCCCATTGAATCGCGCCCTGTTTGGCGTACTTCAGCCGCTGGGGTGCGCATAACCGTTCCGGCGGAAGTAATAGCTAGGACTTCGTCCTCATCGCGAAGGACAAGTGCACTCACAAGTGAGCCTCTTGAGTTTTCATCGATCTTGGCTGCCTTGATTCCGATTCCGCCACGTCCTTGAAGTCGGTATTCATCTAGTGGGGTTTTCTTGCCGTAACCCGCATCAGTTGCAGTGAATACAAATGAGTTGGCGGCCAATTCTGAATTAACACGGGCCATTGTTAGCAATGAATCATCTGTGCGGAACTTCATTCCAATAACACCGCTGGTTGATCTTCCCATTGGACGAAGAGATTCATCATCTGCTGCAAAGCGCAATGACATTCCTTTTATTGAAACTAGTAGAAGCTCATCACCAATATTGAGTAGTGAGGCTCCAACTACTTCATCACCTGGTTTCAATGCAATTGCAATTAATCCACCTGTTCGAGGTGAATCAAATTCAACAAGTGGAGTCTTTTTGATTAATCCCTTTTTGGTCGCAAGGACTAAGAAGGGTGAGGTTGCATAATCTTTGAGTGATAAAACTTCGGCGATTTTCTCGTCGGGTTTAAAGGCCATCAAATTCGCGACATGTTGACCGCGCGCATCGCGGCCTGCATCGGGAAGTTCGTGAACCTTTGCACGATATACGCGTCCCTGGTTTGTAAAGAACAACAACCAATCATGTGTTGAGGCGACAAAGAAATGATCTACAACATCATCTTCTTTAAGTGCCGCGCCTTTAACTCCGCGGCCACCTCTGCGTTGTGAACGATATAGATCTGCCATTGTGCGTTTTGAATATCCGCCACGAGTGATTGTTACAACTACATCTTGATCTGGAATCAAATCTTCAGCACTGAAATCGCCTTCGCTGGCAACAATTTGTGTGCGGCGTTCATCGCCATACTTTGCAACAAGATCGGTTAATTCACTTTTAACGATATCTCGTTGTTTTTCAGGGCTAACTAAAATTGCATTTAATTCAACAATGTCGGCCATTAAACCGTCATATTCATCATTGATTTTTTGGCGCTCAAGGGCTGCAATACGACGTAACTGCATATCTAAAATTGCATTGGCTTGAATTTCATCAACATCAAGTAATTTCATAAGGCCGGTTCGGGCCTCTTCGGGTGTTGTTGAAGCGCGGATCAAAGCAATTACTGCATCAAGGGCATCAAGGGCTTTTAGGTAGCCTTGCAAAATATGTGCGCGCTTTTCTTTTTCAGCCAAACGGAATTTAGTTCGGCGAACAATTACTTCAATCTGGTGTTCGATGTAATAACGAATAAATTCATCTAGACGCAATGTACGTGGAACACCATCCACGAGGGCCAACATATTGGCGCCAAAAGTATCTTGCAGTTGTGTTTGCTTGTATAAATTATTGAGAACTACTTTAGGAATAGCGCTGGTTTGTAAAACAATTACCAAACGTTGGCCAAGACGCTCATTACCCTCGTCGCGAACATCGGCGATGCCTTTGATTTTTCCGTCTTTTACTAGCTCGGCAATCTTTAGAGCTAAATTATCTGGGTTAACTTGATAAGGAAGTTCGCTAATCACCAAGCATGTGCGTTTATTAATTTCTTCAACCTGAACAACGGCACGCATTGTGATTGATCCACGACCTGTGCGGTAAGCATCTTCGATTCCCCCACGGCCAACAATTAAAGCCTTGGTTGGAAAATCTGGACCTTTAACAAGAGTTAAGAACTTGTTTAACAGTTCATCTTGTTTCATCTCTGGATTTTCAAGTGCAAAAATTACTGCTTCACCGATTTCACGCAGATTGTGCGGTGGAATATTCGTGGCCATACCAACTGCAATTCCAGCGCTTCCATTTACAAGTAGGTTTGGTAAGCGTGAAGGTAGAACTGTTGGCTCTTGTGAGCGACCGTCATAGTTTGGAACAAAATCAACTGTGTCTTCGTCGATATCGCGCATCATTTCCATTGCAATAGGAGATAGGCGAGCTTCGGTATAACGCATCGCAGCTGCTGGATCATTTCCAGGTGAACCGAAGTTTCCGTTTCCATCAATGAGCAAATAACGCAAAGACCAGTGCTGGGCTAAGCGAACAACTGAGTCATAAATAGCCGTATCGCCGTGTGGGTGATAATTACCCATCACATCACCGACGATACGAGAAGATTTGTAATAACCCTTGTCAGGTCGATATCCGGCGTCATACATCGCGTACAAAACTCTGCGGTGAACTGGTTTTAATCCATCTCGAATATCTGGTAGCGCACGACCGACAATAACTGACATTGCATAGTCAAGATATGACCGTGCCATTTCAACTTGTAGGTCAACGGTTTCGATCTTGTCGAATGATTCAAGATTCTTTGGGTTTAATTCATTCATTAGATATCTAAGAACCTAACATCTTTGGCGTTGCGTTGAATAAATGCTCTGCGTTTTTCTACATCTTCACCCATTAAGACAGAAAATAGATCATCGGCAGCTGCGGCATCATCGAGTGTTACTCGAATGAGAACGCGGTGCTCTGGATCCATTGTTGTATCCCAAAGTTCCTTTGCTGGCATTTCACCCAGACCTTTGAAGCGTTGAATTCCATCATCTTTAGGTAGACGCTTTCCGGCGGCAATTCCAAGCTCAATCATTCCATCGCGTTCGCGGTCGCTAAATGCGTATTGAACAGGTTCTTTTCCACCCCATTTTAATTTATATAAAGGTGGTTGAGCGAAATAAACAAAACCATTTTCAATTAATGGACGCATAAATCTAAAAAGTAGTGTTAGCAAAAGTGTACGAATGTGTTGACCATCTACATCGGCATCGGCCATCAAGATAATTTTGTGATAGCGAAGTTTTTCGATATCAAAATCGTCATGAACACCAGTGCCAAGGGCGGTAATTAATGCTTGTACTTCATTGTTTTGGAGGACTCGATCGATTCGAGCTTTTTCAACATTTAAAATTTTGCCTCGAATAGGCAGTACCGCTTGGTTTCTAGAGTCGCGTCCGCCCTTTGTTGATCCGCCCGCTGAATCTCCCTCAACAATATAAAGCTCACATTTGGAGGGATCGGTCCATTGGCAATCCGCCAACTTTCCTGGCATTCCGCGGCCTTCTAATAACCCTTTACGGTTTCGGCTTAAGTCGCGGGCTTTTCGCGCTGCAACACGAGCCGCTGCGGCATCAATACTCTTCCTGACGATTTCTTTTCCTTCAGCAGGGTTTTGTTCAAACCATGTTGTAAGTTCTTCGTTGACAACTTTTTGTGTAAATGTTTTAGCGATTGTGTTTCCAAGTTTAGTTTTTGTTTGGCCTTCAAACTGTGGTTCAGCTAATTTGATTGAGACGATGGCGGTTAGACCTTCGCGAACATCGTCGCCAGTTAATCGATCTTCTTTCTTGCGAATGAAACCTTGTTCTTCACCAAATTTATTCACAATCGAGGTTAGCGCTGTACGAAAACCTTCTTCATGTGCTCCACCTTCATGGGTGTGAATTGTGTTTGCAAATGTGTAAACAGATTCGCTAAATCCAGCGTTCCATTGCATTGAAACTTCTAAAGCAATCTTATTTTTCTTATCTTCTGAAGCAAACGAAATAATTGATTTGTGGGTTTCGCCTCGCGTTGAATTAAGGTGTTTAACAAAGTCAGATATACCGCCCTCGTATTGATAGCGCACTGTTAGTTGTTCGCCTTTTTCATCAACGTGCCCTGCTCGCGCATCGGTCAAAGTTAGAATTAAACCTTTATTTAAAAATGCCATCTCTCGAAAACGTGTCGATAGAACTTCAAATGAGAAATCAGTTGTCTCAAAAATTTCTTTTGATGGCCAGAATTTAATTGTTGTTCCTGTGGTGTTTGAGGATTCACCTTGCTTTACTGGAGCGGTGGGAACTCCGAGTTTGTAATCTTGATACCAAAAACTTCCATCGCGTTGCACGATTACAGAGAGATCGGTACTCAGTGCGTTAACAACAGAGATTCCAACACCATGTAGGCCTCCAGATACTGAATAGCCACCATCGCCAAACTTTCCACCAGCATGTAAAACAGTTAGAACAACTTCAAGAGCTGGTTTTTTTTCTACGGGGTGCATATCGACTGGGATGCCGCGGCCATTATCAATAACCTCAACGCCACCATCGGCCATTAAAGTCACATTGATATCGGTGCAGTAACCAGCCAAAGCTTCATCGACTGAGTTATCAACGACTTCATATACAAGGTGGTGTAGTCCTCTTTCACCGGTTGATCCGATATACATTCCTGGGCGCTTTCGGACCGCCTCTAAACCTTCTAGAACCGTGATGGCGCTGGCGTTATAGGAGTTCTCAGACATGGGACCTCCTTGTTGATCAAATTGCTCATTCGCCCCTGAGGGGCATCTGGAAGGGAAATTCCCTTCTGCACACCGTTATCTTAGTGGTAAATAGCGATTTGAAATACCCAAAATAAGCCCTGTGTATGGGTATAGCCGAACTTTGAGCGTGTGGGTGAGGGTTCCTAGTGGGTTTTGAATTATCCGTAGGTATCTCGGGGGCCTCTCGCGTTTTTTATGGTTCGGAGGCCTTTTTTCCATGTTGGGGCTTGAGGACCTATAAATCGAAGTTTTTGGATGGTCGCGCCAGAGGGGTGGTTTTGAATGGTTGTTAATAGATTTTCAGAAACCAAAGTTAATTGGGTCGCCCACGCTGTTGAGGAAGTTTGGACTGTAAGTGTTGAATCTAAAACAGAGATTGGTGTTGCATGTTGTGCAATCTCTTCACCAACAATTGTTGACCAAGTAATAAATAAATTTCCTTCAGCTAATCCGCTATTCCATTCTCGATCTTCAATCATGTTAGTCAATAGCTCGCCAATTAATTCGGGGTCGCCAGGTTTACCAACGTTTTTTGTAGGAGCGGGTTTATTTATTGAACGAGTAACACCTGATTTAAAAGATTTGAAAAGATCAAGAGCAAGATCGCGTTTCGACATTAATCTTTTCCTTTCTTAACAACCCCAGGTGTTACATAAAATTTTTGGGTTAGGAGCTCTGGCGGTAGATCGCTTTCGACTGCGGCTGTGATTATCGTTTGCTCGGCAATTTGAGTGGCTGATATTAACTGTCGGCGTCTAGAGGTGTCTAGCTCTGCAAAGACATCGTCGAGTATAAGAATGGGTTCGGAGCCCTCGTGTTTAAGAAGATTAAAAGAACCTATGCGCAATGAAATCGCCATAGACCAGGATTCTCCATGGCTTGCATAACCTTTTGCTGGGAAATCTCCAATTTGAAGATGTAAGTCGTCTCGGTGTGGACCAATTAAAGAAACGCCTCGTTCTATCTCTTGATAAGCGATCTCTTCAAGTCGTTTCGTAAAGAGTTCAATATTGTGATCGACATTATTTGATACTCCTTCGGTGCTGGATTTATAACTTATGCTCGCAGGTTTAACTTCATTGAGGTTTGCATAGTTTTGATGTACCCAGGGATTTAGTGCTTCGACTAGCGCAATTCGGTCGGCGGTTAGTTGTGCGCCAAATTTAATTAGTTGCTCGTTCCAAGGAATCAATGCACTTGTTGAGGCTCTTGTTTTTAATAGTGCGTTGCGTTGTTTAACTACTCTTTCATAGTCAGTAATCACTCCAGATAAACGTGGTGTTCGTGTGATGAGCAATCGATCTAGAAAGTCACGCCGCCCACCTGGTTCACCGCGTACTAAATCAAGATCTTCCGGTGAAAAATAAACGATTTGGCAGGCACCTAATATTTCTCGTTGACTTCTGGTTGGGTTTGAATTTAAGCGGGCTCTGTTTGCTTTATTCGCATTAATTTCTAAATCAACTTGTAGAACTCTTTCATCGCGTTCTATTTCAGCTCGGATAATTGCTTGCTGAGATCCAAGGGTGATGAGAGGGGTGTTGTTTGCCACCCGGTGAGAAGCGAGAAAAGATAGATAAATCAATGACTCTGCGATATTTGTTTTACCGGAGCCGTTGTCTCCAATAAAAGTTATTACCCCTGGTGAAAGCTCTAGGTTTAATGAGGGGTACGAGCGAAAGTTGGTTAGCTCCAACTTATTAATTCGCATTAGTTACACCGATAATTTATGAGGCGTAACGCATTGGCATTAATAAGTAACGATAGTTCTCTATCAGCGCACCGTCTTTATCGCTCTTGCCCATCAAGATTGCTGGTTTGTTTGCCCCAGTGAAAGAGATTTGAACAAACTTAGTTCCAACCGCGGTTAAACCATCGGCTAAAAATGTTGGGTTAAAAGCGATTGAAATTGGTTCTCCAGTCAAGAGAATCTCGATCGCCTCTGTGGCTTGTGCTTCTTCGCCAGCGCCTGCTTCTAGTGACAACGTGTTGTTATTGAAATCTAAACGAAGTGGGACTGTTTTATCAGTTACTAATGCAACTCGACGCACAGAATCTAAAAGTGTAGCTACTTCGACTAAAGCTGTTGATGTAACTTCTTGTGGAAGCAAATGGCGGTATGGAGGAAATGTTCCATCCAACATGCGTGATGTCATAGTTTTACCATCGCTGGCAAAACCAGCCAAACGATCATTACTTGAAGATGGTGCGAAAGAAAGTGAAACTGTTTTGGTTCCAGTTAACGATTTTGCCGCATCGGCAATTGTCCGAGCTCGCAGTAGCGCGCTAGTTGAAATATTTGGTGTTGTTGGATCCCACTGAATTTCGCGAACTGCTAATCGATATCGATCTGTAGCCGCAAGTGTGACTGACTCTTCATTTATCTCTACATGTACACCGGTAAGTGTTGGAAGTGAGTCATCTCGTCCCGCCGCGATTGCGACTTGGGAAACCGCAGTTGCGAAAACGTCACTAGATAGAGTTCCTGTTGTATCTGGAAGCTCTGGAAGGTTTGGGTATTCATCTACTGAGAGGGTTGGCAATGTAAATTTTGCACTTCCGCTTGTGACAAGGACGCGTGAACCATCAAGTAAAAAAGTTATTGGTTTGTTTGGAAGCGAACGTGAAATCTCCGCCAAAAGTTTTCCTGGTACTAAAACTTTTCCCGGATCTTTAATTTCGGCGGTGAAGTGAGCTTTACTTGCGGTTTCTAAATCTGAAGCCGACAAATAAACCTGGTCACTGGTGGCATCTATAACAATTCCGAGAAGTTCGGTTTTGATAGGTCTTGTTGAAAGGGATCGTGAAACCCAATTAACACCATCAACTAAAGCTGATTGCTCAACGATGAACTTCATGATCTGCCCCAATTCAGTGAAAGGTTCGTTTCACATCTAGATATATGTATATAAAGGTAGTCGTAGTAACCAGAGGGTTTTTCTGTGTACAAACTACAAAAGCCCTGCCCATCGCGGTGTTTCCACGAAGTTAAACTGTGAACAATGTTGAGAAACCCGTGGACAAAACCCGCCCCTTTTACCCAACCCAACAACCTTGGCTCCATTAGTTAACCCCACTATCCACACAAACAAGCGAGATACCCACAGTTATCCACACCTTTTCCCCAGTTGGGGGTAAAGAGTGGCAATTCAGACATTTCACCGTATTTGGCATTTAACGGGCCTGCTGCTTAATTCTAGTTGTGAGCTCATTTACCTGGTTATAGATCGAGCGACGCTCAGCCATCAACTGACGGATTTTTCTATCAGCGTGCATAACAGTGGTGTGGTCGCGCCCACCAAAAGTCTGGCCGATTTTAGGTAATGAGAGCTCGGTTAGTTCACGGCATAAATACATAGCTATCTGGCGGGCGTTAACTAGAACCCGGGAACGGGAAGTGCCACACAAATCATCAATCGTGAGGGAGAAGTAAGCCGCGGTTTGAGCCATGATCGTTGCACCTGTAATTTCAGGATTGTTTTCATTCGGGATCAAATCTTTAAGAACTATTTCAGCCAAAGAGAGATCAACGCTTTGTCGGTTGAGGGAGGCAAATGCTGTAACACGAATCAAAGCGCCTTCAAGCTCACGAATATTTGTCGAGATTTTGCTGGCGATATATTCAAGAACATCATCCGGTGCATTTAATTTATCTTGAGCGGCTTTTTTGCGAAGAATCGCAATTCGAGTTTCAAGTTCTGGTGGTTGGATATCAGTTATCAAACCCCACTCAAAACGGCTGCGCAAACGATCTTCCAAGGTTGTTAATTGTTTTGGGGGACGATCACTCGAGATAACTATTTGTTTATTAGCGTTATATAAAGTGTTAAAAGTGTGGAAGAACTCTTCTTGTGTACGTTCTTTGTTTTCTAAGAATTGAATATCATCAACAAGCAAAACATCTAAATCTCTATAGCGGCGCTGAAACGCGGTTGCTTTATCATCACGAATAGAGTTAATAAAATCATTTGTAAACTCTTCAGAAGACACATAACGCACACGAACGCCGCCATATAACTCTTTGGCGTAAGCACCAATAGCATGCAATAAGTGGGTTTTTCCCAAACCAGATTCACCATAAATAAATAATGGGTTGTAAGCCTTAGCTGGTGCTTCAGCAACTGCAACAGCAGCGGCATGAGCAAAACGATTTGAAGCACCAATAACAAAAGTTTCGAAAATGTAGCGAGAGTTAAGTTGTGAAACTTCTACAGTTTTGCTTGGAGCATCATCTCGGCCAGTTCCAACTTTAGGTGCAACAAAATCAATTTCAACTTCCGGTGTGTGCGGCTCAACCGATTCCAAAGATTCATCAACCGTCACAGCGATATTTGTTTTATCTCCAAGTTCGCGAGTTAACACATCACAAACAACAGCACGCAAACGACTTTCTAAAACATCTTTTGCAAAAAGATTAGGCGCGGCAACCAACAAAGTTGTCTGCTCGTTATTGTGAAGCAAACCCAAAGGTTTAGTTAGCCGCAAAAAAGCACGGTGTTGCGGAGCATCGACTGCAACCTCTTCAATAACTAGATCCCAAAGAGTGGTTAACTCAACCTCTTTTACGGCCATATCGGCACCTCTCTGATATCCACAGGGTTATCCACAACCTGTGGTCTAAACCTTGGGTTGAGCCCTTATTGACCTCCAAAAGCCTAAAACCTGTGGAGGAGAGCGCAAAAATAGGGCTATTTCCAAGAAAAAGCAACTGGTTATCCACAGCACAATTGATCAACAATAGCCAAAAACTGAGTTTGACCGACTTATCCCCAGACCTCTACCGTTACCTCCTTGCTTCCCCCGTATTTCTGACCGCACCATATTTTCAATTATTTAGGAGCTTCACATGACAAAGCGCACCTTCCAACCAAACACACGCCGCCGCGCCAAAAAACACGGCTTCCGTGCCCGCATGGCAACACGTGCAGGTCGAGCTGTATTAGCAGCACGCCGCGCTAAAGGCCGCGCTCGTCTTTCTGCATAAAGATCTCTAAAGAGGACTTCCGTGCTTGCTAAGAGCGCACGTCTAACTGAGAGCGGGGATTTTGCCCGTGCAACAAAATCAGGAATTCGCTATTCCTCGAACAATTTTGTTGGATACCTATATCTCACCACATTAGATGATCCTGCCCGCGCTGGATTAATTATTAGTAAATCTGTTGGCGGCTCAGTCGTCCGACATCGTTTAGCAAGAAAAATTCGCCACTGCCTTCGTGATCATTACAACCAGCTACCAAAAGGATCATTGTTGGTTATTCGTGGTTTAAATAAATCATCCGAAGCCGATTGCGCTCAAGAGGTATCAATAATTCTACAAAATTTACTTCGTAAAGCTAAAGATCGTGCGGCGACACAATGAAGACAATTCTCGTTGCCCCAATTAAATTCTATCAAAAATGGATATCGCCAGCATTTGGCCCCCGTTGTAAGTACTACCCATCATGTTCAAGTTACGCAGTAACTGCAATCGAAACATATGGCATCAAAGGAATTGCAATGAGCGCTTGGCGCTTGATGCGATGTAACCCATGGTCACATGGTGGAGTCGATTACGTTGATCTAAAAGAGAAGGTAGTTGTTAATGGATAGCATCTTAAAACCCTTATATATCGCGGTTTCTTGGGTCATTGTCACAATCCACGATCTTTTGTCGCCGCTTTTTGGTGCAGACAGCGGCGTGTCATGGTCTTTAGCAATTATCGGTCTTGTAATTATTATTCGCGTAATTTTAATTCCGCTTTTCGTAAAACAAATCAAGAGTCAGCGCGCATTGACTGCGCTACAACCACACATGAAAGAGATTCAAAAGAAGTATAAGGACGATCGACAAAAACAATCTGAAGAAATGATGAAGCTCTACAAGGAACACAAAACGAATCCTCTGGCTTCCTGTTTTCCAATCCTTGCCCAAGCGCCAATCTTTTTTGCACTTTTCACAGTGCTAAATGGAATTGGAAAGAATCCACCAGTTAAACATGGTGTGCTTTCACAAGATGATGTTGTAAGTGCGGCGCAAGCGAAATTCTTTGGCGCACCAATTTCACAAACTTTCTTAGGTTCAGATATCACCACAGTTAAAATTGTCACAGTCGTTCTGATTGCTTTCATGTCACTCACAACCTTCACAACACAACGTCAGTTGATGATGAAGGGAATGCCTAAAATGGATTCCAGCAACAATATGATGTTGCAACAACAAAAAATTATGTTGTATGCATTTCCGTTGATCTTTGCAATTTCTGGCGTTAACTTTCCAATAGGTGTTTTAATTTATTGGTCAACAACAAATCTTTGGACATGGGGTCAACAGTTCTATGTCATTAAAAGAAATCCAACACCAGGATCTCCGGCATACGAGGAGCTCCAAAAAAAGCGTTCTCATAAAAATGGGACCGTAAACCCTGAAGCAGAAACAGAAGTGGCCCAACCTGAAGAGGATTTAAAAGGGCAACGAAACCAACCAAAAAAGAAGAAAAAGAAGAAATAAAGTAAATTAGGACAAATTAGGACAAATAGGTTTAATTCACTACAAACCCGACAGGGAGAGCGTTATGGCAAAAGCAAAAGCAGTTGTTGAGGAAAAACCAGCAGAAGAGGCTGTAGAGACCAAGCCTGTAAAAGGTGTGGCAAAGCTTGAGGAAGAGGGCGATATTGCCGCCGACTATCTTGAGGCTCTACTGGATATTGCCGATCTCGATGGCGACATCGATATCGATGTTGAAAATGACCGTGCATCGTTGGCAATTGTGGGTGGAAAACTAAGCCACCTTGTCGGCCGTGACGGAGAGGTTTTGGATGCAATTCAAGAGCTGACCCGCTTAGCTGTTCAAACATCAACAGGAGATCGATCTCGACTGATGTTGGATATCGATAATTTTCGCGCTAACCGCCGTAAAGAGTTAACCAAGCTTGCCAATGAAATGGCCGAAGAAGCTAAATCAACTGGTAACTCAATCAAACTGGCGCCAATGAATGCTTTTGAGCGCAAGATCATTCACGACACAATCCAAGAGCTAGGCCTTAGTAGTGAATCTGATGGGGAAGACCCACAGCGCTACGTCGTCATCTATCCAGCCTAAATGCAGGTTTCACGTGAAACGTTGATTGAACGGTATTTTCCAGATACCCAACGTATTCAAGCCTACGCCGAATTTTTAGCTTCGGCAGGCATTGAACGGGGGCTAATCGGCCCCCGCGAAGCTGACCGGATTTGGGATCGCCACATATTCAACTGTCTGCCTGTCACAACTCTCCTAAAAGAGGGTTCTATCGTCTTTGATATTGGCTCGGGTGCGGGTTTGCCAGGAATTGTGATCGCCCTAGCTCGACCAGATTTACATGTAACACTCATCGAGCCGTTAGAGCGCAGAGTTGAGTTTCTAAAAGAGGCAGTGGCTGGGCTCGATATTGAGGTTATTAGAGGACAGGCTCAAGATGTCCGGAGTACGGCGCACTATGTAACTGCTAGAGCTGTAGCTCCACTGGAAAAGTTGAAAAAGATGAGTTGGCACCTGCTTAAAACAAATGGCTCATTAATGGCGATTAAAGGTAAATCCGCAGAAGAAGAGATGAAATTGGTGCCTAAAGCCTTGCTACATGAGGTGAATATCGAAGGAATTGAGCTCGGGCGTATCGTCGAAGTGCGAAAAGGTGCTTAACTAAGACCTATGGATGATTCACGTGAAACCAAACCAGTAGTCGGCGTCCGTCGGCTAAAGGAGGCTATGGCAAAACCAGCCTCTTTAAGAATCATCACAGTTGCGAATCAAAAAGGCGGGGTTGGTAAAACCACCACCACGGTTAATTTGGCAGCGGCTTTATCCATGGGGGGTCTACGAACGGTCGTAATTGACCTAGATCCTCAAGGGAATGCCTCAACCGCCTTAGGTGTAGACCACCTTGAAAACCCAGGAATTTATGAGGTTTTAATGGGAGATCTGCCCATTAGTAAAGGGATTCAAAAAGTTAAAGGTTTTCCCTCTTTGGAATGCATCTCTTCAAATACCTCTCTAGCGCAGGCAGAGATTGAATTAGTACCAATGGTTGCACGTGAAACCCGACTAAAAGATGCAATTGATGAACTTGTGCAAGAGAGAATCACTGCAGGTGAACCACTGGATTATATTTTTATAGATTGCCCCCCAAGTTTAGGTTTGCTAACTATTAATGCGTTAACTGCAGCAAAAGAAATGCTAATTCCAATTCAATGTGAATATTACGCACTCGAGGGCCTCTCACAACTTTTAAAAACTTTTGATTTAGTTAAGAAACGATTGAACTCAACTTTAAAACTTTCAACATTTGTTTTAACTATGTTTGATGGAAGAACCCGCTTAGCTAATGATGTTGCAGATGAAATTCGCAAACACTATCCAAATGAATTAATAGATATTCCAATTCCACGAGCAGTGCGCGTCTCAGAAGCACCTGGCTTTAATCAAACCGTTATGACGTATGACGCATCATCTCCTGGTGCAATCGCATATATGTCTGTTGCCCGCGAACTTGCCGATCGAGGTAAACCATTTGATTCAAATGTAGTTTCAATTAATTACAAACGCGAAGGTGAGATTGCATAAATGGCACGACGTGGTGGACTTGGAACAAATCTAGATGCACTCATCCCTACATCTCTAACTGTTGAAGGACAAGAGGTTGCTACGCAGAGTGAAATAGATATTAATTTAATTTCACCAAACCCACGCCAACCCCGCAAACATTTTGATCAAGAAGCACTTAATGAATTAATCTCTTCAATAAAAGAAATTGGAATTTTACAACCCCCGGTTGTTCGTAAAAGAAACAATGGCACTTATGAATTAATTATGGGAGAGCGTCGTTATCGCGCAGCTAAAGCAGTCGGTTTAAAAACGATCCCTGTAATCATTCGCCAGACATCAGATGATGAACTTTTGCGAGAAGCATTAATTGAAAATATTCACCGCAGTCAACTAAACGCACTTGAAGAAGCCGCTGCATATTCTCAACTATTAACCGATTTCGAGTGCACACACGATGAGTTAGCTGCAAAACTCGGCCGATCAAGACCACTGATTTCAAACACAATACGATTATTAAATTTACCGACAAACGTCCAACAAAAATTAATATCCGGAGCGATTAGTGCCGGACATGCACGTGCGTTATTGGGATTAACCAATCAAAGCGAAATTGAAAAACTAGCTGCACGTATCGTCGCTGAAGGTTTAAGTGTGAGAGCTACCGAAGAGATCGTTTCCCTCGGTGCCTCAAAGCAAAAAATTAATAAAAAGAATAAGGCCGCCAAATCAGCTAGCCCAGAGCTACAAGAAATCGCTGAAAATATCGGGGATGTGTTAGACACACGAGTAACAATCCAGGGAAGCATTAAAAAGGGAACAATAGTTATTGAATTTGCCGGAGCTGAAGATTTAAAACGTATTTCAAAAGCCATTCAAACTAATTAAGTGCAGTTCCCCCGCGGCGCGACATTTCTGTTTTTATAACTCCACCCAAAGCTTTAACGCCTTCACGGATTCGTTCTGGAGTTGGGTAACAGTACGACAGACGCATTGACCACGAACCAAACCCATCGGCATAAAAAGCCGTGCCCGGAACATATGCCACTTTTGCAACAATAGCTTTTGGCATTAATGCTTTTGTGTCAATCTCTGGTGGCAATGTCACCCATACATAAAAACCGCCACCAGGTTTTGTCCACTTCGCATTTGCTGGAAAGAATTCATCAAGTGATTCCAACATTGCATCGCGACGAACTTTGTAGAGTTCACAGAAAGAGGCAATTTGATCGCGCCATGGTTGATCAGCTAAGTAACTAGAGATAGTTAATTGTGAAAAATTAGAAGGGCACAAAATTGAGGATTCGCTGGCAATAACTAACTTCTCTTTAAGCGATGGAGGAACTAAAGCCCAACCCACGCGCATTCCTGGAGCGATAGTCTTTGAAAACGATCCCAGATAGATAACGTTTTCAGAATCCTCTGCTCGCATTGCATTAGGTGAAGGTTTATCAAAACCAAGAAGTCCATATGGATTATCTTCAACAACAAAAATTCCCTCGGTGCGACAGATATTTAAAATTTCAGTGCGTCGATCAGCAGGCAACAGCACACCTGAGGGATTCTGATAGTTAGGAATCGTGTATAAAAATTTAATTTTCCGCCCGGCGGCACGCAAAGTTTTGATCGCATTTCGCAATCCATCTGGAACTAGTCCTAAATCATCAGTCTCAACATGCACAACCTTGGCTTCATACTGGTGGAAAGTTCCAAGAGCGCCGACATATGAAGGCGCCTCAGCCAAAACAATGTCGCCCGGGTCAATAAAAATACGAGAAATTAAATCTAATGCCTGCTGCGAACCTGTTGTAACTAAAACATCATCAGGATTAGCTCGAATTCCCTCAAGCGCCATAACTTCACAAATCTGCTCACGAAGTTTTGGGTGGCCCTGTCCGCTGCCATACTGCAAAGCTTCAGCGCCATTTGTGAGGATCAATTTTTGAACCACATCGGCCATCATGCCCATAGGCAAAGCAGAAAGATTAGGCATTCCACCAGCTAAAGAAACGATTTCTGGGCGGGAAGCAACGGCAAAAAGTGAACGGATTTCACTTGGCTTCATGTGCGCGGCACGCCCAGCAAAGCGCTCCTCTAAGTTTTGAGGAGACCCTGTTGCAAAGCGTGGAGTTACTTCAGACATGGCCTAAGTCTCCCATATATGTACCCCTGGCAGAGCACCAATTAGCGGCGAATACCGGCTTTGCGTAGATCGGCAATTCGCAATGTTCCGGTTTTTGCATCATCTTCTGCAGCTAAATACAACCGTTGAATCGCAATAACAAGGGCTTCGGCAATTACGTCGCGAAAATCAGGACGAGACAAACGTGCCACATCTCCAGGATTAGTTTTGTAACCCAAATCTATTCGAACTGCCGGTGCTTTTGTTAACCGTAATAAATCCCATGTTTTTGCATGTGTTCGACAATTTACAAAATCAGTACGGGCGCAAATTTCTCGTTGTACCAAAGAGGCAAATCGCTCTCCAACAATTGAATGCACTCCATGTGCATCACTTCCATAATAATAGGTAGAAGCACCATGTGCTTTGTCATTGTGATAACTATCTTCGTGAAGTGAAATAACTAAATCCGCACTACCGCTGTTGGCGAAAGAAATTCTCTCAACCTCACTTGGATTATTAGTTGCTCCCCGAGTCAAGAAAACCGATGCACCAAGGGCTAGCAAACGACCTTCGGTACGAACTGCAACATCATAAACAAGTTCATCTGTTCCATCTGGATTTAAAACAATAGTTTTGTTTGCTAAAGCTGGACCTCGGTTTTTTTGAATTGCATTTTCTCGCAATTGTGATGGTGCACCACCAGAAACTATTTTTGTTAAACGGATAAGAGCAATGATTGTCGCAGGCCCACATTTGCCGTCAACAGTGATCCCTACCGATTTCTGGAATTCTTTTACTGCGCTTTCAGTTCTAAATCCATAAATCCCGTCAACGCGTCCACAGTTAAATCCCATCTCAGTTAATCGAGATTGCAACGCAGCAACATCATCACCACGAAGCAGCGGAGGCTCTTGCAAGTTAAGTGATCGATCTCCAAGTTTCCATCGCGATTCTTCTAAAGCGCGAGCAGTGACCTCATCAACAAGCCCCGTGACGGTTAAGCCACGGGCCTGTTGAAATGAGCGAACATCAGGTTCGGAAAGTTGTTCCATTTTAAAATTTACGAAATAAAGCTTTCAAGTTCCTTCAACATTGCTGGTTTTGGTTTTGCGCCAACAATTGTCTTAACAACCTCGCCATTGACATACACATTCATAGTTGGAATCGAAGTGATTCCATACTTGATTGCAATTGCAGACTCTTCATCGGTGTTTAGTTTTACAATCTTTAACTTTGCGCCATATTCATCTGAGATTTCCTCAAGAATCGGACCCACAGCCCGACATGGGCCACACCATTCGGCCCAGAAATCAACAAGAACAGGCGTGCTGCTCTTCAAAACTTCAGCATCAAATGTCGCTGTTGTGACCTTGCTTGTAGCCATCATTACTCCTTGATTTGTTTGTGATTAGTGAGAACTTTAGTGGCCTGCTAGGAATTTCTCAGCGTCTAGCGCTGCTGCACAACCCGAACCGGCGGCCGTAATTGCTTGGCGATATGTATGATCGACGACATCGCCGCAGGCAAACACACCTTTCACGTTAGTGCGAGTAGAGCGGCCTTCAACACGCACATATCCCTCACCATCAAGATCAATCTGGCCAATAAGAAGTTCACTTCGAGGAATATGCCCAATGGCTACAAAGAGTCCAGTGAAATCACGCGTTGATTCTGAGCCATTAACAGTATTGCGTAGTTTTAAACCGCTCACCTTTGACTCACCAAGCACGTCAATGACTTCGGTATTCCATAAGAACTCTATTTTTGGATTAGCGGCGGCACGGTCAGCCATAATCTTTGATGCGCGCAAAGAGTCACGGCGATGAATAAGCACAACTTTTTCAGCAAAACGCGTCAAGAAGGTAGCTTCCTCAACAGCAGAATCTCCACCACCTACAACTGCGATTGTTTGTCCGCGAAAGAAAAAACCATCGCACGTTGCGCACCAAGAAACTCCATGCCCCGATAATCGTTTCTCGTTCACAAGACCGATTTCGCGGTAAGCACTTCCAGTTGCCAAAATAACTGACTTAGTTTTAACTGTGTTTCCAGAACCATCTTTAAGTATTTTAATATCTCCAGATAAATCCATCTCGACAATGTCATCGGTGATTAATTCAGCACCAAAACGCTTGGCCTGTTTGCGCATGTTGTCCATAAGGTCTGGCCCCATAACCCCATCAACAAAGCCAGGAAAATTTTCTACTTCAGTCGTATTCATAAGCGCACCACCAGCAGTTACAGATCCTTCATAAATAATCGGATCAAGCTGGGCGCGGGAGGCATAGATTGCAGCGGTGTAACCAGCTGGGCCTGAACCTACGATCACTACATTTCTAACTTCATCTTTGACGCTCATTGTTTCCCCCATAACCTTAAACTTACTCTCTTTATTCCGTCGTCTCAGGACGGCGCAAAATTGAACCCTTGAGATGTCGCAGCATCGAGATCTCTTCAACGCCAGCGCTCTTGGCTGCTAATAAATATCCTAGAACCGAAACAATCATGATGACGGCCAGCTCACCTAAGCGCGCAATTTTTGAAAGAGCGATCCCAACCCAATCTAGATACTTCACTAATAAATACAAGGGCAACATCACAGCAAAAGAGGCTGCCAATAAACGTAGATGCTGACCAGAGAATTCACGTATCTTAATTTGGCCGGTATGTTTTTTAAGCAACCATAAAGTGAATGGCAGCCCAACCAGATAACTGATAGAAAATGCGATTCCTAATCCGACGGTAACCCATTGGTTTTGAAGCAGAAAAAGCGATAGATAGGAGATTGCAACCGCAACAAGATTAATGAGAAATATGGAGATTACAGGTGTGCGAGTATCTTCAAATGCATTGAAACCTCGCAACAAAATTAAGTTAATAGATAAAGCTACAAGACCAATACTTAATGCGGCTAATACATATCCGATATAGCGCGAGTCATCTGCAGGAATTCCAATAAAAATTGATTGCGTGATTAACGGACCAAAAAGTAAGAAAGCAACTGAACTTGGAACCGTAATTACACCAACCAACTTAATTGCTCGGAGCAATTCAAAACGAAAATCCTCCACCTTTTTCTCAAGAGCTAATTTCGAGATATGAGGCATGATGGCAGTAATGATCGAGATTGTTACAATCGAATAAGGCAACAGCATGACGAAGTATGCATATGTATACGGTGTATATCCAACCCCTTTAGTGATTCCCTCTTTCGCGCTTCTAACCGCAGCGCTTGTTGCAACATTAACCGTTACTAAATATCCAAGCTGTGAAATCAAAACATAAATCAAAGTCCACCCAGCCAATGAAAATGATTTACCAAGTCCATGAAAACCCCACTGCGGGCGCAGTTTCATTCCTACGTTTCTTATTACAGGTAACAAAACCAATACTTGAACAACAACACTAAATGTGGTTCCCCAACCCAAAATTTGAATCTGGCGAGACGTGATGCTTTCAATTGTGACAGCTGGAGAAAATAATAAGAAACCGCCAAAAAGGATTATTCCCACGATGTTATTAGCAATTGGAGCCCACATGAGCGGTGCGAAGGAGCCGCGTGCATTTGCAACTTGTCCAAGCATTGTGAAGAGCCCAAGGAAGAAGATTTGCGGCAAGCAATACCGTGTGAATGCAATTGCTATCTCTTTTTCAGCTTCAAATCCCGTAGTGAAAAACTCAGGTGCATAGAGGCGTACCAACGCCGGAGCAAAAATTACTCCAACTATTACAAGCGCAAATAAGATTATTGAAACTGAGGTTATAAGCCGAGAAGCAAAACCATCTCCACCATCTGCATCGCTAAATGACTTGACCAATTGAGGAATAAATACTGCTGTTAACGCACCGCCTACCAACAAGTTGTACAAAATATTTGGCATCGTGTTGGCAACGTTGTATGTATCGGCCAACAAAACAGTTCCCAAAACGGCAACTATTAATATCCCACGAATAAAACCCGTGATGCGAGAAATAATCGTTCCCAGAGCCATAATTCCAGAGGCGCGAAAGAGATCTTTAGTCTTCAAACTTTCTCCCCTTCCTCACTCGGCGCACGCTTTGCGCTATGGCTGCCAACAAGAGAAGTATTGCCGCTCCAGTGGTGAACCACGTTACTCGTTTATCAATTACAGTCGAATTAACTTGTAAAAGGCTGGGTTGTGACACAGCAACACCTGAGAGATCTTCAATTCGAGCCACAACCGTGGTTTGTCCTGGCGCAATTACATTGAGCTGAATTTCTAACTGCTTCTTAGACTGAGCCGGAATTAAGACTTCTCTCAAGCTTTCTACTTTAACTCTTGAATTCTTAGGTGTCATCACAATGCTGACACGAACATCTACAGGGAAATCATTAATAACCGTTACAGGTAACTTCGCCGACTCTGTTGTTATTTGATACTTACCAGGATTTATACGCAATTTATGGAGTTGCATATTCACAACTTCAGTTGCATTTTTGGAGTAAAAGAGTTTGGCAGGTTGATCTAAAGTTGGTGAAAGAAGTTGAGCCAATTTTGCCCGCATCAATGTCAAAGCCGGATCATTAACAACCCTTATTAATCTAGTTAGTGCTTTTCTATTCATAGAATAATTCTTTATTTGCTTACCAGTGAGATTTGTTTTACCTAAACTCCAACCACCATTTATACCGCTTCGTACTGGACGACCTAAGAAAATTTCTAAACGGGTTTTGCCGAAATAGTAATAGGATTTTAATTCTGACGGTGCCAATCTATTTGCCAAACTAACATCTGGATTTCCATACGCTAACGCCACCACGTCATTTCCCAAAGTGGTTTTTTTAAGTTGCAACAACCATGCCGAGGCTATTTCTGTACCTATGGGTGAAGCGTTAGAAGCAAGAGAATAAGAATTAGACATTGCAACAACTTCATCAATTAGTGCTGGATCTATCAACCAAGTTTTTTGTGAAGCAAGAGGAACGAATACGAGTAGACCAAGTCTTCCAGAGGGAGTTAACTCCTGAGAAAGATTGTCGTTTTGAAACACACCAGAAAAATCCTGATGCGGTGAACTAGTTATCTGCACAACTTGCCCCTCGGCACTAGCTGAGTGAAGTGGAATAAGGATTAGAACAGTAGAGAAGAAAAAAGTTAATATCTTTTTCATAGTTTTAATTCACCACTACGGGCAATAAGTTTCTTCTCATCCGGGTAAGCCAAGCGATCAACAATCTCACTCAGAGGAAACCATGAAACCTCATCAACTTCACTAATTTGTGGAGTTAGGACACCATCCACTTCAGAAAAAAGAAAATGATGAACTGTTTTGTGAATTCGTTTTCCACCGGCCATAAACCAGAAATCAATAACACCTAAGGATTTTGAAATAGCAGAGTTAATTCCGGTTTCTTCAGCTACTTCGCGGATAGCGGCCTGCTCAGGGGTTTCACCTTCTTCAATGTGACCCTTAGGCAGTGACCACAGAATTCGCTGGCCAGAGGCGTCTTTATGATCAATTCGACCAATAAGTAGACCTTGGGTGCCAGAGGAATCAATTACTAAACCGCCAGCACTAACTTCATCAACCCGTTTAGCGTAAGGGCGCTTATTTTTTGGGCTCGCAAGCTTTTGGGCGGGGGCGGAAGTGTGAGTTTGGGGGCCGCGGTTGGCGGGGCGCTTACGCTTTCGCCTTTTCTTTGGAGCTTCGCTGCCCGCACCAGGTGCAGGGATCATGGAGTAAGGGTACTGCTCTAACCTTACTTATTGTGAGTAACGCATTAGGAGC
>CAIQRN010000003.1 GCA_903874255.1 uncultured Actinomycetes bacterium
ACTGCCATTAAAACTGCGGCAGCTTTATTGCGACATTCTTGGTTTTCAGATTCAGGATCTGAATCGGCAACAATTCCGGCACCAGCTTGTACATAAGCAGTGCCCTCATACAACAGCGCGGTACGAATTGAAATGCACGTATCTATATTTCCGGTGAAATCTATATAACCAACTATTCCACCATAGATGCCTCGACGCGTTGGTTCTAACTCTTCAATAATCTCCATTGCCCGTGGCTTTGGTGCACCTGACAAAGTACCTGCCGGAAACACTGAAAAGAGTGCGTCGACCGGGGTTGATTTATCAGAGAGGGTGCCAGTAACTGTAGAAACAATATGCATAACGTGGGAATAACGTTCAATGTGCATAAAATCAATTACTTCTACGCTACCTGGTGCGCAGACTCGTCCTAAATCATTGCGGCCTAAATCGACCAGCATCAAATGCTCAGCACGCTCTTTTGGATCTGCCAATAACTCTTCGCCCAAACGGTGATCTTCTTCAGGGGAATCTGAACGCTTGCGCGTACCCGCAATCGGATGGATCATAACTTCACGTCGATTAACTTTTACAAGGGCTTCTGGACTTGAACCCACAATTGTTATGCCTTCATTGAAGCGAAAGAGATACATATATGGGCTTGGATTATTTAGTCGAAGCATTCTGTACACATCGATTGCGTCGGCTTCGCAAGGCATTGAGAAACGCTGTGAAAGTACAATTTGAAACGCTTCACCCGCAAGGATTTCTTCTTTAGCTTGTGCAATCTTGATTTTGAATTCATCACCTGTCATGTTGGCATCAAAGATTGGCGTTGAGTGCAGATCAATTTGTGCAATATCACCTGATAGGGAACTCATTAAATCATTCTGCATGCGATCTAAACGCGCATTACAGCTTTCAAAAGCTTCATCAATTCGCTCATCGCTTCCATCCCAGTTGATGGCATTAGCAATCAGCGTGATGGTGCCGTCACTGTGATCTAGCACCGCTAAATCACTTGTTAACATGAAACTTAATTCTGGGATTGGTAAATCTTTGCTCGAAAGTTGCGGAAGTTTTTCCAGACGTCGGACAACGTCATAGCCCATGAAACCAACGAGTCCGCCTGTCAGTGGAGGAAGACCTTCAATAATTGGTGACTTCAAATGTGCTGCAGAAAGTCTCAGGGCTTCAAGTGGATCAATTCCAACTGGGGCTCCGGCCGGGGCGGTTCCCTGCCAGTACGATTTTCCGTCACGCTCACTTAATGTTGCTTCACTTCGAACACCAATAAAGGAATAGCGCGACCATGCACCACCATGTTCTGCGGACTCAAGTAAAAAAGTATTCGGAGCAGATTTTGCTAATTTTCTATAAACGCCAAGCGGTGTTTCGCCATCGGCTAAAAGCCTGCGTGAAACTGGAATGACATTTGAGATCTTTGCATACGCACGAAATTCTTCGAGATTCATTTTTATCCACGATCCAATGGCGTATGAAAACAGGTTTTCTCGCCTGTATGACACGCAGCGCCAACTTGATTAACAATCAGAAGAATCGCATCTCCATCGCAATCTAGTGATACCGATTGAACTTCTTGGAAGTGTCCTGATGTAGAACCCTTTATCCACAATTCATTTCGAGAGCGAGACCAATACGTAGCTTTGCCAGTACTCAAAGTCAGCGCCAATGCTTGGCTATTCATGTAAGCCAGCATTAAAACTTCTTTACTCGTAGCATCTTGGGCGATTGCGGGGATGAGCGCTGAGGGATCCTTTAGTAAAGCTTCAACTGTGGGATCTAATGCGCTCATGTGCTAATTCTGCCTTACTTACTGGCGACCGCGCGCACAGGATAATTATGCGAGCGTAAATATTGTTTTACATCACCAATGCGGTGGATTCCAAAGTGAAAGACGCTTGCTGCCAGAAGTGCATCGGCCCCGGCATCTAGCGCTGCAGAAAAATCAGCCAAAGTTCCTGCTCCCCCACTTGCAATTAATGGAACTTTGGAGACTTCACGAACCGCTTTGATCATCCCAATGTCATAACCTGCTCGAGTTCCATCGGCATCCATGGAATTTAATAAAATCTCACCAACTCCTAATGCACAAGCTTTTTCGACCCATGCAAGTGCATCAATGTCACTGCCTTCGCGTCCACCATGTGTTGTTACTTCAAAACCTGAATCCGTTCGTGCGCGTCGTGCATCTACTGAAAGAACTAAAACTTGCGATCCAAATCGATCTGCAATTTCGGCAATTAACTCAGGTCTGGCAATTGCCGCGGTATTAATTGAGACTTTATCGGCGCCGGCACGAAGCAACCGATCCACATCTGCAACGCTTCGAATCCCACCGCCAACGGTGAGAGGAATAAAAACCTGTTCGGCAGTACGTCGAACAACATCAAGCGTAGTTTCGCGACCAACGACACTTGCCGAAATATCTAGAAAAGTTAATTCATCGGCACCTTCCACGCCGTACAGAGCCGCCATCTCAACCGGATCACCTGCATCAACTAAGTTCGTAAAATTGACGCCTTTAACAACACGGCCATCAGTTACATCGAGACACGCAATGATGCGAACCGAGAGTGTCATTTCTTTGTTAACTCCAGAGCTTGTTGCAAGGTAAAAGCACCGGCATAAAGTGCTTTGCCAACGATTGCACCTTCTACTCCCATTGCATTTAGAGCAACTAGGGCTTGGATATCTAAAAGAGAAGAGATTCCACCACTTGCAACAACAGGCTTAGATGTTGCTTCACAAACCATCTGCAAAAGTTCCAAATTAGGTCCGGCTAACGTTCCATCTTTGGTTACATCTGTGACGACGTATCGTGCACAACCATCTTTATCTAGACGGGCAAGGGTTTCAAATAAATCTCCACCTTCTTTCGTCCATCCACGAGCTGCCAAAGTATGGCCGCGCACATCAAGACCAACCGCTATTCGATCGCCGTATTCGCCAATTACTCGAGCAGTCCATTCTGGATCCTCTAATGCCGCAGTTCCCAAATTAACTCGGCGGCAACCAGTTGCTAAGGCGCGCTTTAAAGATTCGTCATCTCGAATGCCACCAGAGAGTTCAACTTTAATATCAAGTGAACCAACTACTTCTGCCAATAATTGCGCATTACTACCGCGGCCAAAAGCTGCATCCAAATCAACCAAGTGCAGCCATTCAGCTCCGCTGGATTGAAATTCGAGTGCAACTTCTAGTGGCGCACCATAAATGCTCTCTTGGGAAAGTTCGCCTTGAACTAAGCGAACTGCACGTCCTTCTTTTACATCTACGGCTGGAAGAAGTTCTAGATAACTCATAACGTCGAAACCCAATTCTTAATAAGAGTCAGCCCTGCATCTCCAGATTTTTCTGGATGAAACTGAGTTGCGCTGACATATCCATCTTCAACTGCAGAGAGGAATTTTTGACCATGCGTTGTCCATGTTTGTTTTTTTCCTACAGCGGTTTTTGCCGCGTAAGAATGCACAAAATAAAATGACTCACTTTCTAAACCTTTAAAGAGATCTGAACTGCTATCAGGCTCGACAGTATTCCATCCCATGTGTGGCAATATCGGTGCATCGAGCAAGCTGACTTCACTATCCCAAATTCCGACTCCAGAATGTTTGCCGTGCTCGGTACCTGTAGCAAAAAGAATCTGCATGCCTATACAAATTCCTAACACTGGGCGCTCTTGAGCGATTCGCTCTCGTATTATTGAATCACCATTGATTGCAAGTAAACCTTGCATACATGCCGCGAAAGCACCTACGCCGGGTACTACTAGTCCATTAGCTTCTACTGCTGTTTTGTAATCAGAGGTAACGACAACTTCTTCGCCAGTAATTGCAAATGCCCGTTCAGCAGATCGCAAATTACCTGATCCATAATCAAGAATTGCGATCAAAGAGAGCCCTTGGTTGAAGGAATACCCGCAACTCTGCCATCTAGGGAAACTGCATCACGAAGGGCACGTGCAACTGCCTTGAACTGTGCTTCAAAAACATGGTGCGCGTTGCGGCCTTCTAGGACACGGATGTGTAGAGCAATATGTGCCTCGGCAACAATTGATTCCCAGATGTGTTTTCCAAGTGTTGTATCAAAAGTTCCAATTAGTTCAACAATTTCTGGCTGTCGATGAACAAGGTATGGGCGACCTGAAAGATCTACCGCCGCTTGTACTAAGACTTCATCCAATGGCACCATCGAATCACCAAAACGTCTAATGCCAGCTTTATCGCCAAGTGCTTCTCGAAGAGCTTGCCCGAAAGCTAACGATGTGTCTTCAACGCTGTGGTGTGAATCCACATGGACATCACCCTTTGTTTTAATGGTTAAATCAAATCCAGAGTGCTTTCCTAACTGCGACATCATGTGATCAAAAAATGGAACACCTGTATCTACATCGATGATTCCTTGTCCATCAAGATTTAATTCAACTAAGACATGTGATTCTTTGGTTTCACGTTCGATACGGGCTGTTCTCATAACAATCTCCTTAAACAAGTTCACTTAATGCTGAAATAAAAGCTTTATTTTCAGCTTCATTGCCAACTGTCACTCGCAAATAACCTGGAATTCCTACGTCGCGAATGAGAACGCCTCTTTCTAGGAGGTCACTCCAAAGTTTAGGGGCTTCGGCCTTGAAACCTGTAAACAAAATGAAGTTTGCGCTACTTTCTATCGTGCGAAGACCCAATCCCTCCAAATCCTTTACTAACTGCTTTCGAGCGGTGATGAGGGTTGAGACAAAGCCGAGTAGTTCCTCTTTGAAATCAATGGCCGCACTGGCAGCAGCCTGAGTGAGCGAACTTAAGTGGTACGGAAGGCGCACCAGCATCATGGCATCTACAACTTCCTTTGCGCTGACTAAATAGCCAACGCGAGCACCTGCAAATGCAAAGGCTTTACTCATTGTGCGAATTACCACAACATGAGGGTGTGCATCAATCAAGGTAACTGCCGATGGCTCATCTGAAAACTCGGCATAGGCCTCGTCAACGACAAGTAATCCATTAATTTCTTTTACCGCATCGGCCAATTTGGATATGTCAGAAATTGACACAGCACCGCCAGTTGGATTGTTTGGCGTTGTGATGAATGTCAGTGCCGGTTTTTGTTCAAGAATCTGGATGAGAGCTTCATCGGTATTGAGTGAATAATCTGAATTTCGACTCCCTTCAATCCACTTAGTACCCGTGACTTTGGCAATTAACGGGTGCATCGAATATGAGGGAGTAAATCCCAATGCATTTCCTTTTCCAAATGCTAGAAACAGAGATTGAATAATTTCATTACTTCCATTAGCAGCCCAAAGATTACTTACGGAAAAGGAAGTTGAACTTCGTTGATTAATGTAAAAAGCCAACTTCTGGCGCAGCGCCACTGCATTGCGATCTGGATATCTATTTAAAGTGGATGCAACATCAAAAACTGCATCTGAAATCGCACGGGCGAGTTCAGGTGATGGTGAGTACGGATTTTCATTGGTGTTTAATACTGCATCGGCTTTAACTTGCGGTGCACCGTATGGAGCGAGCGAAGCCAGATCACTGCGAATTGGTAACCAAGTAGGCCAGCTCATTACAGATTTTCCAATCGGACGGTCATAGCTTGACCATGAGCTGGTAAATCTTCTGAGTTAGCAAGAGTTACGACGGTAGGAATTAATTCGGAAAATGCCAGTTGGTTATATTCAATAAAATGAATTCCCCGCAAAAATGTTTGAACTGATAGGCCGCTGGAATGGCAGGCGCAGCCCCCTGTAGGTAAAACATGGTTTGAACCTGCTGAATAATCGCCAAGTGATACAGGTGAAAAGCGGCCGATAAAGACTGCGCCAGCATTTCTAATTTTTAGAGCATCGGCCGCGCAATTTCTAGTTTGAATCTCTAAATGTTCTGCAGCGTATGCATTAACAACTTCGATTCCCGCTTCAATAGAATCTACTAAAACAATCGCTGATTGCACGCCCGACAATGCCGTTTTGATTCGTTCACTATGCTTGGTTGCTGCAACTCTGAACTTCAATTCAGTCTCAACTTCACGTGCAAGTTCTGCAGAATCAGTTACTAAAATTGCTGCAGCAATTACATCGTGCTCGGCCTGACTAATTAAGTCAGCGGCCACATCTGCGGCGATTGCCGATGAATCGGCAAGAATCATAATTTCTGTAGGTCCGGCCTCTGAATCAATTCCAATTACACCGCGCAAAGCCCGCTTGGCTGCGGCAACATAAATATTTCCAGGACCCGTTACTAAATCGCATTTCTGGCACAAACCTTCGACGCCATATGCAAACATGGCAATTGCTTGGGCTCCCCCGGCGGCAAAAACCTCCGAAATTCCAAGTAATGCACACGTTGCAAGAATCGTTGGGTGCGGATAACCACCAAACTCCTTCTGTGGCGGTGACGCAACTGCTATCGATGAAACTTTAGCAATTTGGGCGGGAATGACATTCATCATGACGCTGCTGGGATAAACCGCCCGACCCCCAGGAACATACAGACCAACACGATCCACTGGAATCCATCGCTCAGTGACGCTTCCACCTTCTACGAACTGTGTGGTTGTTTCACCTCGAATCTGATCATTGTGAACTTTTCGTACACGTTCTATGGAGAGCTCTAAGGCGATACGAATCTCTGGATCTAAATTGGTAAGAGCGTTATCTAAAACTTCTTGTGGTACTCGAATTGAATGAGGCGTGACGCCATCGAATTCCTGTGCCAATTTTATTAATTCGCTCTCGCCACCGTTTTTGACGCGCTTGAGTATTGGTTCGATTAATTGCATCGCTTGCGCAACATCTAAAGTTGCACGCGGTAGTTCAAGGTTGTACTGGGCCTTACTCATAGTAAGACCACGGAGGTCAACGCTGCGAATCACTTTCAAATTGTAACGTGTGCACCATAAGCTCGGCGCTGTGATTTAGACCAGGCAGTTAGGACCAAGAATTGATTTGAGATCTGCGCTTAAAGATGGTGACGCTGTTACCGAGGCATCAACTTTCATCACTGTATTTGAACCATTTTCAGAGATTGAAAGATGTACTTCTCGTTTGCCAGGGTGTGAGCGAAGTATCTCTTTGATGCGATCTACTACGGGTGGAGTGCACTGAGACATGGGCAGGGAAATAACGAGTGGGCCAGTTGGTCCAGCTGAAATATCTGGCATAGACATCTCAAGGGCTGTGAAACGAAGATTTTCTTCTCTGCGATCAACTCGACCGCGAATCGTAACAATTCGATCTTCAGTAAGTGACATTGAATACTGGGTATAAGTCTTTGCAAAGAAAAGAACTTCGAGCGAACCCTCAAGATCTTCGATTGTAACTACAGCCCAAGAAGCGCCCTGTCGTGAAACTTTGCGCGTGATTGATGTAATCAAACCGCCAATTGTGACAATCGATTCATGTTGGGCACCTTCATCAACTAACTCGCTTATAGACATATCAGTGCTGGCACGTAAGACATGCTCTACTCCAAGAAGTGGGTGATCGGAAACGTAAAGGCCTAACATTTCGCGCTCATAACTGAGCAGCATTGCCTTTTCCCATTCACCTGTCGGAACTTCGATATCTAATCCAGATACTTGGGTTATTTCTTCGCCACCAAATAAATCAAATTGACCAATGGCCTCTGCTCTTTTGCTTTCGATTACCGAATCAATTGCTTCCAAATAAACCGCGATCAAGCCTTTTCGACTTGAACCCAATGAACCAAAAGCTCCTGCTTTAATGAGGGATTCAATAGTTTTCTTGTTGCAAACTTGTGCATCTACTTTGGCTAAGAAATCTCCAAATGATGTAAAGCGTCCTTTGCTTTCGCGCGAAGCTTTTATTGAAGCAACAACTCCTTCGCCTACATTTCTAATCGCAGCTAATCCGAAGCGGATATCTTTCTCACGTGGGGTGTATTCGCCATTAGATTCATTAACATCAGGTGGTAAAACTTGGATGCCCATCCGGCGACATTCTGATAAATACAGCGCGGACTTATCTTTATCATCTCTGACGCTTGTGAGAAGTGCGGCCATGTATTCAGTTGGATAGTTAGCTTTTAAATACGCTGTCCAGTAAGAAACGACGCCATAACCTGCAGAGTGTGCTCGGTTGAACGCATAATCTGAGAATGGGATCAAAACATCCCATAGTCGCTTAATCGCAGCCGTAGAAAATCCATTTGCCTTCATGCCAGCTTCGAATGGAACGTATTCCTTATCCAAAATATCTTTATTCTTCTTACCCATTGCTTTACGTAATAAATCTGCACGTCCTAATGAGAAGCCTGCAACTTTTTGTGCAATTGCCATAACCTGCTCTTGATACACAATGAGTCCATATGTGTCTCCCAGAATTTCCTGCAACGGTTCTGAAAGTTCAGGGTGAATTGGCTCTACTGGCTTTCGTTTATTTTTTCTATCTGCATAGTTGTTATGGGCATTTTCACCCATTGGGCCAGGTCGATAGAGTGCAATTACCGCGGAAATATCTTCAAAAGAATCGGGAGACATCGATTTGAGAAGTGCCCGCATAGGGCCACCATCGAGTTGGAAAACACCTAAAGTGTCTCCGCGCGAGAGAAGTTCATAAGTCTTCTTATCATCAAGGGACAGATCCTCTAGAACAACTTCAATCCCTTGATTTTCTTTAATATTGATAAGTGCGTCATCCAAGACAGAAAGGTTACGAAGTCCAAGAAAATCCATCTTGAGCAAACCAATTGCCTCACATGCACCCATATCAAACTGAGTGATAATCGCACCATCAGCTTCGCGGCGATGAATCGGAATGACATCAAGCAATGGTTCGCGAGAGAGAATTACACCGGCAGCATGGACTCCCCATTGACGCTTTAAGCCTTCAAGACCTCGTGCCGTATCTACAACTCGCTTTGAATCTGGATCGGATTCGTACAACGCACGAAATTCGCCCGCTTCTCCATAACGTTCATCTTTTGGATCAAATACTCCACCGAGTGAAATATCTTTTCCCATAACAGTTGGCGGCAATGCCTTGGTAAGTTTTTCCCCAATGACATATGGATAACCTAAAACTCGAGTTGAATCTTTAATTGCCTGCTTAGATTTAATTGTGCCGTAAGTAATAATCTGCGCGACTCTATCTTCACCATATTTATTAGTTGCATATCGAATCATTTCGCTACGTCGGCGTTCATCAAAGTCCAAGTCAATATCAGGCATTGAAATACGCTCTGGGTTCAAGAAACGTTCAAACAACAAACCATGTTCAAGTGGATCAAGGCCTGTGATTCCAAGTGAATATGCCACAAGTGAACCCGCTGCCGAACCACGACCTGGACCTACACGAATTCCAACTTTTTTCGCATGGCCTACTAAGTCAGCAACTACTAAGAAATAACCTGGGAAACCCATTTTTTCCATCACGCCAAGTTCATATTCCAAACGATCTTCATGCGCCTGGGTTAACTTACTTCCCAATCGCAATTTCATTCCGGCGATCGCTTCTTTCTTAAGCCATGAATCCTCAGTCTCGCCCGCCGGAACTGTAAATTGCGGCAATAAATTTTCGCCTTCACGCATCGTTACTTCGCAGCGCTCGGCAATTAAAAGCGTGTTGTCACAACTCTGCGGAATATCTTTAAAGAGATCGCGCATTTCTGCGGCGGTTTTTACATAGAAAGAATCGTTATCAAATTTAAAGCGCTTTGGATCGGCCAAAGTAGATCCTGATTGCACGCACAGTAACGCTTCATGTGCCCCAGAATCGGCTTGAAGTGTGTAGTGCAAATCATTTGTGGCAAGCAGTGGCAAGCCAAGCTCTTTACCTAATTTCAGCAGATCACTTTTAACTCTGCTTTCAATTTCGATTCCATGATCCATGACCTCTAAAAAGAAATTCTCTGCGCCAAAAATATCTCGATAGGCACTTGCCGCTTTAATCGCTTCTTTGTATGCACCCATTCGCAATCTGGTTTGAATCTCACCGCCCGGACATCCCGTAGTTGCTATTAAGCCCGATGAATACTGGGCCAAGAGTTCGCGATCCATTCGAGGCTTGTAGTAATAGCCTTCTAAGGAAGCTAGTGACGATAAACGAAATAGATTTGCAAGGCCCACATTATTTTCAGCCAAGATGGTCATGTGTGTATAAGCACCGCCACCGGATACATCGTCTTCTCCGCCGCTTGCCCATTGCACACGCTTCTTTTCAAAACGTGATTCTGGCGCTACATATGCCTCAATACCAATAATTGGCTTGACGCCAGCTTTCTTTGCTTGTTTATAAAATTCATATGCACCAAAAACATTTCCATGATCGGTCATGGCGATTGCAGGCATTTCTTGTCGAGCAACTTCGGCCATTAAATCGGGTACACGAGCGGCACCATCGAGCATTGAATACTCGGTATGGACGTGCAGATGTACGAAATTATCCTGTGGCATGGTTGTCGTAGATTATTACTTAAGGCAGAACTGCATCAGATAGCAACGCCAAAGAGGCTGTGAGATCAGCTGGGTATTGGCTCGTAAAGCGTAGATGCTCACCTGTAATTGGGTGGTCAAAGGCTAATTCCTTTGCATGAAGCCACGGTCTGCGCATGTGAAGCGATTTAGCCAAAACAGGATCTGCCCCATAGGTCGTATCCCCGACGAGAGGGTGATTGAGCGCCGAGAAATGAACACGGATTTGGTGAGTCCGACCGGTTTCTAACTCCACTTTTACTAATGAGACACCGCGATAAAACTCGATAACTTCATAATGTGTAATCGAGTCTTTTCCGGTTGCCATCACTGCAAATCGATGATCTTCCTTTGGGTGCCGGTCGATGGGAGCATCAATAGTTCCAGTCGTCGGATCCATGTGTCCTTGAATTAGTGCGTGATAAATCTTGTCGACAGTACGATTTCTAAATGCATCTTTCAAAACTGTAAATGCGCGATCACTCTTTGCAACAATCATTAATCCACTTGTACCTACATCAAGGCGATGGACAATTCCTTGGCGCTCCTGAGCGCCACTTGTTGAAATCGAATATCCAGCAGCCATGAGTGCTCCAACAACTGTTGGGCCAGTCCATCCAGGACTTGGGTGAGCTGCACATCCGACGGGTTTGTCGATCACAACAATTGCATCGTCATCGTAAACAATTGCTAAACCTTCAAGTGGCGTGAGAGGAATCGGTTCTTGATTAATTGGAGCTGGCATAAGTACGTCAATAACTTGATTCGCGGCAACTCGATCAGATTTATTCATCGTTTTACCCGAAGTAGTTATGTCACCATCTTCAAGCAATTTAACAACGGCAGTACGAGATAGTCCCAAAACTCTGGTGAGAGCACTGTCGATACGTTCACCAGCAACGCCTTCTGGTACAGACAACGTGCGTTGTTCTCGAGTGCTCATATCAATTTCTCATTTAGATAGTAGGGGTGTTTCTCTGAATCGGTGCAATATTTCGAATGGTAAGCAGCATTGAAAGTATCGCTGCCGTGACGATTGCGCAATCTGCAATATTGAATATAGGCCAGTGTGGCAGTTGCATCCAATCTATGACATGTCCGCGTAACAAACCTGGTTCGCGGAAAATGCGATCAGAGAGATTTCCTAAAATTCCTCCCATAACTAAACCAAATACCACTGCCCAGCCTTTGGAAGTTAAAGATTGTGCGTAGTGCAAAATCCCTGCCAACACTAAGATTCCAAAAAAGGAAAGAAGTATCGTTGCTCCTGGAGCGAATGAAAACGCTGCTCCTGAGTTTCGAACAAAGTTAAGTTGAAAAATCGTTCCAATTATCTTTACCGCTCCCCGATGGGACAGGTAGTTCACGGCCCAAATTTTCGTTGTTACATCCAGAACCCAAACAGAGAGAGCAACACTTAAGAGTGTGCGCCACATGCGCACCTTTAGCGCCGTTCTTCCTTCTGCTTGCAGATCATGCATAAAGTGGCTCGTGGGAATACCTGAAGACGAGCCTTACCAATTGCATTTCCACATTCTTCGCAGTTTCCATAGCTTTTTGAATCTAAACGCTCTAATGCGCGTTCGGTCTGTAGCACCATGTCGCGCGCGTTAATGACCAGCGACATTTCATGCTCACGTTCAAAAGTTTTGGTTCCTGCATCCGCTTGATCATCACCTGCGCCTTCGCCAGATTCTTGAATTAATGTATCCATTTCAAGTTCAGCTTTTTCGAGCACTACTCGTAGGGCGGCAAGTTCTTTTAAAATCTCAGAGCGAATGCTCTTCAACTCGGCTGCCGTCCATGGAGATTCACTCTCGCTAACAACAATAGGTGTAGGCGCAGCTTTGATTGGTTTTAGTGGGGGAATTTTCTTTCCGCTCTTAACTGGACGAGGAGGCGGCGGCATAACAAGACGTCGCTCTTCGATAACAGGCGCAGCTACCGGCGCTGTAATTGTTGAAACAGAAACAGTTTGAGATTTTTCATCTACCGTCAAAGTGGTTTTGGATGGGAAAGGTTTGCCTGGGGCTTTCTTGACTGGAATAGTTTTTACCGCTGCCTTTTTTACAGGTGCGGCTTTTTTCACTGCAGCCTTCTTTACAGGA
>CAIQRN010000004.1 GCA_903874255.1 uncultured Actinomycetes bacterium
ACTGTGCCTGTTGCCATGTTTTTACTTTTCCTTCGATATGTGGGTGTTCCGAGAAATCCTCGGATCACGGTCTTCCTCTTGCGCCAGCGATACCGAATATGTGTTACATGAAACGGGTACTGATTAAGCGTCCGACTGAGGCGAACTCTACCGTCAATTGAGCCGTATGCCTAAAGTGGGACTGGACAGTTTGGGCTTTAACGGTGTGTAATTAAGGCACTAGCAAGCGTGATGGCGGTCGGGGAAGGTCGCAATTAGCGCCCTTGCTAGGAGTTTTTCATGGAACGTTTGTCTTCATCCTCTGCCCGTGTTTCGGCTCGAGGATTTTTAACCATTCATTCAGCGCCATCTGCTTTGCGTAGCCATATTGATTGGGCCATGCAGAATATCTTGGGCACAAATGTACAAGTGGTCTGGCAAACACAACCGATGCTGGCGGGTACTTATAAAACTCAGTTGCAGTGGCGAGGCGAATCAGGGGCGGCCGCAGAAATCGCGAGTGTATTGCGCAGTTGGCATTATCTAAATTTTGAAGTTCATGAAAGCAGTGACACCGGGGGAGAGCTATTTAGATTTACTCCGGAGTTAGGAATTCATAGGGCTGCGACCGATGCAAGTGGCGCGGTATTAATCAACGAAAACCAGATAAGCAATGTGTTGCAGAACTCATTTGATGAAGACGCAATCAGAAATGAATTTGCACAGTTGTTGGGAAATTCCTGGGACGAAGCCCTAGAAAAATATAGGGGTGCTGGCATGCAAGAGATTGCTCAACTTCGGGCGATCTAAAAGGGTAGAATTCTTTCATGAGCCAATTAAATGAATCCCCAATTATCACAGTTGAACGCCGAAAGGCAGTTTCAATCATCATCGCTTCAGTAATCGTTTCGCTTGCACTTGGTGTGGGTCTCATGAAAGTTGGTTCCGGCTTTGCTTCGCGAAGCAGTGATGGAATTACAGTTACAGGATCTGCAAAAACAACAGCTACTGCTGACAACGCAGTGTGGGTTTTATCTGTCAGCCTTTCAGCACAAAATGTTGGTGGAGCAGTTTCAAAAGTTGATTCTGATGTAGCGGCGCTTTCAAAGTACTTGGCCAGTGGCGGAATCCCTGCTGATGCATTAACACTCGGCGCAGTGTCTACCTATGCAAATGAAGAATATGTCAATGGAAATCTCACTGGTCGAGTTCTGTCATATCGTGCAAGTCGCGATGTAACAGTTCGATCAAAGGATGTGCAGTTAATTTCAAAACTTAGCCAAGGTATCGGCACATTGCTTCAAACTGGAATTCATGTAAACAACTATGGTCCTCAGTACTACATCTCAAACTTGCCTGAACTTCGCCCACAGCTAATGAGTGATGCTATGAAAGATGCAAAGACTCGTGGAGAAGCTTTGACTAAGGCAGTTGGTGGCACTCTTGGCACACTCGTGAACGTCAAGGCTGGTCCAATTCAAATTACAACTCCGGATTCAACAATGACAGCTGATTACGGCGCATATGACACAACCACAATTGAAAAAACCGTCACAGCAACTGTTTCTGTAACTTTTAAATCTAACGGTTAAGAACTAACTACAGCGGAATATTGCCGTGTGCGCCGCGACGATGTGGCGCATCGGCAATAATCGCTGCAATTGCGCTTCGTGTAAGAGTCGGTTGAATAATCTCATCTACTGCGCCGATGTCTACTGCACGAGCAACACCACCGGAAATCTTTTCATGTTCAGCAGCAAGTTCTAACTCCATTGCTTCGCGTTGCTCGGCCGGAAGATCAGCCAAAATTCGACGGTGTAAAACGCGGACTGCGGCAACGGCGCCCATAACCGAAACTTCGGCATTGGGCCAGGCAAGTACTTTTGTTGCACCCAAGGCTTTGGAGTTCATGGCAACAAATGCACCGCCATATGCACGTCGAGTTATCAAGGTTACGCGAGGGACAACGGCTTCGCCAAAGGCATGCAGCAATTTAGCGCCACGACGAACTGCGCCTTCCCACTCTTGACCAGCACCAGGTAAGAAACCTTGAACGTCGGCAATCACAATTAGTGGAATTCCAAAAGCATCACAGGTGCGAACAAATCGTGCAGCTTTTTCACCTGCCGCAGCATCAAGTGCGCCAGCGATATGAGCGGGGTTATTTGCAACTACTCCGACAGTTGCTCCACCTAATCGACCAATTATTGTTGTCATATTTGGCGCCCACATGGAAAGTAATTCA
The DNA here is from genome assembly GCA_903874255.1 of uncultured Actinomycetes bacterium. Lineage (GTDB taxonomy): Bacteria > Actinomycetota > Actinomycetes > Nanopelagicales > Nanopelagicaceae > Planktophila. Next base: position 2,225 of record CAIQRN010000004.1, read on the forward strand.
ATGTGTTCGGTTTCTTTATCGAGTAAAGCATCAACCAACGGATGAACTTCATACGTACGTACTTTAGATTCTGGTACAAAACTAGAGAGATCAATATCTTCAACTACAGAATTCATGAATCCTTGATTTGCAAAGAGCGCGGTTAGATCGCGAATGTCATCAAATGCTTCGGCTTCATTTGCGGCGATGATGTGAGCTAGTCCGCTATTTTTACGGTGGGCCTCGGGTCCACCCAGCAATGCCATATCTATATCTTCACCCGTAACACTTTTAACTACATCCGGACCTGTTACAAAGATTCTTCCTTCAGGTGCAAGGACTACAACATCAGTTAGGGCAGGGCCGTATGCGCCACCACCTGCCGTTGGTCCGAGTACAAGTGAAAGCTGAGGAATTCGACCACTGGCTGAAATCATTGATTGAAAAACTTCTCCAAATGCATCAAGAGATGCAACGCCATCGCTTAAGCGCGCACCACCTGAGTGCCAGATTCCAATAATTGGAACTTGTGCACCCATGGCAGCTTTGTAGGCAGTGACGATAACTTTCGATCCATCTACTCCGAGCGCGCCACTTTTAATTGTTGCATCTGAGGCAAAGACAACGACTTTGTTTCCCTTAATGGAACCGGTAACTGCAACTATTCCGCAATCGGTACGCGGAATTAAGAATTCAAAAACTCCATCATCAACTAATCGCGCGATACGGCTTTCGGGATCGCGCGGGTCAATCGACGGAGTTAGCATTTATATGCTCTTAAATACCAGTACGACGTTATGGCCGCCAAAACCAAAAGAGTCATTTAGTGCTGCGATATCGCCGGCAGGTAATGCGCGCGGTTTATCACGAACAACGTCAACAGTGACGGCAGGATCTAAATCTTCAATATTAATTGTTGGAGGTGCAAGACGATCTTGTAAAGTTTTTACAATAAATACTGATTCAATCGCTCCGGCTCCACCAAGTAAGTGACCTGTCATTGATTTCGTGGCAGATACCGCGACATGGTCGGCATCAGCACCGAGTGCTGCACGCAAAGCATTTGCTTCGGCAATATCTCCGGCTGGCGTAGAAGTTGCATGCGCATTGAGGTGAACGATGTCTTTAGTTGTTAAGCCTGAATCACGAAGTGCAAACTTAACTGCGCGTTGAACACCCGCACCATCTGGATCCGGTGCGGCTATGTGATAACCATCTGAGGACAAACCCTGACCCGCGATTTCGCAATAAATTGTTGCTCCGCGTGCCTTTGCATGTTCATATTCTTCTAGAACAAGGATTCCGCCACCTTCACCCAAAACAAAGCCATCACGATGTAAATCGTATGGACGAGATGCGCGTTGCGGTTCATCATTTCTAGTTGAAAGAGCTTTCATTGCAGCAAAGGCAGCCATCGGCAATGCATGAACTGCCGCTTCGACTCCTCCGCTAACAACGATATCTGCACGATCATTTCGAATCATGTCAAAGGCGTAACCAATCGCTTCTGCCCCTGATGCACATGCACTTACTGGAGTATGCACGCCGGCACGCGCTTGTAGTTCCAATCCAACATTTGCTGCGGGACCATTTGGCATCAGCATTGGCACTGTGTGCGGACTTACAAGTCGCGCACCTTTTTCTTTGTAAATGTCATATTGATCCAGCAGCGTTGTAACTCCACCGATTCCTGAAGCAATTACAACACCGAGTCGTTCTTTATCTAATTCAGGTGAACCCGCATCTTTCCAGGCTTCACGAGAGGCAATGAGTGCAAATTGTTCAGAGCGATCCAAGCGGCGAAGTTCTACCCGCTCCATCTGCTCACTTGGTTCAACTGCCACTCGCGCAGCGAAGTGCACTGGAATAGTTTGTGCCCACTCTTCGGTAAGAGAGCGAACCCCGCTAGTGCCAGCTAAAAGCGCTGACCAAGAAGAAGTTACATCTCCACCAATCGGTGTTGTGGCACCAAGTCCAGTGACGACTACGCGACGACGAGACATAAAATTTAGGCGCTAACTACTTACTTAGCTGCGTCAACGATGAAATTAACTGCATCGCCAACAGTGACAAGACCTTCAACGGCATCGTCAGGAATCTTCACGCCAAAACGCTCTTCTGCAGCAACTACAACCTCAACCATGCTGAGAGAATCAACTTCTAGGTCGGTTGTGAAGTTTTTATCGAGTTCAATTGATTCAGCAGGAATGCCTGCAACTTCAACAACGATTTCCTTAAGGCCTGCGAGTACATCTGCTTGTGAAAGTGACATATGAAGTGTTCCTTTTCTTTAATCTTGAGTTCAATAGTTCAACAGGTGGTAATTGTGTATGACCCAGGCGCTTACTTACGAGTATCGACAGGCTTAAGTGGTGCAAATCTCAAGGTTGAGGGGGAAGTTGGACAACCTGCCCCGCATAAACCAAGCCCGCCCCATATCCGATTAGAAGAGCCAATTTGCCGTGCATTTCGGGGTGCTGCTCGAGCAAAATATCCATGGCAAGTGGAATTGAGGCCGCTGACGTGTTTCCATTCACTCGGATGTCATCAGCTACAAGAACTGAGTCAGGAAGCTTCATCTCTTTAACCATTGTTTCGATGATTCGAATATTGGCTTGATGCGGGATGAATACATCAAGTTGATCAACGCTAACACCAGCGGCTTCTAACGCCTTAAGGCCAACCTTGCTCATCGAATAAACAGCCCAGCGAAAAACAGTTTGACCTTGCTGTGAAATATTTGGCCAGCCCAACTGTGCAACACCTTTATCAGGTGCATTCCGAAATTCGGTATATGCCGGCGTCAACATAATTGCATCACGTGAATCGGCATCAGAGCCCCAAATCGCTGGACCGATTTTTGCATCTTCGCTTTGACCGATGATGACTGCACCTGCGCCATCAGCAAAGATAAAGGCAGTTGCGCGATCATCTGGGTCGGTGAAGTCAGATAGTTTTTCAACTCCAACGACTAAAACATTTTTAGATGTTCCACCGCGAACTAAATCACTTGCCATTGCAACGCCATAACAAAAACCTGCACATGCAGCACTGATATCGAAAGCTGCGGCCTTTGGATTACCTAGTTCATTGATTAACTCAGTTGCCGCACTTGGTGCTTGAAAGGGATATGAAATTGTTGCCAGAATTAAAGTATCAACGTCGGACATAGTTAAATTTGCGCGCTTTAATGCCCTTTCACATGCAGCCTTTGCCATACTAATAACAGTTTCATCGGGATCAGCAAAACGACGAGATTGAATTCCGGTTCGTTGTTGTATCCATTCATCCGTTGAATCAATGCGATCAACTATTTCTGAGTTGGGCACTAAGCGTTTAGGTCGATATGAACCAACTGAAAGTATTTGGCTATTAGTAGTTGGTGAGGATTTGATGATCATGCGTGCCTTCCTGCGAATTCTCTAGCTGCATCGAGATCATCCGCACTCTTGAGAGCAAATGTTTCAATCTCCGGTACTGCCCGTTTGAGTAAGCCAACCAGAGTTCCAGCTGGCGGTAATTCAATGACACCCGTAACACCGAGATTTTTCATGGTTTGCATGCATAGATCCCAGCGAACGGGATTAGCGATTTGGTTAACGATTCTTTCTAAGACTTCTGCGCCATTAGTCACCTCGGCGCCATCTTTGTTTGAAACTACGGTAACCGAGGTTGGAAAACTTTGAATGCCCGCGGCCAAATTTTGAAGCGGTTCAACTGCAGGTGACATAAAGTGCGTATGAAAAGCGCCAGCAACTGCAAGTGCACGAACGCGCGATCCTTCGGGGGGATTAAGTGAAAGGGCTTCAAGTGCCTGTAAATCTCCGGCAGCAACAATTTGTCCGCCACCATTGTCATTTGCTGGAACCAAATCTAAATCTTTCAATTTCGCTAAAACCAACTCGCGATCTCCACCCAGGACTGCCGACATTCCCGCGGGGGATTGGGCGGCAGCTTTTGCCATCTCAATTCCACGAACACGAACTAATCGAAGTGCATCTTCTTCTGAGATTGCACCACTCAACGCAGCTGCAGCTAATTCACCAACTGAATGCCCAGATGCAAAAGCAAAGTTTTTTATGCCCAACGCGTGTGCACCTAATAATGAAGTAGCAACAATGAGTGGTTGTGCATTTGCCGTATCTTTTATTTCATCTGCATCTGCAGATGTTCCAAGGCGCATTAAATCTAAATCGATGCGCATCGACCATTGCGAAATTAATTGGTGAAGTTCAGGATTTGCAATCCAAGAATTGAGCATTCCTGGTGTTTGTGATCCTTGGCCAGGAGCGATGATTGCTAACACGTTAATAAACTTTACTTGAAAGTGGCAATTACTACCTAGTACGCGTAACTAGCCATACCTGCGCGCTGTGTTGGGCAACAGTGATTTTTGCTTGAGGGGCTGCGATTGCTGGTTCGTACGTTGCAATTTCCTTAGATGCATCAAAAATGCAACGGTATGCCTCACCCCAAGTGGAATCTGGCAGAGTGAAAACTGTTTCGGCAGTTGAAGAGTTCATCAAAAGTAGCAAACCTCGTTTTGGATCTGCTTCGACAAAAACTGTAATGCTTCGCTTTTCTTCATCCTGCCAATGATTATCTGTCATTTCACGACCGCCCAATGAAAACCAGGCGATATCTTTTCGCTTTGTTCCTTGATCAACAATTCCTGAGAAAAACTCTGAGGCAACATCTGCCAAGTAGGTGTCGCGAATTTTTGCAAGCTCTTGCACAGATGCCAAAATATCTGCGGCTTTTTCATCTAGTTCCCAAGGAAGGGCCCAGCCACCATTAAATGTTAATTCGCTTTCGCTCTCAAAATCTAAGGGGAGTGAGTAAGCGTTATTGGAGCCGTTTTGGGAGCGGCTAGTTTCATCGCCCATGTTGAGCATTGGAACGCCAGATGAAAGCATTAAAGTTGCCAGCATTGATTTCTTGAGCCAGTGTCTAATCGTATTTATTCCGAGGTCATCGCCTTCGCCTTCAACCCCAACATTCCACGATCTATTTGAATCATTGCCATCGGCATTATTTTCTTGATTGGCCTCGTTATGTTTTTGGTTGTAAGTAACCATGTCATGCAAAGTGAAACCATCGTGTGCGGCAATAAAGTTTATTGATGAAGTTGGACCTCGGTAATGGAAAATAGAGCTTGAGCCACTAATACTGCTTGCAATGTCAGATACGCCTTCGCCATACCCACGGGCCAAATCGCCGAGCCAGAATTGACGCACTGAATCGCGGTAAGCATCGTTCCATTCACGCCACGGATGCGGGAAGTCACCTAATGAATATCGTGAAATGTCCCAGGGCTCTGAAATCATTTTGAAATTACGCAAAACAGAGTCTGATTCAATTGCTGACATAAGTGATGAATTAAAAGCGCTATTACTTGTGTAAAGCGCCGTCGCCAAATCAAATCTAAAGCCATCAACGCCGATAACTTCTACCCACCAACGTAATGAGTCAATAATTTGACGAACTGCATGTGGATTGCTCGCCGCGAATGTATTTCCGCAACCGGTCACATCCACATAATTGCCATGTGCATCTTGACGGTAGTAGGCCTTGTTATCAATACCTCGATATGAAAGCGTTGGTCCGCCCACACCTGCTTCAGCAGTGTGATTGTAAACGACATCCAAAATAACTTCGATACCGCTGGCATGTAATTGATCTACGGACCATTGCAATTCGGAAATTGGATCTGCCGTTGCTGCATAATCCGAATGCGGCGCACTAAAAGCAAGCGAGTTATAACCCCAATGATTCTTGCGCCCGCGTTCAAGAGTTGAGGGCTCGGTGATGAAGGCAGCGATTGGTAAAAGTTCGAGCGCTGTAATACCCAATGATTTCAAATGCGCAATAGTTGAAGAATGCCCAAGTCCTTTATACGTTCCACGTTCTTCAAATGGAATGTTGGGGTTCTTTGCAGTCAGACCTTGAACATGAGCTTCATAAATTAAAGTCTTAGCCCATGGAACAAGTGGGCGGTGAATTTCTCGCACTCGGTGATCGGTAACTACGCTGTATGGAACATTGCCTGCACTATCTCGATCATCACGAATACTTAGATCTCCAGCACCGAATCCATCAGTTGCAACATGTCCATAAATTTCAGGGACATATGAAAGTTGTCCATCAAGATGATGCGTGTAGGGATCTATTAACAATTTGGCGGCATTAAATCGCACCCCGTTTTCAGGATGCCATGGGCCATAAACACGGTATCCATAGCGTTGCCCCGGTCGAACCCCAGCTAAGTAGCCATGCCAAATTGGGCCATTGCGGTGAGACATTGCAAAACGCGTTTCGACTAATTTGCCGTTAACTTCATTAAAGAGACAGAGTTCGATCGCATCGGCTGCGTTGGACCAAATGGCAAAATTGGTACCGCCTTCAGTGACGGTAGCGCCAAGGGTTCGGGGATCTGCAGGGAGCACGGCGCAATAATGCCGTAAAAGCCAGGCTTTGGGTTACGAAACTCGCGCTTCAAACACCTCTGGGATGCCAGCTTCTCGATGATTAACAAACTCCGGATAATAAATTACTGCACTTGTTTCCTGGTTAGACCTAAAAATCCTTCTGAGATACTCGCATCCAATCAAATAGAGTGCGGCAGGCAACAAATCAACAGATCTCTTGAGAAACCACGGCGTTCCATTTCTTAACATCCATTTTATTGACTCAGACTTTGGCTTAACCGTGATCGGCTCAAAAGTTATTGGTGAGATATCCCAACGACTGCTTAGAATTTCGCGAAAGTGATGTGCGAGTAGCTGATGCCCAAATTTTGAAGGATGCATTCGGTCAATGTGCCAAACTTTTCTTTCGTAAATTCCTTCTAAATCGCGGGTTCGTAAAATCTGAGAGCCAAACTCTGCTGCGATTGCTTGGGTGACTTGATTGACCGCATTTATTCGCCGTTTTAGAACGGTACCTAAAGTTTTTGGCATAGGAACGATTTGGGTGGGATCGTGTAGTTGCAAGAGAAGGACTTCAGAGCCCGCAGCTTTAAGCGTCTTTATTATGATGCGCAGATTTTGATGAAGGTGTTGCGGGGAAAATCCATTACGCAGCGCATCATTTCCTCCAACAATAACTGCGGTAATCGTTGGCTGGTGAATTATGGCTTTAGGGAGTTGATCGATAAGCACTTCATCAGATTTTGCACCTGGACGCGAAAGATTTACATAAACGAGAGGATCTTGAAAGTTTTTCGCTAAGTAATAGCTCCAACCTTTTGAAACCCCGTTGATATCGGTATCGCCGACGCCTGAAGCCGCGCTATCGCCTAAAACTGCGAAAACTGCGACTGGTTTCATTTATGCCGCCCGTAACTTTCTTTTTACTTCAGAGTTGTCGCCATGTAGTTTCAACATAAGTGCAAGCGTTGCGCTCCAAGGAAAATTCTCTGCCTGATGAAAGCATCGTGAAGACAGGTTTGGATCGTTGCGCATTTCAAGAACATTCTCGATTGCATTTGCAAATTCATGTCCGGTATTTCCGGCGACAGCACCAACTGGTTGAGCAGTATCTATTAACAAGAACTCACCAACTGCACTGGTATTTGAAGCCACCACTGGAGTACCTGCAGCAAGAGATTCCAATGCGGCTAGACAGAAAGTTTCAATTGGTCCTGGTGCTAGTGAAACATCGGCAGATGCCAGAATTTCAGCCAAACGTTCGCGATCGGCAATATATCCAAGAAAAGTTACTGGAAGCCCTTTGCTTCTCTCACGTAGTTCACCATACATAGGGCCGATGCCAACATAAATTAATCGCGCATTAATTCCACGCTCTAACAAAATCTTAAGCGCCTCAATTGATCGCCCTGGATGCTTTTCACGTGACATGCGCCCACAGTGAACTAGTAGGACGTTCGCACCTTGTAGAAGATCTGAGCGAAACTCTTCATTTCGAAGATATGGTGAAAACTTATCTAAATCAACACCTAGTGGAACTCTGACTAGATTTGTTGCCTTGATATCTTTAAATTCCTTAGAAGCGAACTCTGTCGTAGTAATTACGTGCCTGAATCGTGAAGAAAGCCGGCGGTTATGCCAATCCACAATTTTCTTTAACGAAAACGGGAAATAGTTCTTAGCCAAGCCGCTCAAAGTTTCATGGCTAAAAACCACTGCCCCAATATTTCTCTTCCCTGCCCAAGCACCGATTTTAGAAAGGGTAAAACGATCTGAAATCTCTAAAACATCAGGCTTCAATGCTATGAGAAGTTTCTTCACATCACGGTTGTTGCGAATAATGCGGTAACCACCACTAAAGGGGATCTCTATTGATGGAAGTGTAATTTTTGTACCGCTCGTTGACTCTTCACAATAGAAACCAGTTCCTGGAACGATGTATGTAAATGCATGTCCGCGAGCCACGTAACCAGTGCCTAATTGGTGCAGTGTTGTCTTAATTCCGCCTGACTTTGGCCCGTAGAAATTAGCGATATGAACTATTTTCATGCAACATTTTCCTCTGCTACAAGGGACTCTTTAAACATAATCTCGCGATAGTGGCTAATAAGTTGGCTGTTTACTACCTGCCAATTTCGTTCTATGACTGATTCCCGTGTTCTTTGCAGCAAAGTAAAAGGATCTTGCAGTTGTATCAACATATTTAGTGCGTGATTAAGTGCAACAGAATCTGCTGTGTCAATTAGATATCCCGTCCACCCATGCTTAACTAGATCTACTGGCCCTCCAGTGTTTGGTGCGATGACAGGAACGCCAGATGCCAATGCTTCTTGTATTGATTGACAAAAAGTCTCATGTTTTCCAGTATGAACAAAATAATCAAGTGATGCATAGTGGCGAGCTAAATCATCTCCACCTTGGTATCCAGCAAAATAAGCATTTGGAAGTGACTTCTCGAGTTTTTGACGTGCCGGACCATCCCCAACAATTACAAGCTGAATATCATCGCGTGCATCTAAAACTGCCAAATCATCGACACGTTTTTCATTTGCAAGTCTTCCAACATATCCGACAATTTTTCGATCAGTACGTTCACCTAAGATTTCACGTCGCAGATTTAAATCGCGTTTATCCGGAGAAAAGCGAAGCGAGTCAACGCCGCGTTGCCACAAGTGAACATTCTTTACACCGCTTTCTTCCAAATCGCGACAAGACCATGTAGAAGGCGCCAAAGTGCGATCTGTAGATGAGTGAATTTTTGCGACCCATTTTTTTAAAGTGTTATGTGCGACAGTTAAACCATAGTGACGAGCAAAACCTGCAATATCAGTTTGGTATACCGACAGAGTTGGAATATCTAGTTTTTGTGCAATCTTTGTTACGTATTTTCCAAGAAAAATTGGCGAAGCTAGGTGGATTACATCTGGCGCAAAACCATCAAGAAGCTGTTCTAAATTACGTTGTGGAAATGCCAATGGAATTAAGCCTTTCATTTCTAAGCTTGGAACTCGCTTGACACGAAAACCTGCATACTCCTTTGGACCGTCGATGCTCTCAGGTGCAATGACCAGAGCTTGATGACCTTGCGCCCGAAGATGCTCCAAAATTCGTAGAACTGAGTTGGTTACTCCATTTACCTGCGGTAGAAAAGATTCAGTAACTACTGCCACTCGGATCGGTGTACTCATGGTGCAAATAATCAGCCAGCGTGAAAGACTCAACCTTGGATTGAGGTTACGTGTTGGCAAATCCCGCATGAAATCTTGAAACGGAGATGGCGGGCATGGTTACTGGCTAGTAACCTATCCTCATGAAGATTGCCGTCTGCGTAAAACAGGTTCCCGACTCATGGGCTGAAAAAAAGATGGTCGGTGGGTTACTAGATCGCTCCAACGTTGATGCAGTTCTTAATGATTTAGATGAATATGCAGTCGAAGAAGCGTTGCGAATTGCCGAAGCTCATGGAGGAAATGAAGAGGGTGGATCGAACACGGTCACGGTTATCTCGATGGGTCCAGAGCGAGCAAGTGAAGCAATTCGTAAAGCACTTTCGATGGGCGCAAATGGTGCGATATTAGTTAGCGATGTGATTTTGTCTGGTGCAGATGCGTTGGTAACGGCCGAAGTTTTATCGGCGGTTATTTCTAAAGAAGGTTTTGACATTGTTATTTGCGGAACCGAATCAACTGATGCCCGCATGAGCGTTGTGCCGGCGATGTTAAGTGAAAAATTGGGATGGGCGCAGTTAACTTTTGCTTCCAGAGTAGAAGTCGATCCAAGCGCCTCTACTGTCTCAATTACACGCGTAACAGAGGCGGGTGTTGATGAGATTGTTGGGCAGTTCCCATGCGTAGTCAGTGTTGTCGAAAAGATAAATGAACCGCGGTATCCATCGTTTAAGGGAATCATGGCGGCAAAAAAGAAGTCGATTGAGATTCGCGATTTTGCGAGTACGGGATCAGATTTCACACAATCTTGGTCAGAAGTTGTTGATGCTTCACCACGACCTCCGCGTGCTGCGGGAGTGGTTGTGACAGATGATGGAAGCGCAAGTCAGAAGCTGGTTGATTTCTTAGTAGAAAAGAAGTTGATATGAGCAGCGTTTTAATTCTTGCCGATTTTGTCGGCGAAAAAGCCACTAAAGCAACGGTTGAATTAGCAACAGCTGGCGCTCGCATGGGAGAGGTAAGTGCACTTGTCTTAGCACCAGTAGGTAAAGGCGCAGCATATGCGGCAACGGTGAATCAGGGTGCAATTTCTAAAGTGATTGTCATCGAGTCAGATGCATTTGCGATGCATGGGGTTGGCGCAGTGGCTGAAGCTTTTTCTTATGTCATTACTGAAAAGAAAGCTGATGTTGCATTATTTGTTTCACATGCATTTGGAAAAGAAGTTGCAGGACGTGTTGCAATGAGATTAAGGGCTGGAATAATCACCGATGCTGTTGATGTCGCAGCCGATAAAACAACAACTCAATTAGTTTTCGGCGGCTCTACGACAGTGCATTCAAAAGTTTCAACAGCGCTTTCGATTATTACGATTAGACCAAATACGATTTCGGCAGATTTTGTTTCATCTGTACCTGTTGTTGAAAATATGGCAATCGAGTTTTCGGAGAATTCTAAGAAAGCAACCATCAAATCTTCGCAACCACCAGTTAAGGGCGGACGTCCTGAATTAACTGAGGCAAATATCGTTGTCTCCGGTGGTCGTGGAACAAATGGCGATTTTGCAGCAGTTGAGGCTTTTGCCGATTCATTAGGTGCAGCCGTTGGCGCATCGCGCGCAGCAACAGATGCCGGCTGGTATCCGCATTCACATCAAGTGGGTCAAACCGGAAAAACTGTGAGCCCACAGCTCTATGTGGCATGTGGAATTTCAGGTGCAATTCAGCATCGCGCCGGCATGCAGACTTCGAAATTAATTGTGGTTGTTAATAAAGATGCCGAGGCGCCGCTCTTTGAACTAGCTGATTTTGGCGTTGTAGGCGATTTATTCGCAGTACTGCCTACTGCTACAGAAGGCGTTAAAGCCCGCTAACCCTAAGATTGACCCCATGTCATCTATCTATGTCGATCATGCGGCAACTACGCCAATGGTTGAAACATGTTTTAGCGCGATGACCGCACAAATGCTTCAACTCGGAAACCCTTCGAGCTTACATACCAATGGGCGTGCAACTCGGAAAACATTGGAAGATGCTCGAGAATCTTTGGCTAAAGAAATCGGCGCATTGCCGGGGGAGATTATTTTTACCGCTTCAGGAACCGAAGCAAACAATATTGCGCTTAAGGGAATCTTTTGGTCAGCGCGCAAGAATGGTCGCAATGTCGTAATAATTTCTGCCATCGAACACCATGCAGTTCTAGATCCTGCGCACTGGTTAGCAGAGCATGAAGGTGCTGAGGTAATCCAAGTTCCAGTTGATAGTGAAGGCCTCATCGATTTAGATTTTCTACAAGAAACCCTAAATACTCGTCGTGATGAAATTGCAGTTATTTCAATCATGCATTCAAATAATGAAACGGGAGTCATTCAGCCTATTTCAGAGGTAGTTAAATTGGCGGGCGAGATTCCAGTGCATAGCGATGCCGTGCAAAGTTTTAAGAAAACACCTCTTTCGTTTTCAGAGTTAGGTTTATTTGCTTTAACTTTGAGCGCACACAAAGTTGGTGGGCCACTTGGTATTGGTGCGTTAATTTTGCGGCGTACAGTTGAAATTCCGGCGCTACTTCATGGCGGGGGACAAGAGCGTGAAATAAGAAGTGGCACTTTAAATGCGCCAGGCATTGTTGGTTTTGCCGTAGCTGCATCAAGTAACCACTACGACGCACTTAGAGTGGAAGAATTGCGAGATTCATTTATCGCCGGCGTACGAAAAGTAATTCCTGATGCAACGGTTAATGGAGTTAATGCAAAGCGCTTACCTGGAATTGTTAATATTACTTTTCCTGGAACACAAAGTGACACTTTGCTTCTATTGATGGATGGACAAGGTGTTTCATGTTCAACGGGTTCTGCATGTAGTGCAGGTGTGCATGAAGCCAGCCATGTATTAATTGCAATGGGTCATAACGTCCAGACTGCTCAGTCATCGCTTCGATTCTCATTTGGTGCAACAAGTACACAAGCCGACGTTGACTATGTAGTGTCAGTACTTCCTGATGTAATTGCTCGTGGACGGGCGGCTAATCTTTCATGAAACTAATTGCGGCAATGAGTGGCGGGGTTGATTCAGCAGTTGCTGCTGCCCGCGCAGTTGAAGCTGGGCATGAAGTAATTGGAGTGCACTTGGCACTTGCTGCAAATCCACAAAAATATCGATCAGGTGCACGGGGTTGTTGCACGATTGAAGATTCGCACGATGCTCGTCGAGCAGCCGATGTCATCGGTATTCCTTTTTATATTTGGGATATGGCCGAAGAGTTTCATGATGGCGTAGTTGAAGATTTCTTAGCTGAATATGCTGCCGGGCGAACACCGAATCCATGCCTGCGCTGTAATGAAAAGATTAAGTTTGCTGCGGTACTCGATCGTGCGCGGGCAATGGGCTTTGATGGTGTTGTTACGGGGCATTATGCACGCACGCAATTGAGTGATTCTGGAAAAACACTGCACCGCGCAGTAGATCACTCCAAAGATCAGTCCTATGTTTTATCGGTATTAACTGTCGAACAAATAGCTGGTGCGATATTTCCATTGGGTGACACAACAAAAGTTGATATTCGAAAAGAGGCCGAAGCCCGTGGTTTAGCTGTTGCCCAAAAACCCGATAGTCATGATATTTGTTTTGTTCCATCCGGAGATAACGCCGGTTGGTTACGTGATCGTTTAGGAAGTGAAGTCGGGCCGATTGTTGACCAAGAGGGAACGAAGATTGGTGAACATAAAGGTGCTTACACATACACAATCGGTCAGCGAAAAGGTTTAGGTCTCACAGTTCCAGCGGCCGATGGATCACCACGATTTGTTTTAAAGATTGAACCAGTAAGCAACACGGTCGTTGTCGGTGCGCGAGAAGATTTAGCGGTTTCCTTAATGCGCGGGGAACGGCCAGTGTGGTGTGGACCAGAAGTTTCAAGCACCCCGCATCGTGGATTTGTCCAAGTGCGGGCGCATGGTTCTGCATTACCTTGCTCATATTTCTTTGATGGTGTCCTGCTAGTTGCCGAACTTGATGAACCACTCTTAGGTCTTGCCACCGGTCAAGCGATGGTTATCTATGACGGTGATCGCGTAGTTGGCTCAGCCACAATTTGTGAGACTCAGTAATGACAAATAAAGCGCGGCACAGAATGGGCGAACTCATTAATGAGATTCGTGATCATCAATTCAAATATTATGTATTAGATGCACCAACAGTTAGTGATGCAGAGTTCGATGCATTACTAAAGGAGTTAACTACTCTTGAAGCGAAATATCCAGAATTACGTGAACCGGATTCACCCACACAAAATGTTGGCGGAGGGTTTTCAACACTTTTTGAACAGCGCGATCACATTGAAAAAATGATGAGTTTGGACAATGTCTTTGATTTCTCAGAACTTGGCGCTTGGTTTGATCGTGTTGAAAAAGAAGTCACAACACCAACATACTTGTGTGAACTTAAAGTCGATGGTCTTGCAATTAATTTAACTTATGAAAATGGAACTCTTATCCGTGGTCTTACACGTGGAAATGGTGTAACGGGTGAAGATGTAACCCTTAACGTCAAGACAATAAAAAATCTGCCATATAATCTAAAAGGCCAAAGCATTCCGGAGCTAATTGAAATTCGTGGCGAAGTCTTTTTCCCTCTTGCAGCATTCAATGAACTCAATGACTTGTTGGAAGAGTCAGGTAAAGCGCTATTTGCTAACCCCCGCAATGGCGCAGCTGGCTCATTGCGACAGAAAGATCCACGTGTAACTGCGCAGCGTCCACTATCGGTGGTTGTTCATGGCGTTGGAGCTCGCGAGGGAATCTCATTTGAATCACAGAGCGCGGCATATGCAATTCTCGCAAAACTAGGACTACCAACCAGTGACCGTTTCAAGATTTGCAAGACAAGGGCCGAAGTTGAGAAGTTCATAAATTACTACGAAGAACATCGTCATGATGTTGAACATGAAATCGATGGAGTAGTAATTAAAGTTGATTCAATCAGCGAGCAAGAACAGTTAGGTTTTACTTCGCGTGCGCCAAAGTGGGCAATCGCATTTAAATACCCTCCGGAGGAAGTTACGACAAGACTTTTAGATATTAAGGTCAGCATCGGTCGTACCGGACGTGTTACACCGTTTGCGTTCATGGAGCCCGTCAAAGTCGCAGGATCCACGGTCACCAATGCAACCCTGCATAATGCCGAAGAGATTGTTCGAAAAGGTGTATTAATCGGCGACGTAGTTGTCATTCGAAAAGCTGGTGATGTTATTCCTGAAGTTCTTGGACCAGTTATTGAACGTCGCACAGGAAACGAAAAAACTTTTGTAATGCCAACGCGCTGTCCTGAATGCGGCTGCGAACTTCGTGCAATTTCAGCCGGAGACGTAGATATTCGTTGTCCCAATACTCAAAGTTGTCCAGCACAGATACGAGAGCGGATTTATTACATTGGTTCTCGTGCGGCTTTAGATATAGACGTCCTAGGTTATGAAGCAGCTAGCGCCCTACTTGAGTCAAAAATTATTATTGATGAGTCTGATCTTTTTAATCTCACGGCAGACAAACTCGCCACAAGTGATTTCTTCACAAAAAAAGATGGCACCGCGGGTGCAAATGTTGCAAAATTATTAGCCGCGCTAGAAGAGGCCAAAACCCGTCCGTTGTGGCGCACTTTAGTTGCGTTATCCATTCGACATGTAGGGCCAACTGCTGCTCAAGCTTTGGCAACTCACTTTGGCTCGATAAATAAAATTTCGACCGCAACCGCGCAAGAACTTGCCGATATTGATGGTGTCGGATTAACAATCGCCCAATCAATTGTTGAATGGTTCGAGATTGACTGGCATTCACAAATAATTCAAAAATGGAGTGCTGCCGGAGTAACTGTTGTTGCGCACAATGCAGCACAACTACCGCAAACTTTGAGCGGTCTAACTTTTGTCGTGACTGGCGGATTAGAGTCCTTTACCCGTGATGGAATTTCTGAAACTATTGCAGCTCATGGAGGAAAGGCATCATCATCGGTTTCTAAAAAGACTGACTATGTCTTGGTCGGCTCGGACCCTGGCTCCAAGTTAGCAAAGGCACAGGAACTCGGCGTAAGCGTTATTGACGAAGCCAGGTTTAAGCAATTACTTGAAGGCTTGTCATAGTAGGATTTTGCCCATGATCAACAAAGCCGCCGAGACAGTTCGCGAACTTCCAATGCCAGCATATGCATATGGCATTATCGCTTTTTCTGTCCTTTCTCTATTTCTTTATTTAGTTCTTCGCCTAGACCGGGATTAATTTGTCCCGAGTTGGAATATACGGCGGAACATTTGATCCGATTCACTTAGGTCATCTGCACGTAATCACTCAGCTTTTTGAAAAAGATCTAGTCGATGAGTTATTAGTAGTTCCCGCTGGTCAACCTTTACTTCGCGAACAAGCACCATTTGCTTCTGGTGCACAGCGCTACACAATGTGCGAATTGGCAATTTCATCTTTGCCGGATGAAATTCGAAAAAAAGTTAGAGTTGATCAAATAGAAGTTCTGCGTCAAGGCCCTAGTTATGCAATCGACACGGTTCAAGCCATTAAAGCTGCTCATCCAAGAGATCAGATTTTCTTGATCATGGGGACTGATGCCTTTGCAAAAATTGATGATTGGCATAATTCGGCAGAACTGAAGTCGCTAGTTTCGATTATTTGCATCGATCGGCCTGGATTTACACCTGCAGGAATAGATATAGCCGCACTTGAAGTATCGGCTACCTCAATTCGAGCGGGATTAAGCGGGCAAGTTCCGGAGAAAGTAGCTGCATATATACGGGAGAATGGGCTCTATGACAATCAGTAGCAAAACCAACGAGATCACCCAAGTTGCCGCCCATGCCATTATTGAAAAAATCGGCACAGATTTAATTGCTATCGATTTATCCGATCAATTAGTTCTCAGTGAAGTTTTCTTAATCGCGACCGGTCAAAATTCAGCACAAGTCGATGCAATCGCCGATGAGGTAGAACGCAAATTGCACGCCGTTGGTGAAAAACCAGCACGCCGTGAAAAAGGTGCCGAATGGATATTGCTAGATTATTCAGATTTAGTAGTTCATATTCAAAGCACAGAATTACGTAAGTACTACATGTTAGATCGACTTTGGAATGACTGCCCAATAATTGAACTAGATGCGGTAAAGGAAGCTGCCGCACATGGTCGGTAATCGAATTGTAGTTTGGCGACATGGTCAAACTGATTGGAATAAAATAAATCGATTCCAAGGCCATTCAGATATCCCGCTTAACGAAGTAGGAAAGATTCAAATTACTCATGCGGCTCAGATACTTGCCGGAATGAATCCAACGCAAATTATTTCAAGTGATTTAGGGCGGGCGGTTGAAACCGCACAAGCTCTAGCGCAATTAACTGGATTAACAGTGAGTGCGCACGAGACTTTGCGTGAAACAAATGGTGGATTGTGGGAAGGAAAAACCGGATCACAAAACCGTGCCGAAGATTTCCATAACTTTATTCGCTGGATTGATGGAGATGATAATCCGGCCGGTACGACAGGAGAGCGTCGCAGCGAAGTTGCCTCACGCGCCGTAGGTGAGATTCTTAAAGCTTTAGAAGGTAAAACAGATCAATTATTGGTTGTAGCAACTCATGGCGGAACTGCACGATGCATCCTCGGAGAACTACTTCAATTGCCGATGTCGCATTGGGGTGTACTAGGCGGACTTTCAAATGCATCGTGGTCTGTCCTGCAACGTAATCCCCGACAATGGAATTTGGTGGAGCACAACGCTGGATCTATTCCAGAACCTGTTTATGGTGAAGAAAGCGGAGCGACTTTCGTTTAATTCGGTCTCATCACTATGCGGTAAGGTCTGCACTTGAAGTAAATGGGGCTATAGCGCAGCTGGTAGCGCACCTGCATGGCATGCAGGGGGTCAGGGGTTCAAATCCCCTTAGCTCCACATATGAATAACAACGTGAACGAAGAACGCGAACACGCGGCATACGACTTTGCCTACGTGCAAGAAAAGTGGCTGCCCATTTGGGATGAGATTCAGCCTTTCAAATCTGGACGTGCTGATGATCCACGTGAAAAGAAATATGTCTTGGATATGTTTCCTTATCCGTCAGGTGATTTACATATGGGTCATGCCGAGGCGTATGCACTTGGGGATGTAATTGCTCGCTATTGGATTCAAAAAGGTTTCAACGTCATGCATCCAATTGGTTGGGATGCATTTGGTTTGCCGGCAGAAAATGCGGCGATTAAGCGAAATTCTGATCCGCGCATATGGACCTATGAAAATATCGCAGTGCAAAAAGCATCGATGCGCCGCTATGCATGTTCGTTTGATTGGGATCGCGTTTTCAATACGTGCGATCCCGAGTATTACAAGTGGAATCAATGGTTATTTCTAAAACTTCACGAACGCGGTTTGGCTTATCGCAAAGATTCTGCAGTTAACTGGTGCCCTGGTTGTCAAACGGTTTTAGCTAACGAACAAGTTGTCGCTGGCCTTTGCGAGCGTTGTGATTCAACGGTCACCAAGAAGAAGTTGAATCAGTGGTATTTCAAGATTACTGATTACGCTGATCGCTTGCTCGATGACATGGCACAACTTGAAGGCAAATGGCCTGAAAAAGTTTTGATGATGCAACGCAATTGGATTGGTCGCTCAACTGGCGCAAATGTTTCATTTGTTATTGAAGGTCGCGATGAACCGGTAACTATCTATACAACTCGCCCAGATACTTTGTACGGTGCAACATTTATGGTGGTTGCAGCAGATAGTGAGTTAGCCGCCGAACTTGTTGTAGGCACTGGAGTCGAAAAAGAATTTGGTGAGTATTTAGAAAAAATTAAGGCCGACAGCGATATCGATCGCTTAGCTACCGATCGTCCAAAGAGCGGGGTTTTCTTAAACCGCTATGCAATCAATCCAGTAAATGGCGCAAAGTTGCCGATTTGGGCAAGTGATTATGTTTTAGCTGATTACGGAACTGGCGCAATTATGGCTGTGCCGGCTCATGATCAACGCGATTTAGATTTTGCTAAAGCATTTAATCTGCCAGTTGTTGTCGTAGTTGAAACTGGTGAAGAAGATCCAAATATTAGCGGGATAGCAACTGGGGGAGATGGCACGTTAGTAAACTCTGGCCCACTCAATGGCCTAAACAAAGCCGATGCAATTTCGGCAATCAATGCACAACTTGAAACAGATGGCCTCGGAAAATCTGCTAGGAATTATCGTTTACGCGATTGGCTAGTTTCCCGTCAGCGTTATTGGGGCACACCTATTCCAATTATTCATTGCGATGCATGCGGAGAAGTTCCAGTTCCGCAAGAACAATTACCTCTCACATTGCCAGATGCTCAAGGTCTTGATTTAAAACCTAAAGGAACTTCGCCGTTGGGTGCTGCAACCGATTGGGTAAATGTTGCCTGCCCAAAGTGCGGCGCACCAGCAAAGCGCGATACCGACACGATGGATACTTTTGTTGATTCCTCTTGGTACTACCTTCGCTACCCATCATCAACAGTGCATGATCAACCATTCTTGAAAAAGGATGTTGAAACATGGCTACCAGTAGATCAGTACGTTGGCGGCGTCACTCATGCAATCTTGCATCTTCTTTATTCTCGCTTCTTTACTAAAGTTCTTAACGACATGGGAATGGTTGATTTCAATGAACCATTCACACGCCTGCTTAACCAAGGAATGGTTGTAATGGATGGCTCTGCGATGTCAAAGAGTCGCGGCAATTTAGTTCGCTTATCAGATGAATTAGAACATCATGGTGTCGATGCGATTCGACTATCAATGGTTTTTGCAGGACCACCTGAGGATGACGTTGACTGGTCTGATGTTTCACCATCAGGCTCGGTTAAATTCTTAACCCGTGCTTGGCGTCTTTCTGGTGACGTAACAAGTGCACCAGGCGTTGACTTCTCTACTGGCGACATTGCACTTCGAAAAGTGACACATAAAGCTTTACATGATGCTGCTTTTGCCGTTGAGTCTTTTAGATTCAATGTTGCAGTTGCTCGTGTGATGGAGCTTGTAAATGCAACACGTAAAGCAATTGATTCTGGATGCGGACCAGAAGACCCAGCTGTCCGTGAAGCAGTAGAAGCCACTGCAATCATGCTCTCATTAGTTGCCCCATTTACCGCTGAAGAGATGTGGGAGCGTTTAGGTCATAAACCAGCTGTTGCATTGGCGGGTTGGCCAGCAGTTGATGAAAAACTCCTTGTTGCAGATTCCGTTGAGGCTGTTATTCAAATTAATGGCAAGATCAAAGAGCGAATTGAAGTTTCACCCACAATTACCGATGCAGAGTTGGAAGCTTTAGCTTTAGCGCATCCAACTATCGTTAATGAGTTGGGTAGCAACGCACCGAAAAAGGTTATTGCGCGTGCGCCAAAATTAGTTAATATCGTCGCTTAATACTCGCGCACGTAGTTCCACAATGTGAAAGGCCTGTCAATGAAGACAATTCTGGATGCAATCGGAAATACACCTTTAATAAATATTGAAGGAATTTGGGTAAAGATGGAATACATGAATCCATCTGGTTCAATCAAAGCGCGTATTGCTAAGTACATGATTGAACGTGCAGAGGCTGAAGGTTTATTAAAACCTGGCGACACAATTGTTGAAGCAAGCAGCGGAAATACAGGAAATGCAATGAGTATGGTTGCCGCGGTTAAAGGTTACAAAATGTTAGTGATCATGCCTGATGGAATGAGTCCAGAGCGCACTGCAATCTCTGAAGCATTTGGTGCCGAAGTTCATACCATGGGTGATTTTCACGTCAATGATGCTTTAGAGGAAGCACGACGCCGGGGCGCAATGCCAGGATTTTTTGCACCTCAACAATTTGATAATGATTGGAATGTTGACGAAAACCGCGAATGGCTCGGCAAAGAAATTTTGGATCAAATGCCCGTACTGCCAGATTTAGTTATTGGGGGAGTCGGCACAGGCGGAACAATTATTGGAGTAGGCCAAGCTTTAAAGGCCGCTAATCCAAGTTGCAAAGTTATTGCACTTGAACCTTCAGAGTCATGCACAATTTTGTGTGGCGAAGTTTCAAAGCACTTAATTGAAGGCATCGCAGATGGATTCATTCCAGGCATTGTTGCCCGTCACCACCATGAATTAGATGGTGTGATTGATGTTGGTTCCGAGGAATCTATTGAAGAGATGCGCCGTTTGGCCCGTGTACATGGATTATTTGTTGGGCCCTCTTCTGGTGCGCACATGATTGCGGCAAAGCGTCTTAAAGCACAATATGGTGTTGAAAACGTGGTTACGTTCTTCTGCGATGAGGGCGAAAAGTACATCAATGATTATTGGATAAAGAAGTAAATATCCACATCTGAACGCTGTGGGTCTATTTTTCTCGCCCCAACCTTGAATATGGGGCATGGATCTTTTCTCTCAAACAATAGAACGAGTCGCAACGTGGTGGTACGAACTTAATTTCACAGCATTGCAAAAGCGGGCACTTTTGATTATTGCCG
This sequence comes from uncultured Actinomycetes bacterium, assembly GCA_903874255.1. Taxonomy (GTDB): domain Bacteria; phylum Actinomycetota; class Actinomycetes; order Nanopelagicales; family Nanopelagicaceae; genus Planktophila. Next base: position 23,304 of record CAIQRN010000004.1, read on the forward strand.
CCCTCGTAATTCTCTTATCTGGCTTGATAGTTATTAAAGGTAATACGCATTCAGTTACCGCGCCCCCGATAGTTCCCATTGAATTGGCAGCTCCAGAGATATTCGTAGATGTAACAGGTGCGGTCAATAAACCAGGTGTTTATTCTCTCAATGCGCATGCACGAGTCATTGATGCAATAAAAGCGGCGGGAGATTCTGCACCAGGAGCGGATTTGAGCACGATTAATTTGGCTAGAGTTTTGGCTGATGGCGAACAAGTTTATGTTGACTCAACAATCTCAACGGCATCACATTCAAAGGTGACACAAAAATCGCCAAGTGGGCCAATCAACATTAATAGAGCAACGGCCAGTCAATTCGATTCCCTCGATGGAATCGGACCTGTTATTGCTGCACGCATTGTTGCCTATCGAAAAAGCAATGGGCCTTTCACAACAATTGAGGAGCTTCAAAAAGTGAGCGGAATAGGTGCGGCCAAATTCGCACAGTTCAAAAGCAAAATCCGCGTTTAACTGACTTCAGAGCAGTTGCATTAGGCGCAGCAATCTGGGGAGGTGCGCTCGTTCAAAGCGCGACTGCGCCGTGGCGAATTGCCTTGGCTGCCAGCATCATGATCTTTATCGCCATCATCAGCAAACGATTTCGATTCCTTGTAATCGTCTGCGCGCTGCTTTTAGGTTCAACGGTAATGTCCATTCGGCAAGCCTCGCTTGCACACAGTCAAATAACACGTTTCTTTTCACAAACCGCCCAAATCACCGCCGAAGTAATTACCGATCCAAGTAAAACCACTTCGGGCGGCTACTCATTCATTGCAATGGCAATCAATATTCACAATGAATCAATTGATTATTCTCTGCGGGTTCCCATCCGCATAATTTCTACTTACAGAGATGTCACAACTTTATTGCCAGGTCAAAGATTTACTGCAAATGCACGAGTTGTTTCAAGTAAAGAAGCACGAGTTGCAGCATTGGTGCTTATAAGTCAAAAAGTTGAGATTAAAACTCAGGCATCGAACTGGGCGCACTTACTTGGATCTATTCGTCTAGGTCTGCGCTCTTTATCCGGAGATGGAGATTCTGGCGCACTAATTCCTGGCATGGTCTTAGGTGATACATCTAAACAAACCCTTGAATTCAAAACCGCAATGAAGAGATCGGGCTTAACGCATTTGGTAGCCGTAAGTGGTGCTAATTTCGCAATAGTTTCAAGCTTTGTTTTATGGATTATGCAATTTCTATTTAGAAGAATACCCGCACGATTAATCGCAACCTCAATTTTCTTAATTGCATTTATTGCATTGGTGCGCCCATCGCCTTCAGTTTTGCGAGCTGCAGCAATGGCGGCAGTGCTCTTAGTTGCCCAAGCCACTAAACGAGCGCGCGACTCTCTTCCAGCCCTTGGTTTTGCAATGGCGGCCGTCGTTATTATCGATCCGTGGCAGGCACGGGATGCTGGTTTTGCTCTCTCTGTTATGGCCACTGCGGGGCTTCTTTTATTCGCACCGTTCTTGATTGAAAAACTTTCTCGGTATGTTCCCAATAAATTCGCGCAGGGGCTGGCTCCGCCAATTGCTGCAATCGTTTTCTGCTCACCAATAATTGTTGCGCTCTCTGGATATTTGGCACCTATGAGTGTTATCGCCAATCTCTTGTCTGCTCCATTTGTTGGACCAATTACAATTCTAGGTTTCATTGCCGCACTTACTTCAATATTTATCCCCTTCATTTCAATTATCCTGATTTGGTTAATTCGATTTCCTGCCGCAGCAATCGCCCTTATTGCTCATTGGGCATCGGCTTTTCCAGTCCTAAATCTGCGCACTGGAAGTATCGGGTTTGTCATGGTTGCAGTATTTACTCTGCTTGCCTGGTTTTTTAAGAAATGGTTTAAGCAGGTTCTAGTTTTAACAATCATCGCAATCATGTGTCTTACTTGGCTGCAGCGATGGCCGGGTGGTGATTGGCAGATTGCAAATTGCGATATTGGTCAGGGCGATTCAATGGTAATTAACCTTGGGAATCATCGTGGCCTAGTTATTGATGTTGGTCCCGATGCGATTGCTGAAGATCGATGCTTGAAGGCACTTGGAATTAATGAAATTCCACTTCTGATTCTCTCTCATTTTCATGCAGATCACGTGGCTGGATTACCTGGAGCAATAAAGGGACGAAGCATCGGAGAACTCTGGATAAGTCAAAATGCCCAGCCAATAATCGAAAGTTCACTGGTGCATTCAATGCTCTTCAATGTTGTTACCAAAGTACCTGTCAGAGGTTTAAGTTCTCAAGTCGGTCCATTAATGATCGAAGTTTTATGGCCAACTCCTAATCTCACAAACTTTACTGAAATGCCAGGTGAAGGATCACAAATTAACAACTCAAGCATTGCAACGTTAATTCGCAGCAAAGATTTCACTATATTTACCGGCGGTGATTTAGAGCCACCCGTTCAGCACCTTCTCATCAAAGATGTGAGCCATGTTGATATTTATAAAGTCTGCCACCATGGTTCTAAGTATCAAGATCTTGGCTTTATGGCAGCGCTTCACCCCACACTTTCTATTATTTCTGTAGGCGCCACAAATACGTACGGCCACCCGGCGGTGCAAACCATTGAGGCGCTAGATAGACTCGGCTCCGAAGTCGTTCGTACGGATATCGATGGAGCTATTGCGCTTAAGGCTCGAAACCATAGATTCTCAATACGAAAAGCTAAAGGACGTTTGAATCTAATCAGATGGGGGTAGAGATATGAATAGCTTTTATCTCATCCTAGGTTCTGAAGCAGCGTTGGCTGATCGCGCATTAAGCAAACTAAATGAGCAGTTAAAAGATGAAAAATGTGAAATCACCAATCTTTTCGCAGGTGACGTAATTGTTGGTGATATTGCCGATGCTCTAGCGCCATCACTTTTTTCAGAAAAACGCGCACTGATTCTTCGTGACTTACAGGATTTACCAGAGGAAAATCGCGACGAAATCACACGTTATTTAGATTCACCCGATGCATCAACAACTGTAATTTTTGTTCACAAAGGTGGAGTAAAAGGCAAGGCGCTCCTTGATGCAATTAAGAAAGTAAAGCCAGAAATTATTGCTTGTGAGCCAATTAAGAAAGAAGCAGAAAAACAAGAGTTTGTTCGTAACGTATTTTTGGACTTAAAACGCAAAGCAACACCTGGGGCGATAAATGCATTAGTCGGAGCATTAGGAAATGATTTGCGTGAACTTCAATCAGCAATCGCTCAGATAGCAGCTGATGCACCAGCGGGAACAATCGATGAATTAGTAATTGATAAGTTTCATCAAGGTCGAGTAGAAACGACGGGCTTTGATGTTGCAGATGCCGCCCTCGATGGAAATCTTTCTGCGGCACTGATTGCACTTCGTAGTGCGTTAGAAACTGGAACCGACCCAGTAATGATCACTAGTGCGATTGCATCTGCGCTTCGATCATTGGCACGAGTATCTGGGACTAACCGTGGGGCTAAATCATTTGAATTAGCGGGCCAACTTGGTATGGCCCCGTGGCAAATAGATAAAGCCCGCCGACAGCTGAGCCGTTGGTCACCTGCTCAAATCGCCGATGCAGTTGGGGCAATTTCCACGGCCGATGCCGAGGTCAAAGGTGCAGCCAGCGATCCGATTTATGCGCTGGAAAAAGCCATTGCTCGCATCACATCTCTTCAGGCTGGATGAGGCAGGCAATTTGACCATAGGGGGGCATTCTCCGTACCCTTAGCGTCTGCCCGAAGGAGCCATCGCTCCTGCCATGGGCTAAAAATGAACTGGAGTTACACGTGTACGCAATCGTTAAAGCTGGCGGCCATCAAGAGAAAGTGGCAGTTGGAGACACAGTAATCGTCGATCGCATCGATGCTGCTGTTGGCGCAACTGTTTCATTTCCTGCCGTGCTACTAGTAGATGGTGCAACTGTTACTTCAGATGCAAAGACACTCTCTGGTGTAAAAGTTACCGGTGAAGTTTTGGAAGAAACAAAGGGACCAAAGATCGACATCTTGCGTTACAAGAACAAGACAGGTCACCGCCGTCGCCAAGGTTTTCGCGCGAAGTTAACGCTTGTAAAAATTACCGCCATCAACGGCGCAAAGTAAGGGAAGGGGCGAAATAAATGGCAAGTAAGAAGGGTGTCTCCTCGACACGTAACGGTCGCGATTCAAATGCTCAGTACCTTGGTATCAAGCGCTTTGGCGGACAAGAAGTAAATGCTGGCGAAATTTTGGTTCGCCAACGCGGAACACATTTTCACCCAGGCAAGAACGTTGGACGCGGTAAAGACGACACTCTGTTTGCATTAGCAGCTGGTGCAGTCGAATTCGGTCGCGCTCGCGGACGCCGTGTTGTCAATGTTGTGGTTCCGGCAGCCGTATAAAAGCTTTCTCAAAAAAGGGCGAGCCGTACATGCGGCTCGCTTTTTTATTTTCTACTTAGAAGGGAGTTCATCTCATGACAACTTTTGTTGATCGTGTAACTCTCTATGCCTCTGCCGGAAAAGGTGGAGATGGTTGCGTCTCAGTTAAGCGCGAAAAATTTAAGCCACTAGGTGGACCAGATGGTGGCAACGGTGGCCGTGGTGGCGATGTCATTCTTATCGTTGATCCAAGCGTTACAACGCTCTTAGATTTTCACCATTCACCACATCGCAAAGCAACTTCAGGTCATCAAGGTTATGGCGACCGCAAAGATGGACATCAAGGTGAAGATTTAATTCTGGGTGTTCCAAATGGAACTGTTATTTATGATGATCGCGGCGAACAAATTGCTGACTTAGTTGGAAATGGCACCGTATTTGTTGCCGCTCAAGGTGGTTTCGGCGGTCTTGGAAATATGGCGCTATCGTCATCAAAGCGTCGCGCGCCAGGTTTTGCATTACTTGGTGAACCAGGTGAAGAGCGCACACTTTTTCTAGAACTAAAATCAGTTGCCGACATTGCTTTAGTTGGTTATCCAAGTGCGGGCAAGTCATCACTCATTGCTGCAATTTCAGCGGCGCGACCAAAGATTGCTGATTATCCATTTACAACTTTAGTTCCAAACCTTGGCGTAGTTCAGGCCGGTGAAACCCGTTTCACCGTTGCCGATGTTCCAGGATTGATTCCAGGAGCGAGTCAAGGAAAGGGCTTAGGCCTTGAGTTTTTGCGTCACGTAGAACGTTGTGTTGCATTGGTACATGTTCTTGACTGTGGAACTTTAGAAACAGATCGAAACCCCATTCAAGATTTAGAGATTATTGAAAACGAACTTGCCATTTATGGTGGCCTAGAAGATCGCGTTCGCATCATTGCGCTCAACAAAACCGACTTACCCGATGGACAAGCAATGGCCGATATGGTTATTGCCGAACTTCGTGAGCGCGGTTACGAGGTCTACCCAGTTTCTGCAGCATCGCGTGCAGGCCTTCAAGAGTTAACGTATGCAATGGCGCGCTTAATTCAAAAGGATCGCGCCGAAGCGGCCACAGAAGTGCGCGCACGAATTGTTCTGCGACCAGTTGCAGTTGATGATTCTGGCTTTGCTGTACGAGCAAATGCCGACGGCACATTTAATATTAAAGGCAAGAAAGTTGAACGTTGGGTTCGCCAAACTAACTTTAAAAATGCTGAAGCTATTGGCTACTTAGCTGATCGCTTGGCGCAACTGGGAGTAGAAAAAGAACTCTTCAAGCAGGGCGCAGTTGCAGGTAGTGAAGTTCGAATTGGTGATGGTCTAACGCAAGTTGTATTTGATTGGGAGCCAACTATCGAGGCTGGTGCCGAACAGTTAGCTGGCCACTTGCATCGACGCGGCGAAGATTCACGACTTGAATCAACTTGGCAACAAACTGAGCGCGTTGATGATGTTTTAAGCGACGAAGAAATCGCCAAACAGTGGGAATACAACGTCGTTGACCCACACACACCTAAACTTTCAGCAGCGATTGTTAAAGAACCAGAGGACGGAGATGACAAGTGAGCCGAGAGCAGATTACTTCTGCGCAGCGAATCGTCATCAAGATTGGCTCATCCTCTCTAACCGGTAAAGCCGGTTCGGCACTTGATGCCGCCGCGGTAAATAAACTTGTTGATGTTGTTGCCGCCTGTAAAGCGCGTGGTGCCGAAGTGGTTGTTGTTTCCTCAGGTGCAATTGCGGCAGGTCTTGCCCCACTTGGATTGTCAGTGCGTCCTAAAGATCTTGCAACTCAACAGGCCGCAGCATCTGTTGGCCAAGGTTTATTGATTGCGCAATACACACAAAGTTTTAGCCGGCACTCGATTACCGCATCACAGGTATTGCTGACCACTGAAGATGTTGTACGCCGTTCTCATTATCAAAATGCGCAACGAACTCTGTATCGATTATTACAACTTGGCGTTGTTCCAATTATTAATGAGAACGATACGGTCGGCACCGGTGAGATCCGCTTCGGCGACAATGATCGTCTTGCAGCGTTAGTCGCACTATTAATCTCGGCTGATTTATTGGTTCTGGTTTCAGATATTGATTCCCTCTACGATGCGCCGCCAACCCAAGCTGGAGCAAAGCGCATTCATGAAGTTTCATCGATCGCTGATATCGAAAACGTGACTCTCGGTGGTGCCGGAAGTGCTGGTGTTGGTAGCGGGGGAATGGTTACAAAAGTTGAGGCTGCGCGCATCGCCACTTCAGCTGGAATTCCTATGCTGTTAACTTCTTTAGAAGAAGTGGATATGTCACTCTTTGGCCATGATTGCGGAACACATTTTCACGCACAGGCAAGTAAAACAACATCACGTCTGTTGTGGTTAGCGCATGCAACTAAACCACATGGCAAGTTAGTCCTTGATGCCGGAGCAGTAAAAGCAATTTTGGAGCGAGGCGTTTCATTACTTCCTGCCGGAGTCACCTCTGTTGAAGGTGAATTTATTGCAGGAGATGCCATTGAATTAGTTGGACCTAATGGCGTTGTAATTGCGCGCGGCTTAGTGGCCTTTGATTCAGAGGATCTGCCGAAAATGTTAGGGCGATCAACTAAAGAGTTAGCAGCAGAAATGGGCCCAGAGTATGAGCGCGAACTAGTTCACAGAGATGATTTAGTTCTTCTCTGAAATTGCTTTCAAGACCGGCGCAACTTTTGCACTTTCACCATCAGCACTTGTGGGTTCATCGCTTAACTTAACAATCACGGTTTTGTGCGCGGGATCCATCCAAACAAATTGGCCGTGAAGTCCAAGCATCAAATTAATTCCTGAATATGGATGCCATACCTGTGCCCCGTAGCCCCACCCGTAATCAAGAGTTACAACAGGAGTTGAAATTCTTGATAACCAAGCTGCACTAATGATTTTAGAACTTGGATTAATTAGCTCATAACCGATGCGCGCATAATCTCGCGCAGTTGCATTAAAGCAGCAGAATGCTTTTTCAGTTCCACCAACTTTATCTACATTCCATGTCGCATCCTGTGATGCTCCTGCAACTTGCCAGATATTTTTACCATAGTAATCGACAAGAGATTGGCCGGTAATCTTTTTAATCACCATTCCTAGCATTTGAGTATCAACGGAACGATATTCAGCAAAAGTTCCTGGATCTTCTTTCATCTTACGGTTGTGCATCAAAAACCAATCAACATCAGTTGATGCATACATCTGCGCAATAGCAACGCCCCAACCAGTAGGCCCCGTTGGATAGTTATCAGAGACGCCAACGCCACCCTTCATGTCAAGGAGATCTTTAATCGTGACTTTGTCAAAAGAGGTGCCTGCCTTGAACTGCGGCAAAATGCTTACAAAAGTGTCGCTCTCTTTTAGTTTTTCAGAATCAACTAATTTACCAATCATCAGTGAAGTCATTGTTTTTGCAACAGAATAAGAAGGAAGCCGTGTGCTTTGGCCCATGCCGCTGTAATATTTTTCAAAAGTTAAAACACCATTTCGAATAACCAAGAAAGCATTTGTATGAGTTGTAGAGATGAACTCATCGAAGGCGATGTCACTTCCGTCGAAATTAACTTGCGCTGGCATCTCTTCACTACCGATCTTCCATTCAATCGGGGTGGTTGCTGCCTTGATTGTGTGAGCCGGCATGAGATTTGGCGTCTTGGAGGCGGGTGCCAATCCCAATTTAATCGCGGCAATCGGTTCGGGATATCGAATCGCCTTGGTTAAACCAAATAATGCAACGTAGATAATAAAAAGGATGACCAGAATTTTACGGATTAATTTGAACACGGCTTAAGCCTAACTGCCGATAGGCTTTGCACCATGGATGCAATTCACATCATTTCCGCTCTGGCAGATTCAGCCCGTGTGGCCGGACGGACCTTGAGTGTTGCCACAGGGGCCGAGCGCAGTGCCGCACTCAAGGCAATTGCCGATGCCATTGAAAGTAGAAGCGCTGAAATTCTTGCGGCAAATGAAGAAGATATGGTGCGTGGACGCGCCGCTCAAATAAACCCATCATTACTTGATCGTTTACTTTTAACTCCAGCTCGGGTTGCAGCTATTGCACATGGTGCACGCCAAGTGAGTGAACTTCCAGATCCTCTTGGAATCACGTTGCGCCATTCAACTTTGCCTAATGGGATTGATTTGCAACAAATTACCGTTCCATTCGGTGTCATTGGAATGGTCTATGAAGCACGCCCTAATGTGACCGTAGATGCCGCGATTATTTTATTGATGTCAGGAAATGCTGCACTACTTCGCGGTTCATCAAGTGCGGCTTCGAGTAATCAAATTTTGGTAACAGTCATGCGAGATGCTTTGGCAGCTACAAAGATTTCTCCAGAAGTGATTCAACTTGTACCTTCGAATGATCGAGACACTGTTAAAGCATTATTACACGCACGGGGCAAAGTAGATTTAGTAATTCCACGTGGAAGTGCATCCCTGATTCGTATGGTGGTCGATGAATCCACCGTGCCAACAATTGAAACGGGTGCGGGTGTTTGCCATGTTTATATCGACGAGTTTGCTGATCTTGCCAAAGCAATTCCCATCATCATTAACTCTAAAACTCAACGCCCAAGTGTGTGCAATGCGGCAGAGACGCTTTTGATTCACGCGGCAATCGCTAAAGATTTTGTTCCAGTTGCATTAAAGGCACTCCATGATGCAGGAGTAGTTCTGCATGGGGATTCACAAACACTGGGATTTGCAGGGGCAATTCCAATAACTCAGGCCACCGAGGAGAATTGGTGCACCGAGTACGGCACGTTAGAAATGAACGTAGCGATCGTTGATTCAGTGGATGCGGCAAGTGCGCACATTGCTACATATGGAACCCAGCACACCGAAGCTATCGTTACTGAAAACAAGGCCAATGCTGCGCGTTTTATCGCTTTAAGTGATTGCGCGGCAGTGATGGTTAATACCTCAACTCGCTTTACCGATGGTGAGCAAATGGGATTTGGTGCAGAAATTGGTATTTCAAATCAAAAACTGCATGCCCGCGGCCCAATGGGGTTAGAAGCAATGACAACTACTACGTGGATCGTTACTGGAGATGGGCAAATTCGCAGTTAAGCGCGAAATTAATTAGACTCACGCCCATGACCAGCCTTTCCCGTGATGATGTAGCAAAGCTTGCTGGCCTTGCCCGTATCGAAATGAGCGATGAAGAATTAGTCGCCCTTTCCAATGAGTTCACAGTTATTTTGGATGCAGTTGCTCGCGTGCAAGAAGTTGCCGGCGAAGACGTTGCTGCAACTTCACATCCACTTCCGTTACAAAATGTTTTCCGTCCAGATGTGGTGATTCCATCTCTTTCTCCCGAGCAAGCACTTTCAGGAGCGCCAGCGCAAGAAGAACAACGGTTCCGTGTGCCTCAGATTTTAGGTGAAGAATGATTCGCAACTCTGCATCAGAGATGGCCGCTAAGTTAGAGCGCGGGGAAATCACTTCCGTTCAATTAACGCAAGCACATCTTGATCAAATTTCTGCGGTAGATACTGATGTACATGCTTTTTTACATGTTGATACTGAAGGCGCGTTGGCTCAAGCCGCGAACGTTGATGCTAAACGTAAGAACGGTGAAAAACTTTCTCCATTAGCTGGCGTTCCATTAGCACTCAAAGATGTAATGACGCAAAAGGGAATCCCAACAACATGTGGTTCAAAGATTCTTGAAGGTTGGCGTCCACCTTATGACTCAACCGTTGTTGTAAATTTAAGGAAGAACGACATTGTTATTTTAGGTAAGACAAATATGGATGAGTTTGCAATGGGCTCATCTACTGAAAACTCTGCCTACGGCCCAACCCATAATCCATGGGATTTAACTCGCATCCCCGGTGGTTCAGGCGGTGGCTCTGCAGCATCACTTGCAGCTTTTGAAGCACCCCTTGCAATCGGAACAGATACCGGTGGCTCAATCCGCCAACCCGCAGCAGTTACTGGAACCGTTGGAGTAAAACCAACGTATGGTGGAGTTTCTCGCTACGGTCTTGTTGCATTTTCTTCTTCTCTTGATCAAGCAGGTCCTTGCGCGCGCACAGTATTAGATGCTGCGCTTCTGCATGAAGCAATCGCTGGACATGATCCAAAAGATTCAACATCTATTAATGCACCAGTCCCAGCCGTAGTTGCTGCAGCAAAAGCTGGCAATGTAAAGGGAATGAAGATTGGCGTCGTTAAAGAACTTAACGGTGATGGTTACCAAAAGGGTGTGCGCAATCGCTTCGAAGAGTCACTCGAACTTTTAGCTGCAGCAGGTGCTGAGATTGTTGAAGTCTCGGCGCCTAATTTTGAATACGCACTTGCTGCTTACTACTTAATCGCCCCTTCAGAATGTTCATCAAACTTAGCTCGATTCGATGCGATGCGTTATGGCCTTCGAGTTGGCGATGTTGATGGTGCATCAGCAGAATCCGTTATGAATTTAACCCGTGAAGTTGGTTTCGGGCGCGAAGTAAAACGTCGCATTATTTTGGGCACATACGCTCTTTCTTCAGGTTATTACGATGCCTATTATGGAAGCGCTCAAAAAGTTCGCACACTTATTACTCAAGATTTCAATAAAGCCTTCGAGTTAGCCGATGTTTTGGTTTCACCAACATGTCCTACGACTGCCTTCAAAATCGGTGAAAAAGCCGATGATCCGCTAGCTATGTATCTCAATGACATCGCAACGATTCCAGTAAACATGGCCGGTATCGGTGGAATGTCATTACCGTCAGGCGTTGCAGATGAAGATGGCTTGCCAGTTGGTTTCCAGATCATGTCACCTGTAATGAAAGATGATCGCATGTATTCAGTTGGCTCAGCTTTAGAATCAGCACTACTTTCTAAATGGGGCGCACCTCTTCTCTCAACTATTCCAGCGTTAGCAGGTAGCAAATGAGCCTGACCTACGATGACGTAATTGCAAAGTATGAACCCGTATTGGGTCTTGAAGTTCACGTTGAACTAAATACACAATCAAAAATGTTCTGTGGTTGCTCCACCATTTTCGGCGCTGAACCAAATACTCAGACATGTCCTGTTTGTTTGGCTTTACCTGGTGCACTGCCTACTGTAAATGAAAAGGCAATTGAATCGACAATCAAGATTGGCTTGGCCCTTAACTGTTCAATCGCACCATTTTCTCGTTTTGCTCGCAAGAATTATTTCTACCCAGATATGCCCAAGAACTTTCAGATTTCACAGTATGACGAACCTATTTGCGTAAATGGTTATGTTGATGTTGAAATAGAAACTGACGAAGGTCCAAAAACCTTCCGCATCGAAGTAGAACGTGTGCACATGGAAGAAGACACCGGAAAGTCATTGCACGTAGGTGGGGCGACCGGACGTATTCACGGCGCTGAATATTCACTTCTCGATTACAACCGAGCTGGTATTCCATTAGTTGAAATTGTTACAAAGATTGTTCCAGGAACTGGAAAATATGCACCTGAAGTTGCACGCGCCTACGTGGCCGAACTTCGAGATATCTTGCGCTCATTGGGAGTTAGTGATGTAAAGATGGAACAAGGCTCACTTCGATGTGATGCCAACGTTTCACTTCGATTAATCGGCGCCGAAACCCTTGGAACTCGATCAGAAACCAAGAATGTAAACTCACTGCGATCTGTTGAACGAGCAATCCGTGGAGAAATGATCCGCCATGCTGAACTTCTCAATAATGGTGAGCGCGTTGTGCAAGAAACTAGGCATTTCCAGGAAGACACGGGCCTCACTCGTTCCGGACGTTCAAAAGAGCAGGCTGAGGATTATCGCTATTTCCCAGAACCAGATTTGGTTCCAGTAGCACCAGATGCTGCATGGATCGAAGAACTTCGTGCAGCTTTACCGGAGCGACCTTCACTTCATCGTAAACGTTTGCAAGAGCAATGGGCCGTGCCGGACAAAGAGATGTCAGCGATGATTAATGCTGATGTATTAGATGTTGTAGAAGCAACTGTTGTACTCGGCGCAGATCCTGCCAAAGCTCGCAGCTGGTGGTTGGGCGAAATCTCACGTATTGCAAATGAAAAAGATGTTGCAATTAAAGATTTAGCAATTGCCGCATCAGATGTCGCTGAAATCGTTGCACTTGTTAATGCCGGCGAATTAACTGACAAGTTGGCCCGTCAAGTCGTTGAAGGCGTAATTGCCGGTGAAGGTAAGCCAGCAGAAGTTATAGCGGCCCGTGGAATTAAAGTGGTGAACGATGATTCAGAGTTAATGGCTGCAATCGAACGCGCATGCGCGGCACAACCTGAGACTGCACAGAAAGTTCGTGATGGCCATGTTCCGGCAGCCGGTGCATTAATCGGTGCGATCATGAAAGACACAAAGGGCCAAGCAGATGCTGCTCGAGTTCGAGAGCTTCTACTTGGCCACTTAGGTCAAGCTACAAACTAATTTAGTGAACCATCACGCCTTCTGTTTCAACTAGGGCTTCTTTACCGATATTGATAAAGAAGAAGAGAACTATTGCCCCTACAAATAGCAACCCTGCGCTAAATTTAAAAGCCACAGTGAATCCATGAGTCATTGCAAATTGCTGCACAGACTTTCCGAGTTCAGTATGTGCTGTGGCATAAGTTGCCGTAGCTGTTGCTGCAACAGTATTTAATAATGCCGTACCTAATGAGCCACCGATTTGCTGACTTGTATTTACCATCGCACTTGCTACACCAGTGTCATGATGCGAAACGGCATGTAGAGAAGTTGAAGTAAGTGGAATAAAGACCAGCGCCATTCCGCTAGACATAATAAGAAGGGATGGCATGACGTGGGTTAGATAAGAAGTCTCTGGGGTAATGCGTGTGAGCATCAATAAACCAATGCCGGCCGCGATTAATCCAGGAACCATCAACGGTTTAGGACCAAATTTTGGTAAGAGCGCCGACGCGATGCCAGCAAAAATAATGATTCCGGCAGTAAATGGTAAGAATGCAAAACCTGATTTTAGTGGGCTATAACCCAGGATAACTTGGAGATACAGACCTAAGAATAGGAACATTGAAAATAGGCCTGCACCTACAACAAGTGAACCTAGGTAAGAACCACCACGATTTCGATCGGTCACAACACGCATTGGCATCAATGGATTCTTTACGCGTAGTTCAATTGATACAAATGCAACGAGGAGAACAACGGCGCCGACAAGGAAGCCAATTGTGTGTCCGTCTGACCAACCATTAGTTGCTGCTTGATTAAATCCATAAGTAAGTGCGAATAGACCTGCAGTTGCAGTTAGCACACCTGGAATATCGTAGGTGTTATCACCTTCAGCTTTTGATTCATGAACAAACTTAATAGCCAAGATCGCTGCAATGATTGCAATCGGTGTATTGACACCCAGACACCAGCGCCATGAAAAGAATTCGGTAAGCGTTCCGCCGAGAATTAATCCGATTGCAGCGCCGCCGCCTGAGATTGCACCAATCACACCAAATGCTTTAGCGCGTTCTGCAGGAACAGTAAAAGTAACTGAAATAATCGCAAGAGCAGCTGGCGCTAATAGCGCACCAAAAACACCTTGTAGCGCGCGTGCACCAAACAACATTCCTTGAGTAGATGCAATACCACCGAGTGCTGATGCAGCGGCAAAACCAATGAGTCCGACTAAGAAGATTTTTTTGCGTCCCATGTAGTCGCCAATACGCCCGCCCAAAAGGAGGAGTGAGCCGAACGCCAAGGTGTATGCCGTGATAACCCACTGCTGGTTGGCATCAGAAATGCCTAAGTCAACCTTTGCACTTGGGATTGCGATGTTCATAATGGAACTGTCCAAGACGATCATTAACTGCGAGATTGCAACAACAAATAATGTGCGCCATCTCGTTGGATCTAGGCTCTCTGAGGTATTTACCGAAGTGTTAGTTGATTGTGACACGCAAAAGCTCCATATTCAGATTAAATGATTTGTTGGTAAGAGGCTAGAATTATCGCATGTCGACGATGAAACCGCGCTCTGGGCTTGTTACTGATGGACTCGAGAGAGCACCTGCCCGTGGAATGTTGCGAGCAGTCGGAATGGGCGATGAAGATTGGGTCAAACCACAAATTGGAATTGTTTCTTCATGGAATGAAATCACACCATGCAACCTATCTCTTGATCGCTTAGCTAAAGCATCACGTCAAGGAATCATTGATGCAGGCGGATTTCCAATGCAGTTCGGCACAATTTCTGTGTCCGATGGAATCTCAATGGGTCATGAAGGTATGCACTTCTCACTAGTTTCACGCGAAGTGATTGCCGATTCTGTTGAAACTGTGATGCAAGCAGAACGTCTTGATGGAATGGTCACTTTTGCAGGGTGCGATAAATCACTTCCAGGAATGATGATGGCAGCGGCACGAATTGATGTTGCATCTGTTTTTGTTTACGCCGGTTCTACTTTGCCAGGCCAAGTTGATGGCAAAGATGTAACAATCATCGATGCCTTTGAAGCTGTTGGTGCATGCGCTCGTGGATTAATTTCACAGGAGCGCGTCGATGAAATTGAACGCGCAATCTGTCCTGGGGAAGGCGCGTGTGGTGGCATGTACACCGCCAACACCATGGCAGCAGTTGGTGAAGCTCTTGGACTTTCACTTCCAGGATCAGCAGCTCCTCCTGCAGTTGATCGCCGTCGTGATGCATTTTCAATTCAAGCCGGCGCAGCAGTAGTTAATTTAATTCGTTTAGGAATTACGACTCGAGATATCTTGACGAAAAAAGCATTTGAGAATGCAATAACAACGGTTATGGCATTAGGTGGATCCACTAACGCGGTATTGCACTTATTAGCCATCGCACACGAAGCAGAAGTTGATTTGACGTTAGAAGATTTCAACCGAATTGGTTCAAAAGTTCCCTTACTTGGAGACCTCAAGCCATTTGGCAAATTTGTTATGAGTGATGTTGATCGTGTTGGCGGAATTCCAGTGGTACTAAAGATTTTATTAGATGCTGGATATTTACATGGTGATACTTTAACTGTTACTGGAAAAACTATGGCCGAGAACTTAGCCGATATAAATCCACCACTTCCTGATGGTGCAATTTTGCATCCAGTTTCTTCGCCACTTTCAACCGATGTTGGAATCACAATTTTGCATGGTTCATTAGCAACAGAAGGTGCGGTTTGTAAGACGGCCGGAATCGGTATCGAATCATTTGAAGGTCCAGCGCGGGTTTTTGAGCGCGAGCAAGCTGCGATGCAAGCTCTCGAAAATGGAACGATTCAGGCCGGTGATGTTGTTGTCATTCGATATGAAGGACCTAAAGGTGGACCTGGAATGCGCGAGATGCTCATGATCACAGGTGCGATAAAAGGTGCCGGACTTGGCAAATCAACTTTGTTGCTTACCGATGGCCGTTTTTCTGGAGGTTCAACTGGATTATGTGTCGGCCATGTTGCTCCCGAAGCTGTTGATGGCGGCCCAATTGCATTTATTAAAGATGGCGATGTTGTCCGTATCGACATCACAAATCGAAAATTGGATTTACTAGTTGACTCAGTGGAGTTAGAAGCCAGAAAAATCGGCTGGAAGCCACTGGGACATAAATACACGCGAGGGGTCTTGGCTAAGTATTCAAAGCTGGTGGGATCTGCATCAAAAGGCGCTGTCTGCGACTAACTCCTGCTCAAACTGTGAGATGTGCATCTCATGCCTTGACTCATACGCATAATTCATTGGAGAATATCTCCATGAGAACAAGTTTCGTGGTGGTGATTTAATAGCGCGTGATCGAAAGATGATCATGCGCCGCCCTCAGTTATCTGGGGGTTTTTTCGTTTAATCACTCAAATGAACTGGAAGAAGGGAGAAGAAGAATGAGTCAGATGACTGGGGCGAGTTCACTTGTGGCATCACTAGAAGCTGCCGGCGTTGATGTCATGTTCGGAATCCCTGGTGGTGCAATTCTTCCTGCATACGATCCAATTTTTACAAGTTCCATCCGCCACATTCTTGTTCGACACGAGCAAGGTGCAGGACATGCGGCAACTGGATATGCCCAGGTAACTGGACGTGTTGGAGTTTGTATTGCAACTTCGGGCCCAGGTGCAACAAATCTTGTAACACCACTTGCTGATGCAGCGATGGACTCTGTTCCTGTTGTCGCAATCACGGGTCAAGTTCCTTCTGTAGCAATCGGTACAGATGCTTTTCAAGAAGCAGATATTCGCGGCATAACAATGCCATTTGCAAAACATAATTATTTAATTACAAACCCTGCTGATATTCCTCGCGCGATAGCTGAAGCTTTTCACATTGCGAGCACAGGTCGTCCTGGACCGGTTCTAGTTGATATAGCAAAAGATGCGCTACAAGCGATGACTGATTTCAATTATCCAAACTCAGTTAATTTGCAAGGGTACAAACCACAGTTAATTCCAAACAATCAAGCAATCACCGATGCAGCTGCATTAATTGCCCAATCAAGCAAGCCAGTTTTTTACGTCGGTGGGGGAGTGATTAAAGCAAACGCATCACGCGAGCTGCTTGAACTAGCCCAACTACTTGGTGCACCAGTTGTCACAACTTTAATGGCGCGCGGAGCGTTCCCAGATAGCCATCCATTAAATCTTGGAATGCCAGGAATGCATGGAACGGTTGCAGCAGTTACTGCACTTCAAAAATCTGATTTATTAATAACTCTAGGTGCCAGATTTGATGATCGAGTAACTGGAAAGCTTTCTTCATTTGCCGTCAATGCAAAAGTTATCCATGCAGATGTTGATCCAGCAGAAATTGGCAAAAATCGTTTTGCTGATGTTGCTGTTCTCGGCGATTTAAAAAACACTATCGCTGCCTTGATTCCTGCACTGAAGGCCGCACTGTCTAAGAGCCAGCCTGATTTAACGCCATGGCTTCGACAAATGAATTCGCTCAAAGCCGCTTATCCATTGGGTTATGACAAGCCAGCCGACGGTTCGCTTTCACCGCAGTATGTAATCGAACGAATTGGAAAAATCTCTGGGCCTCAAGCAATTATCGCTTCCGGTGTAGGGCAACATCAGATGTGGGCCTCACAATTTGTTTCATACGAAAACCCACGGACTTGGCTTAACTCAGGAGGATTAGGAACCATGGGTTATGCAGTCCCGGCCGCGATGGGCGCAAAGGTTGGTGCACCAGATACAACCGTGTGGGCAATTGATGGCGATGGATGTTTCCAAATGACCAACCAAGAGTTGACTACATGCGCACTCAATAATATTCCAATCAAGGTTGCAATTATTAATAATGAATCTCTTGGCATGGTTCGGCAATGGCAAACTCTTTTCTACGAAGGACGCTATTCAAATACCAGCCTTGAATCAAAACGAATTCCCAATTTCCCGATGCTTGCAGAAGCAATGGGCTGCGTAGGTTTAAGTTGTGAACGTGAAGAAGATGTAGATGCAACAATTGAAAAGGCAATGAGCATTAACGATCAGCCGGTGGTTGTTGATTTCCGCGTTCACCGTGATGCAATGGTGTGGCCAATGGTTGCCGCCGGAACATCTAATGATGAAATTATGATCGCGCGCGAGACTGCGCCTGACTGGGATTCACAGGAGCTCTAAAATGGCCCAACACACATTAGAAGTATTAGTTGAAAACTCACCTGGCGTACTGGCCCGAGTTGCTGGATTGTTCTCGCGCCGTGCATACAACATTGAACGCTTATCAGTAGGTCCAACTTCGAATCCCACAGTTTCTCAGATGGATATTGTGGTTAATTTAGAGGGCCATGCGTTGGAGCAAGTGATTGCCCAGCTCGATAAGTTGATCAATGTCATTTCTATTAAAGAAATAGTTCCAAATAAGTCAGCACCAACCGTTCACGACACTCAACCCGATTACCAGAACTAAAGGAGAAATACCGTGGCAGCAACGATGTATCACGAAGAGGAT
>CAIQRN010000005.1 GCA_903874255.1 uncultured Actinomycetes bacterium
GCTTATGTTTGGCGAGGCATGCTCAACACTGAAAATGGTTTTATCAACCGTTCGATTTTAGGTTTCATGGGTCCGGATCATCGGATTCCTTGGCTGGAGCAACAAGGCACAGCACGTATCGCCGTTCTCATGGTTAATTTGTGGCTTGGCTTCCCTTACATGCTTTTGATTTGTACTGGTGCTCTTCAAGCAATTCCAAATGATTTAACTGAGGCAGCTGGCATAGATGGTGCATCGCCTTGGAAGATTGTCAGATTAATTAAATTGCCGCTGCTGCTTGTTTCCCTGGCGCCACTATTAATCGCCTCATTTGCCTATAACTTCAATAACTTTGGTGCGATTTATTTGGTGACCGGTGGCGGACCATTCTTAAATCCAACACTTAAAGTTAATGCCGGTGCGACCGATATTTTGATTACTTTCGTATACCGCATTGCATTCGGAGGTGCACAAGGTGCTGACTACGGTCTAGCAAGTGCGTTCTCCGTTCTTATCTTTATGTTGATCGGTTCGATTTCATTCTTTAGCTTTAAACGTACTCGCGGATTAGAGGAGTTAACGCAATGACAACTGTGCAGGCACATCACCCTAAAGTCAGACGCCGCAGTGCAGGTCGCTGGTTCATGCAAGTTGGCTGGAAACATATTTTGGCACTTGTTGTAATTGCTTATGCCACATTCCCGCTTGTGTACATAGTTTCAACTTCACTCACAAACATGGGTGGTATTGAGAACTTTACTTTGTTCGGTCAGTTCTACACCAAGAATTACTCCGACTTATTAACTTCACCAGATTATCCATTCCTCAAGTGGATGAAAAACACTATAACTTTGGCGGGTTTTACTGCGATCATTAGTGTTTTCATTAGCGCACTTGCCGCCTTTGCGTTTTCACGTTTGCGTTTTAAGGGGCGTCGACCAGGGCTATTGGCTCTAATTTTGATCCAGATGTTCCCATCAATTCTTGGCTTAACTGCCGTTTATGGAATCCTGAGTAAGTTAACTGACATTGTGCCCATCATTGGTTTGGGAACTAAAGCCGGTTTGATTCTTGTTTACCTCGGTGGCTCTCTCGGTGGCGGAACATATTTAATGTATGGATTCTTTAACACGATTCCGAAAGAACTTGATGAAGCGGCCAAGATTGATGGCGCTACACATACCCAAATCTATTTCAAGATCATTCTGCGTCTTGTGGCACCAGTACTTTCCGTTATGGCCTTGCTCTCTTTCATTGGAACCTTTGGTGATTATGTTTTGGCATCAATTGTTTTCAATACAACTGATCAGTACACCGTTGCAGTCGGGCTGAACCTCTTGCTTGCTGACCCATGGTCTAAGAACTGGGCGATGTTTGCAGCTGGTGCTGTGATGTCATCGCTTCCAATCGTCATACTTTTCGTATCCCTACAGAAGTACATTACGAATGGTCTGACAGGTGGCGCAGTAAAGGGTTAAGCCTGTAACCAAACTGTGGTTTCACCCGGAACTTGGTTGTCGATTAATTTCTTGCTGCTCAGTAACACTTTTCCTGTAGGAAGCTTTACTGGCTGCTTTCCAAAATTAGTAAATGATTGCCAACCATTCGGACGTGCAAAATGAAGCACGCTGCGATTCCAGTTGCGAATAAAGTGAATCTCTTCATCAGTTTGTAATTCTTTACGCATTGCAATTGCGCTACGGTAAAGATTTAGAACTGAATCAAGATTTGCCTCATTTGCCGCTACTGAATACTGCCCAAAGTTTGTTGGCTGAGGTAAATGTGAACCTCCTGGGCCAAAACCAAATGATGAACCAGTTAATGTCCAGGGCAATGGAATTCGGCAGCCATCACGACTACGTGCTTTACCTGGATTTCTAAACCACTGCGGATCTTGCATCGCATCTCGCGGTGTATCGGCTACTTCAAATAAGCCAAGTTCTTCACCTTGATATAAATAGGTGGAACCGGGTAGGGCAAGAATCAACATTGTCGATGCTCGTGCACGGTTGATTCCTTGGTTTTCATCAAGCGGTGCAGATTTTCCTTCAGAGATGTACCACTTAACGAGATCGGTCTTATCGGGAAGACCATAACGAGTTGGATGGCGCACAACGTCATGATTTGAAAGCACCCACGTATTAGAAGAGCCAGATTTAATGGCACGCTTCATGCTTTTATGTATTAAATCTTTGAAACGCTTTTTATTCCAATCGGCATGCAATAGATCAAAGTTAAAGGCCTGACCTAGTGTTTCCTCGCTGGCATAAGCACCAAGGCGATGCGCAGGTGCGCTTGCTTCGGCAACTGCAACACGCGGTGGATCGTAATCATTAAATACTTTGCGCCATTGCCGATAAATCTCGTGCACTTCATCACGATCAAAGAGCGGATCACTGCCATCGGGTTTCTTAGGATCTATATCCATCGTATTGCGCGAAGGCAGGCCGTCAGAGAAATCTTTAGTAAGCGCATGCGCAACATCGATACGGAAGCCATCAACGCCACGGTCAGACCAAAAACGTAAAGTCTTAATGAAGTCATCACGCACTTCTTGGTTATCCCAATTGAAATCAGGTTGTTCAGGTGCAAATAAATGCATGTACCACTGGCCTGGTGTGCCATCAGGTTCGCTCACTCGTGTCCAGCCTGTTGGGCCAAAGTGGCTAACTAATTCAGATGGTCGAGTGTCACCATTTTCTCCTAAGCCATCGTGGAAAATATAGCGATCCCGTTCAGGTGACCCACGTCCAGCTTTGAGTGCGGCCTGAAACCATTCGTGCTGATCCGATGAATGGTTAGGGACGATATCTACAAATACACGGATGCCAACTTTGTGTAACTCTTCAATTAGGACGTCGAATTCTTCGAGAGTGCCAATGCGGGGATCTACATTTCGGTAATCGGCAACGTCATATCCACCATCAGCTAATTCAGATGGATAAAAGGGACTCAACCAGACCGCATCGATGCTTAACGATTGTAAATACGGAACTCGGTCAATCATTCCGGCAAGATCACCAATGCCGTCGCCATTTAAGTCAGCAAAACTACGTGGGTAAATCTGATAAACAACTGCTTGTCGCCACCACTTTTTGTCGCCGCTTATAAATTTGTAATCGCCCATAGTGAAGACAAGATTAACAGAAATAGATAATTATTTATTGCTCACCATGCGTTGAAGCGTTGGTAACAAAACGGTCTCCCATTTTCTGTAACCATCTTCATTAATGTGCAGTTTTAATACAGGTTCATCCAGCATTACATACTCATCAGCCAGTGATAATCCGTCCGGAGCCACAAAGAGTGGCCATAGATCGATAAGTTCAAAATCGCTAGTTACGTTTGAATGTAGAAATTTATTTGCTTCTAGCACTCGTGGCCTAAGATCGACGCCGCTAGCCTCAACGCCGCGAGGCAAAATAGTGTGCACAATGATTTTAGTATCTGGTAAATGCTTTCTAAATTTATGGGTAATCGCTAAAACTCTAGCTCCAACGTCGGCGCCTTCACGGTTAACCGCAGGATTTCCAAAATCATTAGTACCAATCAATATTGAAAGAACATCTGGATGCGTTGAAGCGATTTCTGGAATTGCTTCGAGTAAGCCATCGGTAGTACCGCCGGGAACTGCGAAATTTGAAACCTCAGCGAAATCAATGACGTTGGCCCAATTACCAGAGGCAGTAATACTGTCTCCAACAAAAACGATTTTCAATTAATTGGATTTATTCGTGCAAAAGACCAACAGTGGAATCCCAGCCTTCAACCTCTTCGGGTTTGCGAGCTGGCTTTCCAACGTAGCGAGCCGAAGGACGAATTAAACGACCTGTGCGCTTTTGCTCCAAAATATGTGCCGACCAGCCCGCAGTACGGGCAGCGGTAAACATTGACGTAAAGAGTGGTGCTGGAACTTCTGCAAAATCCAAAATAATTGCCGCCCAAAACTCTACGTTTGTTTCAAGGACGCGATCTGGTTGGCGTTCGCGTAGTTCTTTAAGCGCAGCTTGCTCAAGTGCTTCTGCAACTGCATAACGTGGAGCATTTAATTCCTTAGCGGTGCGGCGCAATGTACGAGCACGAGGATCTTCGGCGCGATATACGCGGTGGCCAAATCCCATTAAACGTTCTTTGCGATCTAGCAAACCTTTTACGTAAGCAGTTGCATCACCGGTTTTTTCAACTTCTTCAATCATGTGCAATACACGTGAAGGTGCACCACCATGAAGTGGGCCTGACATTGCACCGATTGCACCTGATAGTGCGGCGGCAACATCGGCGCCAGTGGATGCAATAACGCGCGATGTAAATGTTGATGCGTTCATTCCGTGCTCGGCTGCTGAAACAAAATATGCATCAATCGCGCGAATATGTGCTGGATCTGGTTCTCCGCGCCAGCGAATCATCATTCGCTCAACAACTGTATGCGCTTTATCAATTTCAGACTCTGGAAC
>CAIQRN010000006.1 GCA_903874255.1 uncultured Actinomycetes bacterium
AAGGGGCCAAAACATGTCTATAACAATCGGTGTTGGAGGATTCGTGGATAACAACTACTGGTCCTCGTCTGAGAACAATGCGAACAACGCGTGGAACCAGAACTTCAACAATGGCAACCAGAACAACAACAATAAGAACAACACCAACTACGTCCGGCCAGTGCGGGGTTTTCAGCGTCATCTAGTAATGACTGCACGTGGCTCTAGCGCCTGTGCCCTTAAGATATTTTTGAGGACAGGGCTAGGGCCACAACTCATCAGTGCCTTAAAAGTATGAATGCAAAGCCAGCTACTGGGTATATCGAATTCCATGAACTACTAGAGGCGTATTTTCGCTGCCGCAAGAATAAACGGCGCACCCATAACGCGCTTGCCTTCGAGCTCGATTATGAGGCCAATTTAGTAACTCTGTGGAATGAGATCAACGATGGCACTTACCGTCCTGGAAAATCGATTGCTTTTATTGTTAAAAAGCCAGTTAAGCGCGAAATATTTGCGGCAGATTTTAGAGATCGCATTGTTCACCACCTCATTATCTCCAAACTCAATCCGCACTTTGAGCAACTCTTTATCTTTGACTCCTATGCCTGTCGCACCGGCAAGGGCACGCTCTTTGGCATCAAACGCCTTGAGCACTGTATTCGGCGGGCATCTGCCAACTACAGTCGTGATGCCTATGTTCTCAAACTCGATATCCGGGGATTTTTCATGCACATCAACGTGGAGATTCTCTATGAAAAGTTGGTGGAGTTTATCCAGTCACGCTATGTGGGAGGCGATAAAGAGCTGTTAATGAGTCTGACCAAGGTTGTTCTTTTTAATAACCCCAGCCAAAACTGTGTGATCAAGGGAACCCGAAGTGGGTGGGATGGCTTGCCACCGGATAAGAGTCTGTTTTACTCACCCGTTAACTGTGGTTTGCCAATTGGAAATTTGAGCAGCCAAGTATTTGCTAACTTCTATCTAAACGCCTTTGATCATTTCATCAAAGGAGATTGTGGCATTAAATTCTATGGCCGCTACGTCGATGACTTTGTCTTGGTCCATCAAGATGGGCAGTATTTGCGCTGCCTGATACCAGTAATACGCGATTATTTACTGCGCGAACTTGGTCTGACCTTGCACCCGAATAAAATTTACTTGCAAAGATACGAGAAGGGTGTTGCATATTTAGGCGCGCTCAT
Organism: uncultured Actinomycetes bacterium; assembly: GCA_903874255.1. Taxonomy (GTDB): domain Bacteria; phylum Actinomycetota; class Actinomycetes; order Nanopelagicales; family Nanopelagicaceae; genus Planktophila. The sequence goes on from CAIQRN010000006.1 coordinate 1,185, forward strand.
TAAACCTGGGCGGGTGTATGCAGGAAAGCGTATAAAGGCAAACTTTTATCGTTCCATCGAAAAACATAATCATCTTTTAGCAGAGTTTGGGCAGGGCAAGCCCGATATCTTGGCACGCCAGAGTTTTCAATCAAGCATGAACTCCTACCTTGGCATTATGGGCCACCACAACACATACCGGCTTCGTAAAAGTATGGTGAGTAAGAATCTGGTGGGGTGGTGGCGCTTTGCCTATGTCAATGGTGGGGTTACGAAGTTTGTTTTAAAGCCTTGACCAGGGCTGGGACATCGGCTATTTCGAGGATATCTTCAATTCTTTGATCATCTGAGCGGCTCATAGAGCCATGGATTCTTCGCGTATGTGGTTATCTCTTGGCTTAAGCCCGCCCATTGATATTACATCGACGGGCATTTTAAGAAATACCAGACGCGCACTCATACCAAAACAATACCAGCCGAGAATTTCAGGTGGCCATTTGCGCTAGTTCCCGCGTGAAATCTGGCTTGGCTAGGCCTAGGTTTGCACTCGATCAGGACTGTAAATCCCCCGGCTCTGCCTTCGAAGGTTCAAATCCTTCACCCGCCACCACTAGTAGTTGAAGACTTCTCCGTATCCATTGAGTTGGTAAGCACGTACATAATCAATTGTCATTGTTGAAGAGTTTAACGTTGCCCAGCTTCCACCAAATAATCCAACGGCGTTATTTAGAATTAAGAAAATTGGTGCATTGAAAACCCAGTTGGATGAACGAATTGTTGATGGAGTTTCATCTAAGAAAACATGGCCATCTACTAATAGTTGAATGTGATTTGGAGTCCACGCCATTGCATACAGGTGATAACCATCGGAATAGTCGGTTGCTGATGAATCCGCACCGGCTTCATAGAGTTCACCACCAGCCGCATCTGGATAATGTGTTGCACCAGTCGTTCGTTTAGGTTGATCACCACCAGCTTCAGCAATATCAATCTCGCCAGATCTTGGCCAACCAACAGTTGTTATGTTGGTCCCAAGTGCCCAAAAAGCTGGCCAGTTACCAGACCCTGCTGGAACTTTTATTTTCGCTTCGATGTACCCATATTTAAATGAAACTTTTCCTTGAGTATCCAGACGACCAGATGTAAATGAGCAAACACCAACATCGCAATAACCTGCACCTGCAGGTACACGAGAAATTCGAGTAGTTGTAATAACTAAATTTCCATCGCTAGTTCCATCTTGAGCGATAGCTTCAGGAAGGTAGTACTGCTGCTCGCTGTTGTAACAAGTTCCTCCACCATTTGAAGCCGCATGACCGCAGTACCGTGGCGTCCAAGAAGTAGAACTGGCTTGAGAACCCGCAGTTGCTTTGAATTCATCTGACCACAGTAAGTTTCCTATAACAAAATTTGAAGGCGTTGGTGTTGGCGTAGGTGTAGGAGTTGGAGTTGGTGCACTGGATGTAGAAATAATATGAACTTCGATGATGTCCATCGACTGTGAAATTTGTGGAATTGACCCAATTTGTAAGCCAAATTGACCATAAATCCCACCATTTGCTTGTGCAAGTGGATCAATAGTTGTGACTGAAGTTGAGGCAGGTTCTGCAATGGTGGTTGTATCGCGCAGAGTAAAACTGACATAACCCAAAGCATCAGTTGTTCCCGCAAATCTTCCACCATCATTTGCTCCAGCAGTGTTAATAACTGGCATTGAGTTGTATAGAAATGTTGCAACGCTTCCGCCATAACCCTTATTTGCTTGAAGAGTTACAGGTTGGTTAATCATTGGTAGACCTTGCGCATTTGTTACTAACCAAGTCAAAGTGAAAGTTGAAGCTTGATGGATAAATGCATCTTTATATGCAAGCCCTGTGCCGTAATAGATTGCCCATGGTGCTGAGAACTGCGTCTTGTCGACGATACCTAAAACTCCAGTAGATCCTGAAACTAACTGCGCCCTTGGCAATCCTGTTCCGG
>CAIQRN010000007.1 GCA_903874255.1 uncultured Actinomycetes bacterium
ACTGACTTCTATGGATGAAAATGCGCGTTGGATGATGGGAGACGAGCCACAAGCACGTCAAATGCCAACTCCAGGCCTTGTGTATTCAGATTCCAATCACCCAGCTTTACGCCAAGATTTAACTCCCGCTCCAGAAGTTCCGCGCCTAGCCGTAATCCGCGAGCTTGCAGATGATGAGGCTTCACGTGATGGCGTTGTTGCGCGAGCAAAAGTTCCCAGCTGGGACGAAATTATGTTCGGCATCAAGCCAACTGAAGATCAGTAACAAATGATTGTTGATTCCGCGCTTTATCAAAATGGTGTTCGAGTCAAAGATGGCGGAGATATCTCCGATCTTGTTGATCAATCAAGAGCAACTAATGGCTTCGTATGGGTTGGCTTAGCAAGTCCTACGCAAGAAGAGTTCGAACACATCGTTGGAGAACTCAACTTTCACCCTTTAGCAGTCGAAGATGCTATTACAGCACAGCAGCGCCCCAAGATCGAAGAGTACGACGGACTAACTTTCTTTGTGCTTAAAACCGTTTTTTATAACGAGTCACGCAGTGAAATCTCAACCGGAGAATTGATCTGTTTCGTTGATCCAAATTTCATTGTCATCGTTCGCCACGGTGAGGGATCGCCTCTGGCATCTGTGCGTCATGAAATAGAGGCGCGACCAGATTTTCTTGCTCAAGGTCCATTTGCCGTCCTTCATGCAGTTGTTGACCGTGTAATCGATGGCTACACCAACATCGCAGCTGAGCTTGAAAACGATGTGATCGAACTTGAAAATAAGGTTTTTGGTGGCACGAGACAGACGTTCTCTCAGGAGATTTACTTCTTAAAGCGAGAAATTATTGAGTATCGACATGCAATTGAGCCGCTAATAATCCCTCTCCAAAAATTAGTTTCCGAAACTTACCAACCCACTCCAGATTTGCTGAAACCATTTTTCAGGGACACTTTGGATCATCTTCAACGAGCTTGCGAACATGCATCCGGAATGGATTCACTTCTATCTTCTGCATTGCAAGCAGATCTTGCCCATATCCAAGTTCGCCAAAATGAAGATGTTCGAAGAATTTCAGCTTGGGTAGCCCTTGCTGCAGGTCCGACAATGGTCGCTGGAATCTATGGCATGAATTTCGATTTTATGCCTGAGCTTCGTTGGAAGTTTAGTTATCCCCTGCTGCTAGTTGTCATTACCTCACTAAGCGGCTTCTTGTTTTACAAATTTAGAAAATCTAAGTGGCTCTAACTTAACGTTGTAGTTAATAACCCTACCTGCGATTCAATCTCGCTGTTTCCGCCATGGTGACCAATCATTGCGCCCTCTTTATCGGCACGCTCTGGATCTAGTAAAACTAGTCCTTCTTGAGCAATTGCAATTACTTCACCCATGCGGTCAAATGAATCTGCACTTACATCACTTCCAAATAGATTCTCTTTAATTGCTTTTTCGCGAGTGAAAACAGTGGCACGATTTCCTAAAAACTCTTCCCACTTACTGGCAACTTCTAAGCGGGCCGCTGGACTATCAAACTCAGGTGAAAGGTATAAATGCCGGGCTCGGGGTTCGCCACCGATTACAGCTATTCCTTCTAATAATTGATTGTCCTGGCCTATAACTATTTTTTCGGCGACGTTAATCATTCCGTGATCGGATGTAAGCCAAATGCGTGTGCCTTGCGGCATTTCTTTCATTAAATTAGAAAACATCTGATCAATCATGGATAGTGCGGCTAACCATTTATCACTGCCTACGCCATCGCTATGGCCGGCAGAATCTAAATCATTGACATAGAGGTACACGAAAGATGGTGTCTTTTGCAATGCAGCTTTAGTTTCGGCGATTAAATCGGCAGCTACGTTTGCCCCTTTGTACTGTGCGCCGCGGAAAACTGCCCGCGTAAAACCAGAGTTTTCATAGCGCTTTGCTGCAACGTGGGTAACATTAATATTTTCAGCCACTGCGCGTTCAAACAATGTTGCGACCGGCTGCCAAATATTTGGATCAACTCGTTCATCCCATTTAAGTGCATTGAGAATACGACCGCCGCTTCGTGGTACTTGAACGGTATAACCCAGCATTCCATGAATACCGGGCAAAGTTCCGGTCGTTAATGTTGCAAGTGAAGTGGCTGTTGTTGAAGGAAATGAGGTTTGAATAGTTGCGATATTTGTGAGCCGTGCAATAGTTGGCATTACATCGGCATATTTTTCAAAGATGTCAGCACCAAAGCCATCTATAAGAAATAGAAGTTCGCGCCCACTCGGTGAGGGGCCAACGGATAAATAGTCTTGTGCAGTGGTTAGGCCCAAGGATGAAAAGATCGATGGAGTTA
>CAIQRN010000008.1 GCA_903874255.1 uncultured Actinomycetes bacterium
GCACCGTCCCTTATGCAATTTTTCGGGATGGGCTAAATATCTACAGCTCTATCATTTTAGATATCTGTATTGAAGAAATTTTGGCAAAGCAAGGAAACAATGTTTGTGCGACTTCCTGGGGAAAGAATTTAGGGCAAGGATGTGAGTTCTAAGCGGCAGCAACGCGAGATAGTAAAAGCTCGGAGATTCTTAAAGGCCCATAAAAATCGTCTTGACAAATGATGTGTTAAAACACATAATACAACCACAGTTAATGAATGGAATAAAAAATGACTAAGAGTTACAGAGAGATCGCGAAGCCCACGAAGTTAGTTCTGGGATCTGACCTTGAAAAATTCTCGTCTGCCGTACGCAAACAGGTAAAAGATGAATATGAATTAACTTTCGGTCTTGGTAATTTGGTTTCAAAGCGTCGTGAAGAACTTGAGATTTCTCAATCTGTTCTAGCGAGTGAAACTGGAATCCCTCAAGCCGACATCAGCCGAATCGAATGCGGCAAAGCAAACCCAACAATTAAAACTCTGGAGAAAATTCTAGATGCGTTGCAATTAAAAATTATTGTTTCTAAAAAGTGATTCTTACAAACCAGCTTTAGCTAGCGCCCCTTGTAAGGATTTATACCAACCGTATGAGGTATAGGAAGCACCTGATGCACCTTGGATATTTGCAGATTGCGCAGCCAAAGTTTGTTGGCGCAAAGTGGGTACTGACATATCGGTCCAACGTTGACTGCGACCATTTGGTGCCTGTAGCGCTTTGGCATCTGTAATTTTTCCGTTGCTAACAGTGATCTGTACTTGAACTGTTCCGTAGTTTACGAAAATCGCTGGTCCAACAAATGTTCCACTTGAACTCTTAGCTGGTGCAACTGTTGTTTTGGTTGCGGCAGGAGTTGCAGTCTTTGTAGGTGTTGCTGTGGCAGTTGCTGTTGGTGTAGCAGTTGCTTGTGCTGATTGTGTAGCGGCCGGCGTTGCTTTCTTTGTTGCCGCAGGCTTTGTCGTTGCTTTCTTTGTTGCCGCAGGCTTTGTCGTTGCTTTCTTCGTTGCAACGGCAGTCGGCGTGGCAGAAGTTGTCGCAGCTGGTGCATCTGTTGCTCCTGCGCCAATTGCACCTGCGCCAGATAAACTCATTGAGCTAGTCGTCGATAACTGTGGTGGCGTGATAGCCATGACCGCACCCAGCCCACCAAGTGTGCCTCCTGCGATTAACAGCGCCCGTTTCATCTGAACTACCTCTCGTTGACCTTGCTTGAACTACTGCCTACTTAACCGCACAAACCTGAGAACTTTCTTAACGCTTTCGCATATACACCTGCGGGTTTTATTCGCGGTGGAAAGCAAATGCCTCATCATGGAAACGGTTCTTTGGCCCACCAACCTTTTCAAAAGCAGTTCGTACTGCGCTCACTAAAGGCTCCGGGCCACAGATATATACGTCGGAGTCTGCGAACTGCGGCACCAACCGCCTCATTGCTTGAACATCCATCGGGTGCTTTTTGCGTGGCCCTACAAGGTAGTGAATACGAATTGATCCGCCACTGTTAAAGGCCATGTAATCAAGCTCTTGTCGCAAAACTAAATCTTCTTCCTTTGATGCCCTGAAAATAACATCCATCTGCACGCCGCCATTGAGTTCATCCATGATCGCTCTAATCGGGGTAATTCCCACACCACCACCAACTAATACAACGTGTGGTCTTGTGCTTCGCCCCGCAGTGAAAGCACCATATGGGCCTTCAACAAATACTCGAGTTCCTGGTTTAACAAATGCTAAAGAACGTGAATGATCACCCAAATTCTTTACCGTGATACGCATTAAATGTTCAGTAGGTGCAGCTGAGAGTGAGTATGGGTGTGACATTAAGAAATGTCCACGAGTTAAGAATCGCCAACCAAAGAACTGGCCACCTTGCGCACCAAGTTGATGCAAATTGCGGCCCTTCATAATCACCGAAATAACTCCGGGACCTTCAACAACAACTTTTTCTACTCGCAGATTAATCTTTAGCGAACGAACAAGTGGCACACCAAAGCGCCAGTAAACAATTGAAAATGCCATGGCTATATAGAGTGCAGTCCAATAGGCACGATTGAGTGGATGACCGATAAACATCTGACCATTAATTACCTGATGCATAAATGATGCAGCAACAGCGACGTATGTATAAACGTGAATAATCCACCACGTCTCGTAACTCATCTTCGCTCTTGCCTTTTTATATGAAGTTACTCCTGCTAAGACCATCAAAATAAATCCAGCGAGGGCAAACCACATCCAGTCAAAAGTATTAAGCATTCGCCATAGCTCTTTATAGAGTGGAATTGCGTCTTGACCTGCAAACGATAAAATAATAAAAGCAACGTGAGCACCGATCCCATATAAAGACCATGGCCCTAAATTTCTATGCCATGTCACTAACCGATCGTGTCCAACACCTTTTTCAACCCAGGGAATTCGTGCAACTAAGAAGATTCCAACAATCGCTAAATA
>CAIQRN010000009.1 GCA_903874255.1 uncultured Actinomycetes bacterium
CGTTAGGCGAACGCAGCATCGCCATTTATGTGGAAGTTATACCAAGGAAACAAATATGAAGAAACCAATCACAGTAATCCTTACCGTCACTTTCGTGCTTGCTGGGTGCGCAACAACGCGTGATCCAACACTTATTTCAGGTGTGAAGCGGGAAGGCGGCGGCATCTACTCGTCCTCTGAAATGGGTTTTAATGATCCAATGAGATCAGCAATCCAGCAATGCCAACTCGATGGAAACAAGCGGCTCTCTATCCTCACGAGTACGACCATTCGCGGTATATATTCGGGAAATACTTACGCGAATCTATTTTTCCGATGCGATTGAAGATAGGTTAATTTAGATGACGCATTTATTGACACCACAGCCCACCGGAGTGAATACGGCTCACTACTGGCAGGGGCAATTGCCCGTTGCTTTTGTGTTCAGTGTCCCGGGTTCTCATGAGAAATCCGCTAGTTATCCTGTTGCAGGTGCAACCGGCGAAAATCTCTCGTTTGCGCTTGAACATCTCCATTCTGAATTGCCTGCGGTCTTTTCATCGACGGATCGCTACGCATATCGGATTACTAATGCCTACAGTAAGCCAATCGCCAAATCATTGGGAGACGCATCATCCCAAGCAAGTAATTCACAGGTGCAAGCTTCTGAGAACATTGCCAGAGTCTTGCGCGATCTCGATGGCTGCAACTTAGTCATCCTTTGTGGCATCAAGGCGCAGTTGCTTGCGGAGTCAATCCGTCATCCTCGTAGAACAGTTGTCTACTCATGGCACATATCGAATCAAGCACTTTCCAATAAATTCAACTCCCCTGATGTTTGCAAGCTTCCCGATCCATCTGCGCGTCGGCAGCTACGCGCAAAGCTTTGGGCATATGAACTTCTTAATTCATTATTGTAACCGTGCTTGCCCAACAAGTCGGTCAAATGGACGCGCCGCCCGTTGGCGGTTTTGAAGGTTTGGTTTTTATCAAGGTTCGGCGGCTTCGTTTCGCTTCCGTTAGCGGCGCGCCCCTTACCGTAACGTTAGGTTTTTTTGGGGAAACAATGAAAGCTTCAGTAGTCCAAGCTTTAGAGAACGCTAAAAACGCTAAGGCACTTCCAGAATCACGCTCATTAGTTAAAATCAATAATAGCATCATAAATATCCGTACAGCCACACAGAAAGCTGGTTCTAAGTATTGGTTTGATGTCACGCCTTCTTTCTATACAAAAGCGCAACCCGTAAGACGGTTTCGCGTTAGCAAACCTTCAATTGGACGTTCTCAGGAAAATTATATGACACAGTTACTTAACCAAGCATTTCAAGAGGCATCCAAACTTCCTGATATGCAGCAGAATATAATCGCACGATGGTTGCTGGATGAATTATTGGCAGAAAAAAAATGGGATTCGTTATTTGCCGAATCTGAAGATTTTTTAGCAAGTCTCGCCGATGAAGCTTTAAGAGACCATCGTGCAGGCAAGACTAAGCTTTTAAACTTAGATGACCTGTGATTTCGCATACGACAGAAAAGTTTTGGAAGCTGTATTCCGCTTTGTCTGTGGATGTTCAGAAGCAGGCAAAAATTGCATATATCCAATTTAAAAATAATCCATACCACCCAAGCTTGCAGTTTAAGCGAGTTCATTCCAGCAGACCAATTTATTCGGTACGCATCAGTATCGACTATAGAGCAGTGGGCATTGTTGATAACGCTGAAATCTTGTGGTTTTGGATTGGCTCCCATAGAGAATATGAAAAAATACTTCAAAAATTATAGCCTAACTCAACGCTCCAGCGGACTCCGCTACGCTGAGCTTTGCGTTAGCAATACAATGGCACCTCAGAGGCAGGGTACTAAATGAGCATGATTGACGATTGGAAGGGAAAAGCGGCTGGCTATCTTGAAGATGTCGGCAAAAAGAAAGATGAATTAATTGAAAAAGCAGCGACCCTTAAAATGGAACATGATGAGAACCAACGAAAGAAGATAGAGGATTGGGTATATAAGAAGGAAGCAGAGTTAAAAGAATTGGAGCAAACACTTAGGAAGCGCGAAGAACTTATAAGACAAAAGGAGCTAAAACTAAAACAAAAATTCTTTGTAAGGTTTATTGGCGTAGTAGCTGGTTTTTCAGTAATTGGATTCTTTGCGCTTGCATCATTCATAGCAATAACAGAAAATGAAAAGTATTCCGTGGACTCTCAGGCTGGCAATACTATAAAAACAGCCATGACTCAAAACACATCAGAGCCATACTCTCTTAGAGAGTCGGCTGCGGCAGAAACGCCACTGATTGTTCCGTCTGATTCAAAAGCGCAGTTCTTTGTTTTGGAGAAAGGCGGCAGTGGTGACCAACGCTCTATTATTACAAAGCGCGTAGGTTCAAGCGGCATCAGTTATTCCGAGCGCCTATACAACTGCACCGACAATACGGTGAAGTATTTAGGCAGCGGCGACAGTCTTGCTGCTATGGCTGCATCTAGGGCTGATACAAACATGGGGCCAATTGTGCAAGGCTCTATCGCCTATTACGTCGGGATTGAAGCGTGCAAATAGAGGTCTGAGTGCTAACCCGGCAGTCAACACGGACGCTGCGCGATAAAGCCGCGCAGCACCGGTTACTTCTACGTTAGCCGCTCCAATACTTGACGCAAGGTATGGCGGCAAGACTTTCTATGAGGGACAAGGGCAGTGACAGAATCAACATTGATTGCGAAGTATGAAAAAGGAATTTCCAAGGTGGCTCTACACATTGACCGTGTAGAGTTTGGTGTTTTCAATCCTGAGCAATACACACTCGATTCCGTCACCGAGGTAGTCCTCGAAAGCAATCTATCCGCCTGGAAGCTGCGTTTCATTCGCAATGCTAAGCCAAGCTCCAATGTTTTCATGGAGGCCAAAGAAGCCCATGTATTCCAGCACGACCTTCGTGATCATCTGCTCAAGAATCAGGACTGTGCTCCGAGCAGCTTACTTGCAAGTTTGCCAATTATGAGTTTTTACGATGGCGCGTCAGCGGTCATCATTTATAGCGATCGCATTGCGCAGCGCCCAGCATTCGGCTTGTCCGTATATCAAATTAGCGAAATCAGAGAGGTCAAGATTGAGCGACGTGCGTTTATGTGGGGTGTATGGTTGGTCATGTATAACGGTACGACGTCATCTAGGGTTCAACTAGGCCAGGAAAAAACGAAAGCTTGTCATCAGTTCATAGAAAAGCATTTACGGGATTATCGAGAAGTATCAAATGCGGGGCCTGTCGTGGTCATGAAATGCTCTGCCCTTGGTGGGTCCGGCATAAGCGTGAAGCAAGGAGCACTTTGTACGGTGAAATTTGGTGACACCGTCTTTCAATTCAAATCGGATGACTACCAGTTTGAATTGAGGCTTGCCCAGCTTACAAGCTTTGAGATCGATGACCCCGGTCGTGTAGAAACTAGTGCCGGAGTGGCTGGTGGCGGATTTGGAGTCCAAGGTGCCCTCCCCCTGCGTCAGACTAGTTGTCGCCTCAAATTTTAAGAAAAAATAAAATTTGAGATTAGAAATGAAAACATATAAAAGATATTCCTTAGGCTTCAAAGAGCAAGCCTTGGTAAAA
>CAIQRN010000010.1 GCA_903874255.1 uncultured Actinomycetes bacterium
CGGTAGTTGCTGGTGCGCGAATTATTGCGTCGATTATTGACACCACGGCAAGTGGAAAAATTACGGCGACGTATCGAGTTGTATCTGAGGATGGCCACCCAGTCGAAGGTTCAATCGTGTTTACTGTTTTAACTGGCTCTGCGGAGGTAACACCTGCATCGCCTCGAGCAACTACAAAAGCTAAAGCGCAAGAAACTAAGGCAGCGGTTTCGCCAACTCCATCGGTTACACCAACCCCTGATGCCACCAATGTTCCGGTGCTTGTTGATGAACATAGACACCACAATTTTTTTCAGCGTCATACCGATCATTTCATCCAATTTGGTGTTGGATTTGCGGTGATTGGCATCTGGTTCATCTATGAAAGGCGTCGAAAGAAGTAGACTCGCCCAATGCCTATTTTTGAATTAGAACTTAATGGCCCAAATCTGATTCAAGAGTCAGAGCGCACGGGTAATGCCAAATCACTTTTTTGGCCATGGTGCGGAGCAAATGTCTCATTGTTGGCCCTGTCTTATGGTGCCTTCTTCTTAGGCTTTGGAATCTCTTTTAAACAGGCTACTTACGCCGCAATTATCGGAACGGTTTTGTCCTTTTTGGTTGTAGGCGTGAGTTCTCTAGCCGGCAAGAAATCAAATGCACCAACCATGATTTTGTCACGCGCAGCCTTTGGAGTTAAAGGCAATATCGTGCCAGGGGCGCTGTCATATTCAATCTTTGTTGGCTGGGAAACCGTATTGGTTTCATTAGCAACGCTTGCAACAGGCACAGTCTTTGCACGTCTTGGCCACATTAATCACAATCTCTCACTCATCATTGGTTTTGTTATTGCCGTTTCTCTTACTGTTTTTGGGGGAGTACTGGGCTTTTCGACAATTATGAAGATTCAAAAGTGGTTAACACTTGTCACGGTACTGATGACCGTTGTGTATATCGCCTTAACTTTTGATAACGTCAATTGGTCGGTTGTAACTTCTATTAAAGATGGCACAAACCAAGGATTTATCGGAGCGCTGATCTTTGGCATTACCGGTATCGGCTTAGGTTGGGTTAATTCAGCTGCCGATTATTCTCGTTATCTTCCTCGCACGGTTTCAAGCAAAGCTGTTGTTGGCTGGACCGTATTAGGCGCATCGTTAGTTCCAATTGTTTTAGTGATTTATGGAAGTGCTCTTGCTGGTAGTAGCAAAGAACTTAGCGATGGAATTGCAATGGATCCAATTGGTGCACTCACCACATTGCTACCAACGTGGTTCTTAATTCCCTTTGCACTTGTTGCGATTTTGGGATTAGTGGGCGGCGCGATTCTTGATCTATATTCTTCAGGTTTAACTCTGGTTTCAATTGGTCTTCCGGTGAAGCGCCACATCGCTGCTTCCATCGATGCCTTCATCATGTTGGCTGGAACGATTTACATAGTGTGGTTTGCAGATAACTTCTTCTTTCCATTTCAAGGGTTTCTGATCACATTAGGCGTACCAGTTGCCGTCTGGTCAGCGATTTTTGTTGCCGATGTAATTATGCGGAAAGCTCCATACTCTGAAAGCGATCTTTACAATCCAAATGCTCGATATGGGGCATGGAATCGAAAATCACTAACGCTTATGGTTATCGGTTCAATTATTGGCTGGGGATTAGTTACGAATACTTTTGCTGCCTGGTTGTCTTGGCAGGGCTATTTCTTAGGATTCATTGGCGGCAAAGAGGGACCATGGGCCTATGCAAATGTTGGTGTTATTGCAGCTCTTGCTATCGGTTTCTTCGGGCACATTGTTGTGTCCAGA
>CAIQRN010000011.1 GCA_903874255.1 uncultured Actinomycetes bacterium
AGCACCAACTTCAGTGATTGTTCCTACGCCCTCATGGCCAAGGATTCGACCAGAAGTAACTGCAGGCACATCGCCTTTGAGAATATGTAAATCAGTACCGCAAATGGTTGTGGTTTCTACCTTAACAATGACATCTGTTGGCTTTTGGAGCTTAGGGTTTGGAACTTCTTTCCATTCCTTCTTGCCAGGTCCGCCATAGACTAGAGCCTTCATTTTCTTTCCAACTCTCTAATAATTGCAAAAGAGGCTTTTGCAATTTCATTGTTCTCTTAATTCATAATGGCGCAATATGTCGGCTCCCCAAATTGATGTGATGTTAGAGATAAGAAAAGCCCCGAGGTTATCCCCCGGGGCTTTTGTAAAATTTACTTACTTAGCAAGAATTGTTGAGATTTCGAACTCTAGCTTGATGTTATCTGAAACGATTACGCCACCAGTTTCAAGCGCTGCATTCCAAACAAGACCGAAATCCTTACGGTTGATCTCTGAAGAACCTTCAAAACCGTAGCGAGCGTTGCCGTATGGATCTACTGCAGTACCTGAGTACTCGAATTCGATTGTGATTGACTTAGTTACATCTTTGATTGTTAGGTTTCCTTCGACAACAAGCTTGTCTGAACCTGAATCTTTAACAGAAGTTGATGCGAAAGTTAGCTTAGGAAATGTTGCTGCATCAAAGAAATCTGGAGACTGTAGGTGACCATCGCGGTCTGCGTTGCGAGTATCGATTGAAGCTGCACCGATTTCGATTGTGATAGTTGCTGCACCGTCTGCAACTACAGCAGATCCTGAAAACTCATTGAATGATCCGCGAACCTTTGTAACCATCGCGTGACGTGCGCTAAAGCCCACACGACTGTGTGAAGGATCGATTGTGAAGCTACCTGCTGGCAAAGTTGAAAGAACTGACATGAATATTCCTTTGATAGTTACTGGATTGAGGTCACTGAATGTGACACAGGTGGACCATATAGCAATTTAGTTGAAATTTCAACTAAATCTGTGTGAACGGAAAATTAACAGTTAAATTCAACTACTTGCAAAGCTTTCGCATAAAGAGCTATAGGCTTGCTCAATGCCTGGAATTGCGATGACAAATAGCGAAGCGATTCGAAAAGGCCTACCAATCTTTATTACAGCCATCAATATGCGGGCTGGTTTAACAATTATGAGCCCGTTGTATCCGATCCTTAAAGAGCAGTATCACTTAAGTTCATTTCATCTCTCGTTTCTCACCTCCCTTTCAGTGCTCTGTTTTGCAGGTAGCGCTTTCCTAATGCCATTAGTTGGCAAAATCGGTGGCACAAATAAAGTTATAGCTTGGACTCTGACGGTTTTGACTGCTGCGATATTTTTACGTGCGGTTGGAAATGTCCCTATGCTCTTTATTTCATCAATCACTGTTGGCATAGCGATTGCAGTTCTCAACTTTTCATTACCAGTTTGGGTAAAGGAAAATGCTCCAGATCACTCAGGTTTGTTAACTGGCATCTATATAACGATCATGGGCACTTTTGCTGCGCTCTCAGTTGCAGTAGCTGTTCCATTGGCTGAGGCAACATCGTGGGGCTGGCGGCTTTCGATGGTGCCATGGTTAGTCATTGGCTTCATCTCATCTATGTGGTGGTTGATTCGAATTTCAAAATCCCATGAAAAAGGACATATGGAAGCCAGCTCCAAATTCCATACTGCGCTATTCAAAAAACCAGCAGCGTGGAGTATCGCTGTTTTCTTTGGGCTTCAATCCATGCTCTTCTACGGAACCGCTACCTGGTTACCTACTATCTTGGTTTCAAAGGGATATTCACTTAGCCATGCAGGCCTAGCTGTTTCAATCACAGGTTTTATGGGATCGGCTATCGGTATTGCGGCACCACACTATGCATCAAAACTAAAAAACATACGGGGTTTCTTGCTCTTGATGGGTTTAATGATTTCAGCGAGTTTTGCTGCAGTCATTTTCGACAGTGGCTGGCGCTTAGTTCTATGGCTCTTAATTTCTAACGTTGGTTTGTCAGTTACTTTTCCACTATCTCTCTTGCTCACTGTCACTCGTAGCGTTGATGCTGGTGAGACCCGCTCTCTGTCCATTATGGCTCAGTCCATTGGCTACTTAATGGCAGCTTTCGCCCCTGGAATTGTAGGAGCGATATTTGACGCGACTCTCAGTTGGAACTCAGCGTTAATAGTTCCAGTGGTGCTTGGTTTGATTCTCGGAGCAGTTGGATTCTTTGCAGGAAAACGGGAAAAGATCGAGATTTAATCGAGTTAAAAAGCTTCGACAGTTACCATTGGACATTATTAATCGAATGCAAAGGTGAGCTCATTGTTTGAATCAATCTTCCTGGGAATCCTTCAAGGGCTCACCGAATTCTTACCAATTTCATCAAGTGCCCACCTTCGCATTGCCGGGGAATTCTTTAGCAAGGCCCAGGATCCTGGTGCTCGATTTACCGCTATTACCCAAATCGGAACCGAACTTGCTGTTCTTATCTTCTTCCGCAATGACATTAAGAAAATTATCGTGGCCTGGTTTAAGCAAGCAGTAATGCGTAAAGATTTAGCCACCGATGAAAAGCCTCTAGCGCGCATGGGTTGGCTCATTATTATCGGCAGCATTCCAGTGGTTGTGCTGGGTGTTCTAGGAAAAGACATCATCACAAATGATTTCCGCTCACTGTGGTTAATCGCTTCAGTCATGATTATCTTTGGCCTCATTTTGGGATTGGCTGATCATTACGGAAAGAAAGTTAGAACCTTAGATCAGCTCAATGCAAAGCACGGCATTCTCTATGGCCTTGCGCAATCACTTGCCTTGATTCCAGGAGTTTCACGATCCGGTGCCACTATCGCGATGGGTCGCTACCTCGGATATACACGCGAAGCCGCGTTGCGATACTCATTCTTATTAGCGATTCCGGCGGTATTTGGAAGCGGTTTATACGAACTCAAAGATGCTTTTGGCGCATCTGCCGCCACCAATGTTTTCACTCTGCCTCAGACTTTCGTAGCAACGGCAATCGCCTTTGTGGTGGGATACGCAGTTATTGCTTGGCTACTCAAATTTGTTACGACTAAGAGTTTTATGCCTTTTATTATCTACCGAATTCTTCTCGGAACAACCGTGTTAGTTCTACTGTCAGCAGGCGTTATTAATCCATGAGCAAGGCACAAATAACGGCGCATTTGAAGAAGTTCGATAAAGCCCAGCGCGCCATCCTTAATCAACTGCGCTCAGATATTTTGGACGAACTTCCTACGGCTCAAGAGATTATTAAGTATGGAATACCTACATTTGCCATTGAAGGTGTGCCTGTTCTGGGTCTAGATGGATATAAAGCGCATAACTCAATATTTCCATACAGCGGATCTACCAATAAATATCTAGAAAAAGAGCTCTCCAAGTACGTGCAGACTAAAGGCTCGATTCATTTTCCGTTAGACAAGCCTTTCCCAAAGCCACTGCTCAAGAAGATCATTAAAGTTAAGATCGCCCAGATAAATGCTTCATATCCCAATAAGGCGGGGGAGTACTTAGAGTTTTACGGTAATGGGATCCTTAAAGCT
>CAIQRN010000012.1 GCA_903874255.1 uncultured Actinomycetes bacterium
CAGTTATATTGGTATGCAGTCTCACCTTTTCATCTCTTTGTTTTTCCAACAATGCTACGAAACATAATAAAGAGAGCCACCAAAGATGCATGAGTTCACGCCAGAAGTTGAAGCTCTAGCAGCGGAAGTCTTGGCTTACAGTTTGGATCGATTGAAAAACGATCCACCGCTTGATGGTCCGCGCACCGCAGAAGATTTATTTAGTGAAGTTGGAAACACAATTACTGCCCGCGGACTTGGCGGTCATGATGCTCTCGAAGTCTTTACCTCCGTCTTAGCAAAGGCATGCATATCTACTGATCACCCACGCAACTTAGCTTTTATTCCATCTGCACCCAGCGAATACGCAAACCTTTTTGATTTAGTCGTTGGCGCAAGTGCGCTTTACGGTGGCTCATGGCAAGAAGGTGCTGGTGCAGTTTTCGCGGAGAATCAAGCGCTGCGTTGGATATCTGATTCAGCAGGATTGCCAGAGTCGGCTGGTGGAGTTTTTGTTCAAGGTGGAACCATTGGAAATCTTTCTGCATTGGTCGTTGCTCGAGCTGAAGGCCGCAAGAAACATCCGGGTGCATCACGTTGGGTTATTGCATGTAGCGAAGAGGCGCATTCATCAATCGTTAGCGCAGCAAATGTTATGGATGTTGATGTTTTGAAAGTCCCGGTTTCTTCAAGTGGAAAGTTGATGGGTGATGCAGTTGCGCATGCGATAGATCATTTACATGCAACGACAACACATCGAGTGTTTGCCGTTGTTGCAACTGCGGGAACAACAAACCTTGGAATCATTGATGACCTAAAAGGCATCGCTAAATCGGCACATGAGCGCAGTATTTGGTTTCATGTGGATGGGGCATATGGTTTAGCAGCATTGTGCGCGCCATCTGTCCGCTCTCACTTTGATGGGGTAGAAGCTGCCGATTCATTAATCGTCGATCCACATAAATGGTTATTTGCTCCTTACGATGCTTGCGCCTTAATTTATCGTGAACCCGAGTCAGCGCGTGCAGTGCATTCACAACATGCTTCTTATCTAGATACATTAAAAGATGGTGCATGGTCTCCATCTGATTACGCAATTCAATTAACACGACGCACACGTGGTCTTCCTTTTTGGTTTTCATTAGCTGCACACGGAACCGATGCTTACACCGAAGCTGTCGAACATTCTTTAACCGTTGCGCGACAAGCTGCCGACTTAGTAAATGCACATCCAGATTTAGAACTTGTCTGTGAACCAGAACTTTCTATCGTTGCTTTTATTCGTAAAGGTTGGAATGCAAATGATTATCAGCAATGGTCTGACAAACTCTTGGCTGATCAAATTGGATTTATTCCACCCTCATCACATCATGGCCAGCCGATACTTCGATTTGCCATAGTTAATCCTTGGACAAAAATCTCAGATATCGAAATGATTCTTGCCACCATTTAACCTGCATTAAATCCCACGATTTTCACAAGAGGTCCGATAGTCTTTTGCTTATGTCTGCACAAGAAGAGTCCGCACTGTCCTCTGGCCTAAGCGACCTTGAAGTCCGCATCCTGGATTTTGAGAGCAGTTGGTGGCGCTATGCAGGGGCGAAAGAAGCGGCAATCAAGGAGCTTTTTGATCTCAGTGCAGCCCGCTATTACCAACTCCTTAACGATTTGATTGACCGAGATGATGCGCTCGCTGCCTCCCCGATGCTCGTAAAGCGTCTAAGACGCCTGCGTGAGGCCCGTATGAACACTCGCATCGCCCGCTAAGCCCTTCCACAGCTTTCTCGTTTTGCGTCCTTGGAATACCTCCCGTAGATTTGGCGTTAGCACTCTCGGGGTGCGAGTGATAAAGCCCCCGCACATGAACGATTAAACGAAAGTGAGCACAACTCATGGCAAAGCAGATTGCCTTTAATGAAGAAGCCCGTCGCGGATTAGAGCGCGGAATGAATATCTTGGCCGATGCGGTCAAAGTAACCCTTGGACCTCGTGGACGAAATGTAGTTCTCGAGAAGAAATGGGGCGCCCCAACAATTACTAATGATGGCGTTTCAATTGCAAAAGAGATTGAACTTGATGATCCATGGGAAAAGATTGGCGCAGAGCTAGTTAAAGAAGTTGCCAAGAAGACAGATGATGTCGCTGGCGATGGAACAACCACTGCAACAGTTTTAGCACAGGCTCTAGTTCGTGAAGGTCTTCGTAACGTAGCTGCCGGATCCAATCCAATGGCGCTAAAGCGCGGTATGGAAAAGGCAGTTGCCGAAATCGTTGCCGAACTTCTATCTATGGCAAAGGCCGTTGATTCAAAAGAACAAATCGCAGCAACCGCATCTATCTCTGCAGCAGATGCAACTATCGGCGAGATGATTGCTGAAGCAATGGACAAGGTTGGCAAAGAAGGCGTAATCACTGTTGAAGAGTCAAATACTTTTGGTCTCGAGCTAGAGCTCACTGAAGGTATGCGTTTTGATAAAGGTTACATTTCTCCATACTTCGTAACTGATCAAGATCGCATGGAAGCAGTTCTAGAAGATGCATACGTACTTATCGTTAACTCAAAGATTTCAAACATCAAGGATTTGGTACCAGTTCTTGAAAAAGTTATGCAATCTGGAAAGCCACTTGCAATCATCGCCGAAGATGTTGAGGGTGAAGCGCTCGCAACTTTGGTTGTAAACAAGATTCGCGGAACTTTCCGTTCAGCAGCTGTTAAGGCTCCTGGCTTTGGCGATCGTCGCAAGGCGATGCTTCAAGACATTGCAATCCTTACAGGTGCAACTGTTATCTCTGAAGAAGTTGGTCTCAAGCTTGATCAAGCCGGACTCGAACTTCTGGGTCGCGCTCGCAAAGTTGTTATCAGCAAGGATGAAACAACAATTGTTGAAGGCGCTGGAGATGAAGCACAGATTAAGGGTCGTGTTGCACAGATCCGCTCCGAAATCGAAAAGAGCGATTCAGATTATGACCGCGAGAAGTTGCAAGAGCGTCTTGCAAAGCTTGCTGGTGGCGTTGCTGTTATCAAAGCTGGAGCTGCAACTGAGGTAGAACTCAAAGAGCGCAAGCACCGCATTGAAGATGCTGTTCGTAATGCAAAGGCAGCGGTAGAAGAAGGAATCGTTGCCGGCGGTGGCGTTGCACTTCTACAAGCCGCAACTGCAGCATTTAAGAAGTTAACCGGCTTAACTGGCGATGAAGCAACTGGTGCAAAGATTGTTGAATTTGCAATCGAAGCTCCACTTAAGCAAATCGCAATTAACGCTGGTCTTGAAGGCGGAGTAGTTGTTGAAAAAGTTCGCCATCTTCCAGCAGGACAGGGTCTTAATGCAGCAACAGGTGAATACGTAGACATGATCAAATCTGGAATTATTGATCCAGCTAAGGTCACACGTTCTGCGCTTCAAAATGCTGCATCTATCGCCGCACTGTTCATCACAACTGAAGCAGTGATTGCCGATAAGCCAGAAAAGAATCCAGCACCTGCCGCACAAGGCGGCGGAGATATGGACTTCTAAGAAGGCCTTTTTTAACCAGAAGTTACGCGTAACGCCGTCCTCGATTAACACGGGGGCGGCGTTCTGCTTTACCCTATGCACATGGCAAAGAAAACATTAGCGAAAAAATCGCCTAAGCAAACATCAAAGCAGACAAGTACTGCTGCACCTTTTGATGCAAAAAATCTTGCCCACACTGCAGTTTTTGATCATGCAGAAAAGCGTGACCAAGTCGGCTCATTTATTTCAGTTGAGTTTGATGATGACAATCGCGTCGCAACATATTTATTTGAAGCAAAGCTTGCAGGATATAAAGGCTGGCGTTGGTGCGTCACCATTGCAAAAGTTGATGCCGATGCACTTCCAACGGTTTGCGATTTAGTTGTTCTTCCTGGCCCAGATGCTTTACTTGCGCCTGATTGGATTCCATATCGCGATCGCATTCAACCTGGTGATGTTGGTGTTGGTGACATTGTTCCAAGTTCACTTGATGACACTCGATTAGTTCCAGGGCAACAAGCTTTGCCTGCAGATGAAGATTTAGATACCGCACTTGCTATCGAACTTGGTTTGGGACGTGCGCGCGTTATGTCTATTGAAGGCCGTGACCAAGCTGCAAAGCGTTGGCACGAAGGTGATCGTGGACCGAAAAGCCCAATGGCAGAATCGGCACCAAAGCCATGCAACTCATGCGGATTCTTTATTCCTATTGCAGGCTCATTGCGCGCTGCTTTTGGCGTGTGCGCAAATGCAATCTCACCAGAAGATGCACGCGTTGTATCCGTAGATCATGGATGCGGCGCTCACTCCGAAGCGACCTTCACTGACCTGGTGATAAACTAACCCCCTGTCCGCAATCCCCGCGGCATTAACGAACACTCGAAATTAGCAAGGAGCTCCCCCCATGCCTACAGGCCGCGTTAAATGGTTCTCCCTAGAAAAAGGTTTCGGCTTTATTGCAAATGATGAAGGCGAAGATGTTTATCTTGCCGCTTCATCACTTCCAGAGGGTGTTGCAACTGTAAAGCCTGGAACAAAACTTGAATTTAGCATTGCCGATTCACGTCGTGGCCCACAAGCCTTATCCGTACATGTAATCGATGCGCCACCGTCTCTTGCAGAAAATTCACGTGCCAACGCCGATGACTTAGCGGCGATGATTGAAGACACGATTAAGATTTTAGATCGCGTTGGAAATGGATTGCGCTCTGGGCGACGTCCAACTGCCGCCGAAGCTGAACGCCTTGGCCGCGTTTTGCGCGGTATTGCTACTGCACTCGAAGCGTAATTAAATTCCGCTACGTTTATTGCGGCGGATTGAATAACGAATTCCAGTAAGGCCTAAAAGCGCACCAACAACACAGGTCCACGCTATTTTCGCATCGGCGCCTAGTGCAAGGGCAATCACTAACGCGATGACCCAGCAAATAGTTCCAATTGCTACTAGGGTTACAACTGAGCGAATATTTGAAGCCATGAGAGAAGAGTAATGGGATTTAACGTAAAAGAGGATGGTAATTGGCGATCATTTCGCCACCGTAATTACCGGATACTTTTTCCTGCCAACACAATTTCAAATATTGGCAGCTGGGCCCAGCGGGTTGCCCAGGATTGGTTAGTTCTCGAACTTACACACAGCGGAACGTATTTAGGAATAGTTACTGCAATTCAATTCACGCCTGTTCTGTTTTTTTCACTGCATGGTGGTGCGTTGGCAGATAGATTTGATAAACGAAAACTCTTAATTGCAACAAACGCGCTAGGCGCATTTTCTGCACTCGCGCTAGGTTTTTTAGTAATCACTGAAAATATCGCGCTCTGGCAAGTATTTGTTTTAGCCGCTGTTCTTGGAATCTCTAGCGCAGTTGATGCGCCAGTTCGACAGGCTTTTGCGGCAGAAATTGTTGGGCATGATGATTTACCAAATGCTGTGAGTCTAAATTCAGCCAACTTTAATGCTGGGCGTTTAATCGGGCCGGCAATATCAGGCTTATTAATCGCAGCCTTTGGCACCGGTCCATCATTTATTGTTAATGGCATTTCTTACCTTTTTGCCATTGGTGCATTGATGTTAATGAATGAAAAAGAGTTCTTTCACCATGATCGGCCAAAGTCAATGACCAATGTACAAGAAGGGTTGCGCTATGCCTTGGCCCGTCCTGATATTTATGTAGTCATGCTGATGGTTTTCTTTCTTGGAACCTTTGGTCTCAATTTTCAAATCTTCAACGCACTTATGGCCACTAAAGAGTTTGGTAAAGGTCCTGCTTCATATGGGCTACTCGGAACTTTTGTGGCGATTGGCTCCTTTTCAGGTGCAATAGCGTCAGCACGGCTCGAGCGATTTAGAAAAACTAGATTTATGATTCTTGCCGGTGGAGTATTTGCAAGTGCGGTAATGATTTTGTCGCTGATGCCTAACTACACGGCTTATGCATTTTTCTTGCCAATATGTGGTGTTACAGCTTTAACCACAATGATTACTGCAAATTCAATTGTGCAAGTCAATAGCGATCCAGCTATTCGCGGTCGCGTTATGGGAATTTACCTTCTAATTTTCATGGGAGGAACTCCAGTTGGTTCACCACTCATTGGAGTGATGGCAGAGCTTGTGGGGATTCGCTTAACAATTGCTGGATGTGGAGCAATCGCATTATTGGCAACTATTGTTATTTGGATTATTTACAAAGATAGAGTTGATGTTCCCGACGATATTTCGATTGCAGCGGTCTTAAAATCCGTTAATCGCGATAAGAACAATTAGACCAATCAAGACGGCCACCGTAATAATTCTTCTAGTTTTGTAGTTCATTGATCAAGCCTTTACTGAATGTGAAGGAGTTAATTTAATAATTACGAAAGCTATGACAATCAGCACTGGAACCATTATGTATGCACGCGAAATACCGAAATTATCACCAAGAAAACCCAGCAAGAACGGTGCACCCGCGATAGCAATTCCTGCCCCAAGGGATAACTGCCCAACTGCAAGATCTGGGCGATCATCACTAAATGAAACTAAGCGGATAGCTGAGAGTGCGAACTGCATTGAGATTCCAATACCGACAACTAACAGGGAAAAGAGACTTATGACCATGTTATGCGAAAGCCAAAATGCAGTAAAACCAAAGAACTGAAGTAAAACTAAGCCAAGAAGTTGGGTATCTAACTTGAAGCTTCCAAGAATCAGTCCGCCATACCAGCGACCAATTCCCATTCCCGTTCCTAACGCAACAATCGCTACGGTAGAAATTGCTGCACTGGAACCGACACGGTCTTTGAGTAACGCTGCAGACCAAAATGATGTAGCGAACTCAGAGGAAATACATGCCACAAAACTAATCCAGGCGAGCCAAAACTTTGGAGACATTTTCCCATTTTGTGGACCTGTTGAATCCGGAACATGTTCTTCTTTTTCTTTATCGCGTCCGATTACGAACAAAACAAAGGCAACGGGTAGCGCAAGCAACAGACCTAACCGCCAGAAATCGCGATAGAGCGTTGCAATCGTTCCAATGAGTGCAGTACCTGTCACAAATCCGACAGATGCAATTCCATTTGCTTGGGGGATAGCAACTTCAGCGGCTTTGCCAAAGTGATGAGACATTGATGAAAGCATTGTGTTAATCACTATCGAAGTTCCAAAACCCGTGATTAATGTTGCAGGCAAAGTTAGATAAACAGGGGGAGAAACAATAAACATTAATAATCCAGTACAGAAAATACTCAAGCCAATCCATTGAGATTTTTTACGACCAAATTTATGAGCAAGATATGGGTTGGCATAACCCGCAGCAATTGATGCGACACCCATTGCGGTTCCATGCAAACCAGCAATAGTTAGCGAAGTACCTTGGTCAGCGCGAAGAAGTGATTGTGCTGGACCAAAGCCGCCTAAATAGAAGTTAACAATCGCGGTTTGGGTAGCGGTAATCCAAAAAAAACGATCCCGCTGAAAAGTTTTTGGCACAGCCTATTAAAGCGCAGAAACCACGAAATCAATGCATTGAGTCAAAGCTTCGACGTCACTTGGCTCAACCGCTGGGAACATTCCAATGCGGAGCTGATTTTTACCAAGTTTGCGGTAAGGCTCGGTATCTACAATTCCATTAGCTCGAAGCGCAGCAGCGATTTTTGTCGCATCTATCGCATCATCAAAATTAATAGTTCCCACAACGTTTGAGCGCATTGATGTATCCACTACAAACGGAGTTGTGTAACTAGTCTTTTCTGCCCATGAATACAAAATCTCAGATGACTGTGCGCTGCGTCCAGCTGCAAAGGAAAGTCCTCCACCGGCGTTCATCCATTCGATCTGCTCGGCCAACAAAATAAGAGTGGCAACTGCAGGGGTGTTATAAGTCTGATCAAGGCGCGAGTTTTCAATTGCAATAGTTAAATCAAAAAACGCCGGAATCCATCGGCCGCTAGCTTTAATCTTTTCAACACGAGCAATCGCCGCAGGGCTCATAATTGCAATCCAAAGTCCGCCGTCAGATGCAAAAGATTTTTGAGGCGCGAAGTAATAGGTATCGAACTCTTTGGCATCAACCATTAAACCGCCTGCAGCACTAGTTGCATCAACTAGAACCAACGAACCCTCGGTTGAAGCAGGACGCACAATCGGCATTGATACACCGGTGCTCGTTTCGTTATGCGTGAGGGCGTAAACATCAATGCCTTCTTCAGCAACTGCATATGGGTGCGTACCTGGTTCAGATTTAATAACAGTGGGCTCACCCAAGAATGGGGCTTCTTTTGATGCACTTGCAAACTTGGATGAAAACTCACCAAAGACTAGGTGTTGGGATCGATTTTCAATCAAGTTCAGTGTTGCAATATCCCAAAATGCAGTTGAGCCACCGTTGCCGATAATAACTTCGTAACCTTCTGGAAGATTAAAAAGTGAATGCAAACCATCGCGCACACGTTTAACAACATTCTTAACGGGTTTTTGTCGATGCGAAGTTCCAAGAATCGACGTGCCGCTTGAAGCAAGTGCTGCCAGTGCTTCGGGGCGAATCTTTGATGGACCGCAACCAAAACGTCCGTCAGTTGGCTTTAGATGTGTAGGGATAATGATTTCTGCGCTCATTGCGCAAGACTATGGGTAGTACCTATTCAATTCCCAATTGGCAGAGGTGTCAGGTCGCTCATAGCGCAATCGATCATGGAGTCTGGAATAACGGCCTTGCCAGAATTCAATTGTGAGTGGAACTACTCGGTAACCACCCCAGTGCGGTGGGCAAGGAACAGTTACACCCTCGGGCCATTTCGCCGCAGCACCTGCATAACGCTGTTCTAATTCTTCGCGCGATGACAGTGGCGATGATTGATGACTTGCCCATGCACCAATTTGTGAAGCCCATGGTCTAGTTGAAAAATAATCCTCAGATTCTTGTTGCGAAGTTCTTGCAACTACTCCTTGAATAGAAACTTGTCGTTCCATTGCATACCAAGGAAAGAGCAAACTCACGTGCTCGTTACTTTCCATCGCATGAGCTTTTCGTGACGAGTAATTAGTAAAGAAAGTAAATCCGCCCTCGGAGATATCTTTAAGCAAGACTGTTCGTGTACTAATCATTGAATCTGTTCCCAGGGTTGAAAGCACCATTGCATTTGCTTCAACGATCATGGGGTTTTCATGGGCTTGACGCAACCAATCAGCAAAGGCCACAAATGGGTCGGCATCAAGTTGTTCGAGTCCGGCATCGCCATAGGAACGGCGCATAGCCCTGATATCGTCGCGAGAAAAATCGTTTTCACCCATAGATGTATCGAACCTCACTTTCGCCTTGAGTGCATCCTCTTGGGCTGTGGTCGCGAACACCCCTTGCTTGGGGGCAGAATTAGCCGCGTAGAAACCTAGATTAAGGGAGCTCAACGTGTCAGATGATTTCAAGCCAGGTCTTGAAGGTGTAATTGCTTTTGAATCTGAAATTGCAGAGCCCGATAAAGAAGGTAGCGCGCTTCGCTACCGCGGCGTTGATATTGAAGACTTGGTCGGACGCGTTACTTTTGGAAACGTATGGGGACTTTTAGTTGATGATCAATTTAATCCAGGTTTACCAAATGCTGAAAAATTTCCATTACCAGTTCACTCAGGTGATGTTCGCGTAGATGTGCAGGCCGCAATTTCAATGTTGGCACCTGCATGGGGATTCAAACCACTGCTTGACATCGATGATGCAGAAGCGCGTAGCAATCTTGCACGTGCATCGGTAATGGTCCTTTCATATTTGGCGCAGGCCGCACGTGGTCAAATCGCTCCAGCGGTTCCAGAGTCTGAAATTGATAAAGCGCATACAGTTGTTGAGCGAATGATGATTCGCTGGCGCGGAGAACCAGATCCAGCACATATTCGCGCGATTGATGCATATTTTGTTTCAGCAGCCGAGCACGGAATGAACGCATCA
>CAIQRN010000013.1 GCA_903874255.1 uncultured Actinomycetes bacterium
GTTCCATCTTCTAATTCAATTTCGACTTCAACCGTTGGATTTCCACGGGAGTCAAGAATTTCACGGGCTCCAAGAACTTCAATAATTGCCATAGCGTTTCTCCTTCATCACTTCATTAAGTGTTGAATCCTACCGTGTCTCGATAGTTGTTATTTGTTGGCTCAATTTCATCGCCTCTTTGCGCAAAGCTGCTTCTGCATCGATGCCGTTGGAATGAGCCCATGCAATGACCGCCAAAAGCGCCTGACCTACAGCGGCCTCATCGGCGTCACCGCTGATATCTACTTCCTCAGGGGTTGTTAATTTCACACCATATTTCTCGGCGCGATAAAGAAGTTTTTCGATCAATGGCAATGCAGGCTGAGCCATTGCGATTCCATCGAGCGCTGATGTGCGTCCTTTTTCTTGCCTTTTGATTTCTTCCCAGTTAGCTAAGACTTCATCGGCATCACGAACTTCAACACCTGCAAAAACGTGTGGGTGGCGGCGAATTAATTTATCTGCAATACCTTGTGCGACATCTTCAATTGAGAACGGTTCGGTGGGATGTTCTTGCGCTATCCGGGCATGGAAATAAACCTGCAATAAAACATCACCGAGTTCCTCGCGCATATCTGAGCGATCACCATTATGAATAGCATCAACAAATTCATACGACTCTTCTAATAAATATTTTAGAAGTGACTCATGGGTTTGCTCGGCATCCCATGGGCAACCACCGGGTGATCGCAGTTGGTTCATAACCTCAACTAAGCGCTGAAGTTGTGAACCCTGCGTCATAATTAAATTACTTTGTAGCTGGAGTTGCTGCTGAACTTGCTGCATCTGCTGCAACTAGATCTGCGTTTTCTGCATCCCAAGTACCGTAACGAGGATTAACTGTTACGCCGAGTTCTTTAGCTTTTGCAACAACAAGCTTTTGAATTTCAGCACTAACTTGATCTTGGGCAACACCACTTGCGGTAATTGCTTGCGTAATTTTGTCTGAATAAGTGATCGCTTCAATGTATTGATCTAAATCATTTGGCGCGATACCTGCACCTACAAGTGCGTTTGGCAATGATGCTTCGCCGCCTACTTGAGTAAGAATGCTTTGACGACGTGTGTCGATTTCGGCTTTAGTGACCGTAATAGTGAGTTCTTTTCCAACTTCGCGTAATAGTTGCGTAATTAGGTGGAAGCGCAATTGAGCACGGTTAAGTGCTTCGCCGGTTTCAATTTGCATCTGTGAAGTATCAACACCTTTACGCGCTGCAAGAATTGCATCAACGCTTGCCTGCACAGTTGCTTGCGTAATTTTTGTATCGCCAATTGTTGCAGCTGCTCCAACTTGGGAACACCCAGTTAATAGAAGTGCACTTATTACGCCAACAACGGCCAGAATCTTCTTCACTATGAACTCGCTTTCGGTGGATCGCTCAATTGGTTAACGGCCTCGACGACCCAGGCCAGAAGAGAAGTATCCACTATCTCAGGCTCATTCTGAGACGGATTCCATGCAGCAGCCTTAGGTAATGCCACCAAAACCGTGCTCATTGCTGGTTTATAGAGCGAGCCCGGATATAAACGTGACAAGCGCAACTGTCGGGATTCAGGCAACGTTAAGGGAGTTAATCTCAAATATTTTCCTTGAATAACTACTTCAGTTAACTTGGCCGCCTTCGCCTGCGCACGAAGTTGGGCGACTCCTAAGAGAGCAAGCGCCTCAAGTGGTAATTCTCCAAAACGATCAACTAATTCTGCGCGAATTGCTTCAACATCTTCTGGGTTTTTCACGTCGGCTAGCCGACGATATAAATCAAGACGCAAACGTTCCCCCGGTACATACTCACTTGAAAGGTGGGCATTAATAGGTAGCTCAACTTTGCACTCTAATGTTTTTTCTTCAGTCTCGATGATGCCGGTTTTATAATCTTGAACCGCTTCGCCAACCATGCGCATATATAGATCAAAGCCGACATCAGCAATATGGCCTGACTGTTCACCACCCAAAAGATTTCCTGCGCCACGAATTTCTAGATCTTTGAGTGCAACTCGCATTCCAGAACCGAGTTCAGTATTTGCTGCAATTGTCTTAAGGCGATCATGTGCAAGTTCAGAGAGCGGTTGATCTGCAGGATAAAGAAAATATGCGTAGGCACGTTCACGGCCTCGACCAACGCGACCGCGTAATTGGTGAAGTTGAGAAAGGCCAAACATATCTGCACGTTCAACAATTAAAGTATTTGCGTTTTGTATATCAAGTCCACTTTCAACAATCGTTGTACAAACCAAAACATCGAAGTCGCGGTTCCAAAAAGCAAGGATTACATCCTCCAATGCACCTTCACTCATCTGACCATGCGCAACACGAATCCGCGCTTCTGGTACAAGTTCATGCAACCTTGCAGCTGCGCGATCAATACTTTCGACTCGGTTGTGTAAATAAAAGATTTGCCCATCGCGTAACAATTCGCGGTGGATGGCAGCGGTAATTTGCGCCTCTTCGGCCGGACCCACATAAGTCAGAATCGGATGCCGCTCTTCGGGAGGCGTTGTAATCGTTGACATCTCACGAATACCAGTAACGGCCATTTCAAGGGTTCTTGGAATAGGAGTCGCTGACATTGCTAAAACATCAACGGTGGTGCGTAGTTTCTTCAGAGATTCCTTCTGCTCAACGCCAAAGCGCTGTTCTTCATCGACAATAACTAAACCTAGATCTTTAAACTGCACGTCGTTGGAAAGTATGCGGTGAGTACCAACTACGACATCAATTGCACCGGTTGAAAGACCTACCAAAATTTCCTTACTCTCTTTAGCCGTACTAAAGCGTGATAAACCGGCGACTTTTAAGGGGAAGCCTGCATAACGCTCGGCAAAAGTTTTGCTGTGCTGCTGTACCAACAGAGTCGTCGGAACCAAGACTGCAACTTGTTTTCCATCTTGAACTGCTTTAAATGCTGCACGTATTGCAATTTCAGTTTTTCCATAGCCAACATCACCGCAAATAATTCGATCCATTGGATACGGGCGTTCCATATCTTGCTTAACATCATTAATTGTCGAAAGTTGGTCGGGTGTTTCAATATAGGAAAATGAATCTTCAAGTTCGCGTTGCCAAGGCGTGTCAGGAGAGAAAGCAAAACCCGGTGAACTTGTACGTGCGGCATAGAGTCGAATGAGTTCGCCAGCAATTTGGCGGACGGCCTTACGGGCACGACCTTTAGCTTTTTGCCACTCACCACTTCCTATGCGGTGAACGGTGGGTGTTTCACCGCCAACATACTTACTCACTTGTTCTAGTGCATCCGTTGGAACAAAGATTCGATCTCCAGGGTGGCCGCGTTTTGCGGGAGCGTATTCGATAATTAAATATTCGCGCGTTACTCCCCCAACTGTGCGCTCTAATAATTCAACGTATCGACCGATTCCATGTTGTTCGTGTACTACAAAATCTCCTGCCCGTAGCTCAAGAGGATCAATAGCTTGCTTGCGCTTTGTTGGCATGCGTTCGCTATCTTTAACACTGCCTTTGCTTCCAGTTAAATCGCGTTCGGTCATGAAAAAGATTTGATCCGTTGTACTTTCAAAACCATGTGTGATGACTGAAGTAGTTAAATGAACCGTGGATTTAGTTGGCGTAGCCAATAATTTTTCACTTACTTGCACAGGCAAATCAGCACCACGGAAAATTCCGGCATACCGTTCCAACATTCCATGACCATGGGTCGCAAAAACAACGGTGAAATGTGCTTCGACAGCGCTTCGCAGCGCGGCGATTGTGCGATCAATATCGCCACGCATTGGATCAATTGCGTTGTATTCAAGAAACTCTGTGTCTTCAGCCAAATCACTTCCAAAAGGAGAGAGTGAACCTGTCGTTAGTTTTGAAGAATTTAATTCATCCCCTAATTGATCCCATGACATGTAAGTGCCCGATCCATCATGAATCGGTGCAACTGCGCCAAGGGCGGCATTACTCCACGAGGCATTGAGAAACTCTTCATTTGTAGCAAGCAAATCTGCCGCACGCGACTTAATGCGTTCTTCATCAATAAAGACAACCTGTGTGCCGCTGGGCATGCGAGAAAGAATTGTTTCGGTTTCATCAATCAGCAATGGAATAAGTGATTCCATACCTTCAAAACTAATTCCTTCGCTAATTTTTTCCAGAAGTTCAGCCACTGCGGGCAAAGTCTCCTTGAGTTCCAGTGCACGGTGGCGAATTTCGGGAGTAATCAGAAGTTCACGGCACGGAAAAATTTCCACCGGACCAATAACTGGTTTAACAGTCCGTTGATCTGCAACTTCAAAGTAACTGATATCTTCAATTTCATCACCAAAGAAATCGATGCGAATCGGATAATCACTTAAAGGTAAAAATAGATCAACGATTCCACCTCGAACGGCAAATTCTCCACGTCGTTCAACTAAATCAGTGCGGATATAGGCAAGTGATGACAGATAGCGTACAAGTTCATCTAGCGATTGTTCTTTTCCAATTTCAATTGCAAGAGCATTGCCCTTGCCAAGATTTGCAATTATTCGATGAATCGCGCCTCTGACAGGAGTTACAACTATTGGATTAATTGTTTGCGTCTTGCCTAGTGCATAAAGAGTTTGAATTCGCTTTGCAACTGTGTCACTTCGTGGACTCAGTCGTTCGTGCGGCAAAGTTTCCCATGCTGGAAATTCCAAAACATTTCCATGTAGCTCGCGAAGTTCGCTGACCAAATCCTCAGAGCTGCGACTGGAACTTGTAATAACCAATAGAGGTTGTGATCGTCCGGCAAGCAAGAATGGATAGAGCGGTGTGGGTGCCACGATGTGAGATGCCAAATTCTTAGAAGGAAGCAGTGGAATTAAGCCACGCACTGTGAACCCCCTTCATAAACGCCGCAAGGCCCCATTCCCAAAAGGGAGGGGGCTAATAGTTGAAGTGTAATTTGTCGGCAGCACCTTCGGCGACCTGAGAGGATTGCCCAATGACTACGGGCGGCTTTGGCGGTGCGGTTGCTGCAGATGATGCGGCATTGCGAAGTGATGTCCGCCGTCTTGGCGATTTATTAGGCCAAACACTAGTTCGCCAAGAAGGCCCTGAACTTTTAGTTCTAGTAGAAAAGGTTCGCAAAGCCGTACGTGAAGGCGATGGTGTTGAACTTCTGGCATCACTTTCAGTTGAAGAATCTGTGCAGTTGGTGCGCGCATTTAGTACGTATTTCAATTTAGCAAATATCGCTGAACAAGTTCACCGTGCACGAGTCTTAGCAGATGCGCGTGCCGACGGTGGATCCTGGTTAGCGCGAGCTGTAGACAAAATTGAGCTTGCATTAAAAGCGCAGACTCCAGGGCATGAGTTATCAGTAGAAGAAATTTCACAATGGATAAATGAAATGTCGGTACGTCCAGTTTTTACTGCGCATCCAACTGAAGCTGCGCGCCGTTCGGTATTAAATAAAATGGGCCGTGTTGCTGATTTATTAGAAGACACACGCAATCCTTCACAGAGTGACCGATTAGCTGAAACTATCGACTTACTTTGGCAGACCGATGAACTGCGAGTGGGGCAACCAGAGCCACTCGATGAAGCAATGAATGCACTTTATTACCTCGATGATTTGTTCCGCCAAACAGTTCCAGAAGTTCTCAATGATTTTGCACGCGAAATGAAAAGAATTGATGTTGTGGTTCCAGTTACTGCGCGACCACTTTCATTTGGAAGTTGGATTGGCGGCGACCGAGATGGAAACCCAAATGTAACTGCTCAAGTAACTACCGATGCAATGGTTTTACAAGTTGGTCATGCAATTCGCGTAACAATTGCAGCAATGGATGCACTTCGCCAGATGCTTTCAATCTCCACACGAATCATTGGTGCAACACCTGAATTAACTGCTTCCGTTGAAGAAGATCTCAAGCACATCCCAGAATTTGAACCCCGCTTCTTACGCCTTAACGCCCAAGAGCCATATCGTTTAAAAGCTACGGCCATCGTGCACCGTTTGGCATTTACGCGTGATCGTCACGCAAAGGGCGCACCGCATGTAGAACACCGCGACTATGCCGATACTGCTGAGTTAATTAAAGATTTAACGCTCATGCGCGATTCATTATTTGCGCACAAAGGCGAGTTAATTGCTACAGGTTTACTTGAGCGAACAATCCGCACTGTTGCAGCTTTTGGAATCACACATGCAACCATGGATATTCGTGAGCATTCAGATGCCCACCATAATCTCTTGAAACAAGCCACTGGCATAGATGCCTACATCGAAAAAACACATGATGAAAAGTTTGAGATTCTTACCCAACTATTAGCCCAAGATGCCAATCTAAATATTGCAAACCTCGATGCACATGGGCAAAAAACACTTGATACTTTCTTTGCAATTGCAGATCTCATTGATCGCTTTGGCTCACAAGCAATTGAGACCTATATCGTTTCAATGACTAAAGGTGCCGATGACTTAATTGCTGCCGTTGTTATTGCACAACAAGCAGGTCTTGTTAATCTCAAGAACAAAAAAGCCCGAATTGGTTTTGCCCCACTGCTAGAGACTGTGGCAGAACTGCGGGCCGCTGGTGAGATTCTTGAAAAACTATTGAGCAACCCTGCTTACCGAACAGTCGTTTCGCTTCGTGGTGATGTACAAGAAGTTATGTTGGGCTATTCAGATTCAAATAAAGATGCTGGAATTGCAACAAGCCAATGGGAAATTCATAGAGCGCAACGAAGTCTGCGCGATATTGCCATGAAGTACGGCGTGAAACTCCGTTTATTCCATGGTCGAGGTGGCTCTGTTGGCCGCGGTGGTGGACCAACATATGAAGCTCTCGTTGCATTGCCATGGGGTTCAGTTGATGGTCAGATAAAAATGACCGAACAGGGCGAAGTAATTAGCGATAAGTACGCATTGGCATCGCTTGCTCGCGAAAACGTTGAATTAACTTTGGCCGCATCTCTTGAAGCCACCGTTCTTAATCGTGGACCTCGCCAATCTGTTGAAGATTTGCACAGCTGGAATGAATGCATGCAGTTAATAAGTGACAACTCATTTACTTCCTACCGAACACTTGTAGATCACCCTGATTTGCCTGCATATTTCTATGCTTCTACTCCCGTTGAACAGTTAGGAAATCTCTTCCTGGGTTCACGCCCTTCACGTCGCCCTGATGCGGCCGGCGGCCTCGATGCTCTGCGCGCAATTCCATGGGTTTTTGGTTGGACGCAATCTCGGCAAATTGTTCCAGGCTGGTTTGGTGTTGGCTCTGGTCTAAAGGCTGCGCGTGAAGCTGGCAAGAGCGATGTATTAAAGAAGATGTTGGGTGAATGGCATTTCTTTAACACTTTTATAAGCAATGTTGAGATGACTTTAGCTAAAACAGATTTGGTGTTGGCACGTAGATACGTTGAAGCTCTTGTGCCAAAAGAACTACATCATTTCCTTGATCAAATTCAAGCCGAGTTTGAATTAACGGTTGCTGAAATACTTGCTTTGACTGGAAAGAAATCTCTATTGGGTGACCAAGAGATTCTGGCTCGGACACTTCAAGTTCGTGATGCCTACTTGTCGCCAATTCATTTACTGCAAATTAACTTGCTTAAGCGCGTACGTGAGGCCGGTGAATCTGCTGACCCAATTCTAAAGCGTGCGCTTTTGTTAACTATTAATGGTGTCGCTGCGGGCCTACGTAATACTGGTTGATTTTAAGAGTTAAATGCGGTTTGTGTTCGCTCTAAACCATCTTTAATTAAAGACTCAACAACATCGGCACCACGAACAACAAATTCAGCCAAATCTTTTTGTTCTACCTTTGAAAAAGCTTTCAAAACAAAATCAGCTGGATCTTGCTCTCCCATCGGGCGGCCGATTCCTAATCGAATTCGGTAATAGTCGGGTGTGCCAAAGGCAGAAGTCATTGATTTAAGGCCGTTGTGTCCGTTGTCGCCGCCGCCAATTTTGCTGCGGATGGTTGCAAATGCAATATCTAATTCATCATGCAAAGCAATAATATTTTTTGGTTCAACTGAATAGAAATTTGCTAGGGCTTTTATCGGCCCACCAGTTTCATTCATAAATGATTTTGATTTTGCAACAATTACTGGAATCGCATCAACACCGACGCCCAATTTAAATGCCGCGATATCGGTTCTGGATTTATGAGTGGAGAGTTTGATGGAGTGACGATTAGTTAACTCATCAATCACCATCTGGCCTACGTTATGACGGGTGGCAGCGTATTTTTCACCTGGATTACCCAGGCCTACTACCAACCACGTCATAACGTTAAGCGTAGAGGTTTAAAGTCTTACTTGTCTGAATCAGCTGCTGGTGCTGCGGCTGCTGGTGCTGCGGCGGCTGGTGCTGCTTCTTCAGTTGATGCAGTTGCCTTCTCTGACAGGTGAACAACGATTGTCTTTGGATCAGACTCAAGTTCAGTTCCCGCTGGAAGCTTCACATCTGATGCATAGCGTGACTCACCTGAGTGCATTCCTTGGATATCAACTTCTAGGAAGCTTGGGATTGCTGAAGCATCGACGCGAACTTCGATTGTGTTGTGAACGTGCTCAAGAATTCCGTCGCGATCATGCTCACCGATTGCGTGAACAGGAATTGATACAACAACTTTCTCACCACGACGAACAAGAACCAAGTCAACGTGCTCAAGAATCTGCTTGAGTGGGTCGCGAACAATTGCCTTTGGAAGAGTCAGTTCTGACTTTCCATCAATAGTGATATCTAGCAAAACGTTTGATTGCTTCAGTGCCACGCCAAGTTCGCGTGCAGGAAGTGTGATGTGTTGTGGCTTTTCACCGTGACCGTAGATAACGGCAGGAACCAAACCATCGCGACGTGCACGACGTGATGCGCCCTTACCAAATTCGGTACGACGTACGCCGTTGATGCTGATTTCTGCCATTTTAATTCTCCTTTGGAATAACTTCGGTGACTACACAAAGTTCCAGTAAGGAGTTAAGTCCTATAGCCGTCGATTACGGAAGTAATTCTTACCCTCGCCGGAACAGAGCGAACAATATCTTTGAGGGCTTCTTTTAAGCAAATCCGGCTTAGGAATGCCCGTCAAAGAGGCTTGTGACTGAGCCATCTTCAAATACTTCGCGAATAGCGCGGGCAAGAAGTGGGGCGATGGAAAGCACGGTTAGCCCGTCGAATTTTTGATCCTCAGAGATTGGAAGCGTATTTGTGATGACAACTTCAGAAGCACGAGAAGACTTCAATCGCTCGATTGCTGGGCCAGAGAGCACGGCATGTGTTGCGGCGATGATTACATCTTTAGCGCCTGCATCAAATAAAGCTTCAACTGCTTTAGTTATTGTCCCGGCGGTGTCGATCATGTCATCGATAACTACGCAAGTTTGACCTTGAACATCGCCAACTACGCGACCTGTCGTTGATTCATTTGGAATACGTGGGTCACGGGTTTTATGAATAAACGCAATTGGGCAACCACCCAATAAATCTGACCAGCGTTCGGCAACTCGAACACGTCCTGAATCTGGAGAAACGATTGTTAAACGGCTGCGATCAACTTTGCTTCCAACATAGTTAGCGAGCATTGGTAGTGCGAACAAGTGATCCACTGGTCCATCAAAGAAACCTTGAATTTGGGAAGTATGTAAATCAACACACATAAGGCGATCAGCACCGGCAGTTTTAAAAAGATCGGCCATCAAACGTGCCGTGATTGGTTCGCGACCTCGGCTCTTTTTATCTTGACGTGCATAACCATAAAACGGTGCAACGACTGTGATGCGCTTAGCTGAAGCGCGCTTCAAAGCATCAACCATGATGAGTTGTTCCATGATCTGCTTATTAACTGGATTGGTATGACTTTGAATTACGAATGCATCGCAACCGCGAACTGATTCTTCGAAGCGAACAAAAATTTCGCCATTAGCAAAGTCATAAGCCGATGTTGGTGTGAGTGGAATACCAAGTTCGGCAGCAACTTCATCTGCCAATTCGGGAAATCCGCGGCCTGCAAATAGGCGTAATCTCTTTTCAGAAGATAAACGGATCTCGCTCATTTATTGGCCTTTCTTCTCGCTAGCTTCGGCGGCTTGTGCAGATTTTGATCCAGCACGTTTGCGCATGACCCAACCTAATACATTTCTCTGCTTTGCTCGGCCAACACCAATCGCGCCTGCCGGAACATCTTCAGTAATTACCGAACCAGCCGCGGTATATGCACCGTCGCCCACATTTAGTGGTGCAACCAACATTGTGTCGCTGCCAATTCTGACGTGGTCGCCAATAGTGGTGTGGTGTTTATCTACACCGTCATAATTAACGAAAATCGTGGCCGCGCCAATATTTGTGCCTTCGCCAATCGTTGCATCGCCAACGTATGAAAGATGGGGGACTTTAGAACCAGTGCCCACCACTGCATTCTTCATCTCAACAAATGCGCCGGCTTTAGTTGCATCGCCTAAAACAGTTCCTGCGCGCAAATATGTAAATGGGCCAACCGTTGAACCTTCGCCAATAACCGTATCTGTGGCAATGGATTCAAGAACTGATGCGCCTTCTTTAATCTGGCAATTTGTAACAGTTGTGCGAGGGCCAATGACGGCACCTGATGCAATGACCGTTGTGCCATAAATTGCACTTCCCGGATGAATGGTGACATCACGAGAAATCGATGCTGTTGCATCAATCCACGTTGTCGTTGGATCGACGATTGTTACACCGGCAAGCATCCAGTGTTCATTAATTCGATCGCGCAATAATGCAGCGGATTCAGCTAATTGCAAACGATCATTTACGCCTAAAATTTCAGTGAAATCATCAATCATGATTGCTGCAACCGATGCACCATCATTTTTTAGGATTCCAATGACATCGGTTAAATAAAATTCACCTTGAGCATTTGTATTAGTGAGTTTGCCGATTGATGCAGCGAGCACTTCACCATCAAATGCATAAACACCAGAGTTGACTTCGAAAATAAATTTCTGGTCATCGCTTGCATCTTTTTCTTCAACAATTTTTAAAAGCTCATCAGCTTCGTCTCGAATAATTCGACCATAGCCTGTTGGGTCTGGATGTTCTGCGGTTAAAACAGATGCAGAGAATTTTCCTGCGTTGTGCGCATGTATAAACGCCTCAAGTGATTGACCCGTAAGCATTGGGGTATCTCCTGCTAAAACCAAGACAGTTCCTTTAGGTGTTGAA
>CAIQRN010000014.1 GCA_903874255.1 uncultured Actinomycetes bacterium
GATTCAACTTGGTCCGGTACATCAGTATTTGATGGAGACTTCTTTGGCCTAGACGATCTCTTCACCGAGAAACCAGAAGTTGTGAAGGGTTGGATAGATGTCTGGAGTACTTGGATAAATAAGTTTGGAATTGATGGATACCGAATCGATACAGCAAAGCATGTAAACCCAGAATTCTGGCAAGCATTTATTCCAGCTATTTTGAAGGCTGCTAAATTGGCCGGCAAAACAGATTTCCCAATATATGGCGAAGTCTTTGATTCAAATCCCTTAAACACGGCGCTTTTTGTACGCGATCAAGCTTTTCCAGGGATTCTAGATTTCCCTTTCCAAAGCAATGTAACGTCATTTGTTACTGATGGACGTGGCGCTGAAAAGCTTGTCGAGCTGTTCAATGCCGATGACCTTTATACAACTGCAACTACTTCTGCATATGGACTGACAACATTCCTTGGCAATCACGACATGGGTCGCATTGGAATGTTTGTAGATAGTGCGGCCACCAGCGATGCAGATGCACTCGCCAAATCCAAACTGGCTAATGCACTTCTGTTCTTATTACGTGGCGGACCAGCTCTATATTATGGTGACGAAAAAGGAATGATTGGCAATGGCGGCGATAAAGCAGCACGCCAAGATATGTTCGCGACTCAAGTACCGTTCTGGCAAGATGAAAAACGCATCGGCTCTGATCCAATTGGAACCCGAAGTGCATTTGATGTTAAGAATCCACTTGAAGAACAGATAACTTCAATACAAGCAATCATCAAAGCTAACCCAGCACTTCGCTCTGGCACACAACAGATTCGTTATGGCGATGGTGTGGCATTCGCAACAACCCGTTTTCTCAATGGTCAAGAGTATGCAGTTCTATTCAATGCCGGAGATACCGCACAAGAAATTAAATTTAACGTAAGCACCGCTGGCGCAAAATGGTCTCCAATAATTGGAAGTTCAGCTTCAACAAGTGTTTCCGGAAATAATTTGACGGTTAAAGTCGACGCAACAAGTTATGTGGTTTTAAAAGCCTCGACTAAATTTAAGGCCAAGTTAGCGCCATCAGTGGCACTAAATACTCCGCGTTTAGATCCTGCAATGGATTATTTATTGGAAATAAGTTCAACCACTAAAGGTGATGAATACAATCAAGTTACGTTCTTGGTGCGTGAAACGGGTAAGAAGTGGGTAAATATTGGAACTTCAGATCATCGAACTGTAAAAGGTGATACTGCAAGTGCCGGCCTTTACCGGGTATTTATCGAACCCCGCAAATATGCCAGTGGAACAAACTTGGAATTTGTGTCAGTAATTAAGAATGCTGCTAACAAAACTGCAGTTTCGAAAATTATCAAATACAAAGTCAGTTATTAAGCTTATTTGCCAAGCCAAAAATGCAGCACTTGGTCTAAGTAACTTGCCCACGACTTTTCATTGTGACTAGTTTTCTCATAAACCTTTGTGTGGAAGTCATGGCCAACGCGATAGCCTTTTTCTTTCATTAATCGATCCGCGTATTCCTGAAAAGGTTTGTAATCAGCGTCAAGGCTCTTGGTCCCTCGGCTCATCCAAATTTTATGGGTGCTTGGTTTTGGTAATTCGGTAATCGTTCTCTCAACTAATCGATTTCCACCGATGGTCCAGTGAGGTGAAAGTGCAAGAAGGGCGCTCATTTGTTCTGGGCGTTGTATTCCTGCATAAAGCGTAGATAGACCGCCCATGCTCGAACCAATCATGCCTCGATGCGAAGTGGCGATATCTAACCCATGCGCGTCGAGAATTTCAGGGACGATTTGGTCAAAGATTGAATTTAAATAGTGGTCACCGCGTAATAGAGCTAAGTCAGCTTTAACTACATTTACGCCATTAACTTCAACATCCTCTTGGAAGAAACGTTGTGGAGCTAAATCTTTAGCTCGCCCCATCGGATCTTCTTTGGTGCTGCTGTGCCAAACTGCGATTATTGCTGGGGGATTAATGCCCAACTCTTTGCTCAC
This sequence comes from uncultured Actinomycetes bacterium, assembly GCA_903874255.1. GTDB lineage: Bacteria > Actinomycetota > Actinomycetes > Nanopelagicales > Nanopelagicaceae > Planktophila. The sequence continues at coordinate 1,995 of CAIQRN010000014.1, forward strand.
GCGATTCGCTGACTGCGCCATTTTCCATGTTCGCCCACGGTGAGTCGAGGTGCGTCCATCAAATACATTCTGCCCATCGTGTGCAATCAGCAAATGGCTGGCAGGATTTTTTGGAAACCAGTAATCAACAATTCGTCCATCAAAATCGACTCGCTTAACTTCGCCAGCAACGCCGCGGATTTGGAAGCGCTTAATCTCTTTCATACTGGTTAAATCTACCCATGTCTGCGCCAAATCGAAGCATTATGTGGTTTCGTCGCGACCTGCGAATTAGCGATCATCCGGCTTTGCTTGCCGCAATTGAATCTGGTGATGAAATTGTTCCAGTTTTTATCTTAGATAAAAAGCTAATAGATATCGCCGGAAGTAAACGATTAGCGTACTTAGGCCAATCGTTGCGATCATTGGATGAGTCACTCAACAACTCACTGCATGTAATGATTGGTGATCACATAGAAGTATTACGTGAATTGATGGCGCGATATAACGCAACGTCTGTACATGTTTCAACTGAATTCGAACCTTATGGTGCAGCTCGTGATGCAAAAGTAGAAGCTGCCGGAATCCCATTGATTCGAACTGGAAGTCCATATGCAGTTGCACCCGGTCGCGTATTGAAACCCAGCGATTCAACTCCGTACAAGGTGTACACGCCTTATTACAGAGCTTGGTGTTTACATGGTTGGCGCAAACCCGCATTAAAACCACAAGCAATCAAGACGGTGACTCCCGGCGCTAATGATCGTAATTTTCCAGATTGGCCAACGCCAGAAAACGCGGTAATTACACCTGCCGGTGAAAAAGCGGCAGTGCAACGGTGGAAGTATTTTCAAGCCAATGGATTAGATAGTTACGATGAAGGCCGAAATTTGGCAGGTATTGATGGCACAAGCAAACTCAGTGCACATTTAAAGTGGGGCGAAATTCACCCGCGAACACTTCTTGCATCACTTGGAGAAAGTAAAGCCCACGATACTTTTCGAAAAGAGATTGCTTGGCGCGAGTTTTACGCCGATGTTCTATTTAATAATCCCCATACTGACAAGAATTATTACTCAGCTAAGTTTGCTGAGATGCGATATGACAAACCCGATAAAAAGTTTGAGGCATGGAAGGTGGGCGAGACCGGCTATCCATTTGTTGATGCAGCAATGCGGCAATTATTGCGCGAAGGGTGGATGCACAATCGCACGCGCATGGTGGTTGCTTCCTTCTTAGTCAAAGACTTACATCTTGAATGGCAGTTAGGCGCTCTGCATTTTGAAGAGCATTTAGTGGACTTTGATGTTGCATCGAATGCTCACGGCTGGCAATGGACAGCGGGTTCAGGTACTGATGCATCGCCGTATTACCGTGTGTTTAATCCAATTGAGCAAGGTAAGCGTTTTGATGAAAACGGTGATTACATTCGCCGATACGTCCCTGAACTCGAGCATCTATCAGCTTCCGAAATTCATGAACCCTGGCTATTTCTAAATGGATATAGCAATGGATACTCCGAACGAATTGTCGATCACGCAACTGAACGTTTGGAATCTTTAGCGCGCTTACAAGAAATCAAAGCTGATAAACCCCAAGACCCTCGCGCTTAGCTCTATACATTGCATCATCTGCACGTCGCATTAAATCGTTAGAACCATTGTTTGCAGCAATCCCAATGCTGACTCCGATTTGAATTAAGTGATCATCGACATTAAATGGATAACTCAACGTTGCGCGTAAAGCCAATGCAGTCTCCATTGCATTCTCATAACTGCCTTCCAATAAGACTCCAAACTCGTCACCGCCTAGCCGTGCCAATAATGCACTGTGAGGTAACGCCCGTGAAAACCTCATCGATGCTTGCTGCAAGACTTTGTCTCCTATTTGGTGCCCATGTGAATCATTTACGGGTTTGAAGCCATCAAGGTCTAATAGCAAAAGAGAACCATCCTTATTCATAAAAGTTTCGATCTCAGAAATAAGTCGTCTTCGATTAGGCAGACCCGTGAGTTCATCTGTGCGCGCCAAAATTCTTTCATGACCAATATGACTGGCCTGCTTAAGAGCAATAGTCATTCGAATGAAAGCAAGGGCCAAGGTGAGAATTGCTGGAATTAATGAAAACGTTGGAAAGTACCCAGGGCGAATTGCAATGAGCGCCAACAACGTCGCGCTCATAAATACCGTCAATGCAATGAACAATGGATTGATCGCTTGAGTAATTTTATTGTCACCACCGTGGCGCCGAAAACTTTCTGCAATCAAAAGTAATGCCAATAACCAACCGTCATCGATGGCAGAGCCAAATATGTAAGTGCCATTTATGTGTTGCCAGAGAAATAGGAAGTCTGTAACCGTAAAAATCGAAATCCCGAGCAAGAGAGTCACACTTCGTGGAGAAAAGCCGGTTGAGAGAATTGTTGTGCAAGTCAGGGAAATCAAAATTAAGTCGGATATAGGAAAAGCTAAGGCGAAGAATGCTTCACTCATATTTCCATTGAAGTGAGGAAGTACTGGTTTAAGTGCAAAGGTTGTTCCCAAAACGCTTAGCCCCAATCCAACTATTGATGCATCGAAAAGTTCAAGAATTGAAAAGACGCGAGTAGGCGCAATAACTCTAGGCAAAGCAATAATCGCGCATGGATAGAAAAGCAGATAGGCAGTATTTGCAAAGAGTTGACTTGTTGGTGAGATTGAAAAGAATGAGCTGATACTCGAAATTAGCGATCCAGAAAACCAAAGCACAAGCGCGATGAGAAAAAGCGGTTTCGATAAGCGATCATTTATCCGCCCTGAGGTCGCGATTACGGCGATGGAGATAAGTGGAACCAAGTTGTACAGAAAAAGTTCGCTCCAAATACTGGGGCTAATTGGAAGAAAATGAAGAAGGAAGTGGATACACAGCAATGCTGGCCCAAGAATTCGAAGAACTCGAGCAGTCATTTAATTAATCTAAGTTATTTTCAACTTCTTTAGACATAGGGAAAGCCCCCGTCATTTCTAACGGGGGCTTTGCTTCAAACTATTATTTGTGAATTAAAAACCCTTTGCACAAACCATGTTTGCCATACCGAGCGCACTTTTTAAATCATTATTGACGCTGTCATATTGTGATGTAGCAATGCTGCGATAAGTATTCAATCGGGCGATTGCTTTATCAAATTGAGTTTTTAACTTACCAGTTGGACCCAAATCTGCGATGGTTTCCTGATTTCGACTGATAGCCAACTCCCAAGCTTTCACAGTTTTTTGATTTACAGGAACCTCTAATTTCGCTGCTGCAAGCTTTGCTTGCCACTCAGTAATCTGCTTTTGCAAGGCTGCAATTTTGACTGGCGCTGTTGCCAAGTGAGTTGCCAAGTCGGCCTGCGTTTTTTTGAGATCTACATCGATCGCAGCTACTTTAGAATCGGCAGCAGCCTTAACCGCAGGCAATGACTTTTTATTTGCGAGATACAAGCTTGCTGTGCTCAAGCACTCAGCTGATAGCCAGGTAAGTTTCTTACTTGTGGTTAGCGGGTTTTTTGCGCACTTATATTTACTGCCACTCACCGTGGTTGTTGCATTCAATTTTGTACAAGCAACACCATTCGAAATTTTAGTAGCAGCGTTTGCTGGTGCAGAAACCATTACGCCGGTAGCAATAACAAGTGTAAATATGACAGAAGCGAATTTACGCATCAGTAAGACCTCCAATGGATACAGGGTAATCGTAGTGAATCAATCCTTAAAATCTCCCGAAAAATCGCGCTTCAACCGAGGAAAAGGCTGTGAATACCGGATTATTTGCGCTGTTTAACGCGAACATTCATGCCGATACGTCGGACCATTGCACGTGGGGCATTGCGCATCACAAAAGTTAGAATTCGATATTGAATTCCTGGAACACTTATCGCCTTGCCAGCGACCGCCTCTTTCCAAGCAGTGGCAACTAGTTTGTCAGCGTTGAGCCACATGAAGCCAGGCAAACCCTTCATAGACATTCGTCCGCGCTGATGAAATTCGGTGCGAGTAAATCCTGGGCACAATGCAGATACTTTTACATGCGTTCCTGCTAGTTCGGTGTGCAAAGACTCTGATAAAACAGTCACATACGATTTTGATGCACTGTAAGTACCACCGGCAATCCAACCCGCAACTGATGAGACGTTAATAATTACGCCTTTATCGCGTGCTTTCATACCGGGAAGTGCAACATGCATCAATCTCATAGGAGTACGAACGAGTACATCAAGTAACTGCTGTTCAGCATCTAACGGGCTGACGGTAAAAGCTTTATTGATTCCAAATCCCGCGTTATTGATCAAAACATCAATCTGGTTATTTGAGATGTAATTTTCAATAGTTGCGCAACCAGAAACTGTTGCAAGATCTGCCTGCACAACAACTGTTGAAATCTGATACTTGGATTCAAGAGCTAAAGCGCGTTCCTGTAAACGCGGTAGGTCACGTGCAACCAAAACAATGTTGTAACCATTTTCTGCAAGCAGCCGGGTAAAACTTTCACCAATTCCAGCGGTTGCACCAGTAACTAAAGCCCATGATTCCATTGTTTAACCCTCCATTAAATTTTAAGTTCGCCAACTGCTCCGGATGGAACAACTGGTGCATGCGGTGCCACTGGCATTAACCTCTTATATGTCTGACCTTGCTCTGGGCGAGTATCGAGTTCGCCTTTATTTGGCCAGAAAGATAAGGCACGCTCTGCTTGCGCAGTAATTGTAAGTGAAGGATTAACACCAAGATTTGCAGTAATTGTTGAACCGTCAACGATGTGTAACGTCGGATAATTCCAAACGCGATGGTAAGGATCGACGACGCCTTCATTTGCACTCGCACCAATTACACAGCCACCTACAAAGTGCGCGGTGAATGGTGCATCAATTAAATCTCCGATATGTCCGCCCGCAATGCCGCCATGCTTTTGTGCAATTCTTTTAACGGTTTCATTTGCAGCTGGAATATAGGTTGCATTTGGATGTTCTGGGTCATTGGTCGACGTCAGATGCCAACCAAAGAATGAACGCTTTCCGCGTACGGTTACCGAGGAATCTACATTTTGCATTGTTAATGCGATTACCGTGCGTTGACTCCATTGACGAACATTCAATATCTTTAACAACAACTGTGGGTTTGCGACAAACTGTTTCCACCATTGCTTGCGTCGTTCCGGGGAGGAGAAACCATCGGTCATGATGGTCTGCATAAGTCCCATTAAGTTAGAACCTTTGCCGTATCTAACTGGTTCGATATGCGTGTGCTCATCTGGGAAAAACGATGATGTAATCGCGCTTCCTTCACTGTAATCAATTGCCGTATTTGGCATCATCGCGCCAGTGAGCGCCTCACTATTTGTTCGGGATAAATCACCTAGTCGATCCGAGAGTTTTGGTAACACTAGGTCGTCTTTCATTTTGTGCAAGAGCTTTTGCGAATTAAAAGTTCCTGCAGCAATGATTAATTCCTTTGCATAAAACACAGTTCCCTTTTCGCCCAACCAATCATCGGTTTTGCGCGTAGAGATTATCCATTCTCCAGAATCTAATTTTTCAATCTTCGTTGCCGTGGTCATCGGGAAAACCTGCGCGCCAGCCTTTTCTGCAAGCCCTAAGTAATTCTTCGGCAAAGTATTTTTTGCGTTATAGCGACAACCAGTCATACATGCACCACACTGCTTGCACCCATTTCGATCTGGCCCAACACCGCCAAAGAAAGGATCTTTTGCGACAACGCCTTTGCCTTCGCCAAAATAAATTCCGAGCGGTGCCATCTTGAACGTATGCCCAACACCCATCTCTTCGGCAACATCTTTCATTGCTTGATCGCTATTGGAAAAATATGGATTCTCAGTAACACCCAACATTCGTCGAGCTTGGTCATACCAAGGCTCTAACTCTTCTTTCCAATTGGTAATGCCCGCCCACTGTTTGTCATTGAAATATTTATCTCCTGGCTGATACAACGTGTTGGCATAAACCAATGAACCACCACCGACGCCGGCACCAGCAAGAATTAGTACATCTGGCAAAACATGGATCCGCTGAATTCCATATAGACCAAGCCCGGGAGCAAATAGAAATTTATTAATTCGCCATGAAGTCTTGGGAAAATCCTTATCTCGAAAACGCTTGCCAGCTTCAAGAACTGCAACGCTGTAGCCCTTTTCACGCAGGCGGAGTGCAGAAACAGATCCACCAAAACCGGATCCGATTACTACAACATCAAATTGTTTCTTCACGGATTTTCCACTCAGTTCCATATGATTCAAGTGAATCAAGGAATGGTTTGGCATCAAACCACTCAGGGCCAGCTACACCTTCTGGCTTCCACTGCCCATTATGGATTAACTCCATTGCAATCACCGGATTTATTGCGGTCTGCCATACAACTGCTTGATCGCCATATTCAGCCATCGACCACTCGTTATCAACGACGTTGTACATGTAACACGCATACGGTTTGCCATCTTTGTCTAAACCTTTAACTAATGCGCCAGCACATGTTTTACCTTTCATGCGCGAACCTAACGTTGCAGGA
>CAIQRN010000015.1 GCA_903874255.1 uncultured Actinomycetes bacterium
AGTGCCTGGCGAAGAATCGCTGCATCTTCAGCTTGTGACATTGCTGCGGAGTGATCTCCGTTGTCTTGCCACTGTGCTTCGATTTCAGCAGTTGCATCATCTAGGACAACAAGGTTTGGACGACGACCTTCAGCGCGGAAAAAGTCGATGCAAAGGTTTTCGATTGTGCGGTGCAGATAAGCAAGTGCGTGCTCAGCAGATTCAAGCTCTGGAGCAGCCAACATAAATTTGATCAAAGCATCTTGTGTGATTTCTTGAGCCTTGACTGAATCCTTTAATACTCGGGAAGCGTGGGCATGGAGCTCAGAGCGGTGTTCGGCATAGAAACTGCCGAGGTCGCCAACGGTCCACACCTGTGGTCCCGTGCTCTTTTTTGCCACTTGAAAATCTCCGATCGTAGAAGCGTCCTTCTATCTGCTACTACGCTAAAGCGTGCCAGATGTAGCGGAGAACGGACAAAACGGACATTTCGCTAATCATCTGCGCCTGAGGGGCTACTTAACGATAAAGCGGACGGTATAGGTGGATTGATCTGGGGTGCATCGCATCGCCTCGCCGCAGGAATCTCGGGTGACGATGAAGCTGGCCTTGCCTTTGCGGGTGGCTTTGAAGGCCCAGGTGGAAGTGCCGCACCCAGAACCTGGATGCTGGCAACCCTGAGGGGCCGTTGGGCCAAATGCAATGGCCTTCACTGCCTTTGCCTTGGTGGCCTTGAGATTGGTGGTCTTTGCATCCAACCAATAGGTCGAATCCAAAGAGATTGTCATGGCCGTATTTATCTTGACCGTGACAGTGCGCTTGTTATCAGAATCGCCCAATTTGATTGCCGCGTTGGCAAAGTTCATGGGAGACAACAATGAAATTAACAAAGCAACAAGAACAACATACGTGCGAGCGCGCATGAACGTCACCGACTTTACTAATTAACTAATAGTTAAAGTAAATGTGGCAGTCGTTGCAAAAGCGCTGGCATCGGTGACTGTGACTGTGTAAGTCTTCAAGGCACTTGCTGTCGTTGGCGTTGATCCAGAAATTGCACCAGTTGTTGTATTGAAAGTTAATCCGGCTGGCAACGCTGGTGTAATTGCATATCGAAGCGCAGTGTAAGCAGATCCGCCGCCAACGACAGGCGTGAAGGCAGTGATTGCTACTCGTGGGTTTCTATGCAAAATAGTTGTCGCAGCAACTGCAACTGTTGCGGTAATTGCTGGGCTTACTTGCAAAGTGAAATTCGCTGACTTAGAAGCTCCGTTGAGATCGGTGACAGTGATTGTTTCCACAGTCGATGCAATTGATGTTGTTGCAGTTCCTGTGATTGCACCAGTTGCCGAGTTCAATACCAAACCATCGGGCAAGACAGGTGAAATTGTAAATACATTTGATCCGTATCCACCGCGTGAAGTCACCGGAATAAAGGATGCTGCAACTCTTCCTACCATCAACTTCTTGGTCGCAACAGCCACAGTGGTTGTTAACGCCGCAGGTGTTGTAATTGACAAGCTAAAAGTTGCGGTGGCAAATGCAGCATTTGCATCAGTAACTCTGACTGTTTGTACACGACTAGTTAAGTTTGCAGTCGGTGTACCTGTGATCTGACCAGTACTGGAGTTAATTGATAATCCTGCAGGTAGCGCTGGTGTAATCGTGAATGTGTAAGGTGTTGTTCCGCCAGCTGCAGTCACTGGAGTTACGGGAGTGATTGCACGACCTGTTAGAAGAGCGACAGTTGCAATCGCTTTAGTTGCCGTTGGTGCTGGTGGTCTAACTATTAAATTAAAACTTGAACTGCTTGTTGCACTTGCTGCATCTGTAACAGTTACGGTTTCGACTGTGCTTGCTTGTGAGACTGTTGCAGTGCCAGTGATTTGGCCGGTGGCTGTATTAAATGAAAGCCCTGCTGGCAAAGTAGGCGAGATAGCAAAGGTGTACGGCGCTGTTCCACCAATAGCTGTAACTGGCTTCAAAGTACCCGGCACTGCAGTTCCCTGATTCAAAGTAGCAGTCGCCGTCGCGGTCGTTGCGGTTAGCGCTGGCGCGCTGTAGCTAAGGCCACAACCTTGAGGCGAATCAGGTATCCAGTTTTGCTGAATTAAATATTGTCGCCCTGAAGCTACAACGTTGTACTTTGCGCCATTGGTCGCAGTTGATTGTGTTCCAAAAGTCCAAGAGCACTTGTCGGCATTTTCATTTCCGCCGGCATCAAACCAAGTATTTAACATTGGATCTGAAACAGCTTCGACTAATTCATGTGCAATAACGCTTGTCATTGCGTCGGCAGGTGGATTTGAATTTGGAGAAACTCCAGGAGTTGATTGACCATTGCAATTTGCAAGAGATGAAGATGGATCGCCAACAAATGAATACTTAATATTTTGTGAAGTGTTATACGTTGGATTCAAATATGAGTGATATCCGCACCAAGAAGTTAAGAAACCTGTTGCATTTATATTGCTGCTGGTAAATACAAAATAAAGACCATTTGGGTCACGTGGCAAAGTGTTGTTTGTTAGCGCAGCATCCACAATGTCGCCTGATTGGGTTCCTGTTGCTGCATCGATTGACGTACCTAGTGATGCATTGTCGTATGTGCAGCCGCCCCAATTGACAGTACTAGTTACATATGTTTTTGCTGCGCCTGCATTTGCCTGCTGGTAATAACGGGTATTGATTCCATACCAAGGTGTGGCACCAACGCCTTTAAGAAAATCATTCACAATCGCTGGTGTTGAGTTGTCCCCAGTTGCACTACAAGGATTTGTCCATGTTCCGTACCAAATTACATACACCGTTGGATTAATCATCACGGGAGTTCCGTAGTAGTAATTAATATTTCCAGCGATTACTGCCGGAGCAACTGCTGCAGGCTTAATAGACATTGCAACAATTTGGTTTGCTGGTCGCACATGTTCAGTGTCGTTCCCGCTGTAGTGATATTCGCGAATATTGTTTTGCTCTTGACCGCCTTCTGCTTGCGCTGCTGGCACAACAACCAAGCTGCTCACAAAAATAGCAATGAGGGCAAGAACGGAAATTCGCTTAAATCTGGAAGTCATGGTTCTCCTTGAAGCAGGGGGTTAGACCATAATTATCGCAGATAGAGGTTAAAGTTCCAGCCGAGTATTTCGTGCTTTCACACTAGGGAAATGCTGTGAGTTTTACATAAGTGGGCCCAGACGGGCTCGAACCGTCGACCCACGGATTAAAAG
>CAIQRN010000016.1 GCA_903874255.1 uncultured Actinomycetes bacterium
AACTGTTTGGCTTGCCCATTTCTGGCGAAAGCCAAAAGTGTTAAGCCAAATTCATCGGCTAAATCAATTGCAAGCGAGGTTGGTGCACTCACGCCAACGAGTGCAGAGATACCCGCACACACTGCTTTTTGTACAAGTTCATAACCAACACGACCCGAAACTACTAGGGTCCAACCACTTAGTGGAATTTTATGATCCATTAAAGCGGCACCAATAACTTTGTCTACGGCGTTATGCCTACCCACATCTTCTCGAACCCAAACTGCAACACCGCTTGGATCAACAAGGGCAGCTGCATGAAGACCACCTGTTTTTTCAAAAATTCTCTGGCGGCCATCGAGTAATGCCACCATCCCAGCTAATGCTTGAATGTTGTGTTGCGTTGGTTCTACTTTTTGGATTCCTCGTTTATGTAAGTCACTTATATTCGTAGACCCGCATACTCCACATGCAGAAGTGATGGTAAAGCGGCGTTCCAAAATACGAACCGACTCTTCCGAATTTTCGGCGACTTCGGCGATTACAACATTGGCTCTCTGACGAAGAGTTAAAGATTTATCGGCACACACTTTGACTGAAATTAATTCGCTGGGCTCCTTTAAGAATCCTTCTCCCCACAGAAAACCCGCTGCCAACTCCAAATCTGCACCAGGGGTTCGCATGGTTATTCCCAATTGCTGCTCGGAAGATCCGCGCTTGATACGAATCTCTAACGGTTCTTCAACAACTACAGAGTCTGAAGAAATAACTCCTGATTCAGTTTTAATTACCTTGACGCGAGCTATTGATGAAGGTGCGCTCTCATCATTTAGCATGGCGATAGAACTCAATATTTTCCGCCGGTAATGGCGATTTACCTAAAATCAAGTCAGCCGCTTTCTCTGCAACCATCATGACGGGTGCGTAAATATTTCCATTTGTGACATATGGAAAAACAGAGGCATCACACACTCTTAGGCCCTCAACGCCGTGAACTTTCATAGTCTGTGGATCAACCACTGACATCTCACCCGTTCCCATCTTTGCCGTGCACGAAGGATGTAGCGCAGTTTCGGCATCCTTGCGCACCCAGTTCAAAATCTCTTCATCCGTTGAAACAGATGCACCAGGAGATGATTCCCCAGCGTTGTAATCATTCATCGCGGGCTGCGTCAAAATATTGCGCGCTACTTTTACCGCCTCTATCCATTCACGACGGTCCTGGTCAGTGGATAAATAGTTAAATTGAATCGCAGGTTTTTCAAATGGATTTGTGCTTTTAATTTTTAACCAACCACGGGCATCTGAATACATCGGGCCGACGTGAACTTGGTAACCATGCCCACGTGTATCACCAGTGCCGTCATATCGGATAGCTAGCGGCAAGAAGTGGAACATTAAATTTGGATAAGCCACGTCTTCATTACTTCGCGTAAATCCACCGGCCTCAAATTGATTTGTTGCGCCTGGGCCTTTTCTGAAAAACAGCCAGGCAGCTCCAATAAAGGGGCGACGCCAAAACTGTGTAATCGGTTGTTGAGTTACTGGAAGTTTGCACTTGTATTGAACATAAACTTCAAGGTGATCTTGAAGATTTGAACCGACCCCTGGTAAATCTTTAATGACATTGATCCCAAGTTTTTCTAAATCTTCTTTTTTGCCTATTCCTGAGAGTTGCAAAATTTGAGGCGTATTAATTGCACCACCGGAGAGAATTACTTCCTTGGAGTTAAAAACCTGCTTCTTGCCGCGGATTACAACTTCAACTCCTATAGCTTTTGTTCCTTCAAAAAGAACTTTAGTTACATGTGCGCGGGTTTTCAAAGTTATATTGCCGCGCTTCATTGCTGGATACAAATATGCACGGGCGGCACTTAAACGTCGTCCGCGATAAACATTTCGATCAAAGGCGGCGAAACCTTCTTGGCGATAGCCATTAACATCATCAGTACGTGGATAACCAGCTTGCTCAGTTGCTTTAAAGAAGGCCGCAAATAAAGGACCTTTACTTGGTCCGCGCTCTAATTTAAGTGGACCATTGTCGCCGCGAAATGGATTGTTAGGATCGGCAATGCAAGTTTCCATTTTCTTAAAATATGGAAGGCAGTGCGCGTAATCCCAGTTCTGCATACCTGAATCTTTCGCCCAGCGCTCATAATCCATAGGATTTCCGCGCTGCCAAATCTGTCCGTTAATTGAGGATGAACCACCTAATACTTTTCCGCGTGCATGATAAATGCGGCGATTATTCATGAAAGGTTCTGGCTCTGATTCGTACATCCAGTCGTAATGCTTATTACCGATTGGAAAAGCTAACGCGGCTGGCATATGGATGAAGACATCCCATTTCCAATCACGTCGGCCGGCTTCAAGTACTAAAACTTTATGATGTGGATTTTCACTTAAGCGATTAGCTAATGCACATCCCGCTGAACCACCACCAACAATGATGTAGTCATACTGCAAACTCATGGTGTTGAGTCTACTAATAAAACAAGGCCCTTACCCAGTAATTTATACCGGATAAGGGCCTTGCCTTACTTTACTTTTATCGCTTTAGTACTACTTTCCTAGCCATGTATTTACGACATCACCATGAGCATCGATCCATTTCTGGGCCGCGGCCTCAGGAGTCATTCCGCCTTCAATATCAGCGGCTACTCCGTTTTGATCATCGTTGGTCCACTTGAAGTTCTTAACCAATGAAGTAAATGAATCATTGGCATCGTTGAGCTTCTTTGAAATCAACTTAACAAGTGGTGTTGCTGGATAGTCAGTTAGTCCACTTGCCTCTGCAGGATCGCTCCAGTCATTTGCAGGGAAATGCACGTGGCCTGATTCTAGATTAGGAATCTTGGCAAAGAGTGTCCAAGGCTGCCATGCATAACCGATGAAAGGTGTCTTGTTCTTTTCTGCTTTGGTAAATCCATCAACTAGTGCAGCTTCTGAACCAGAGAAGATAACTTTGAAGTTCAGCTTGTTGGCAGAAACCATCTTCTCACCAATGGTTGTGTAACCAGCTGGGCCTTCAAACCAGGCACCCTTGCCGCCTGAGTCTGCAGTCTTAAATAGTGCTGCATACTTGTTTAGATTCTTTGAATCTGTAATGTCAGGATACTTTTCAGCCATCCATGGAGCGACATACATTCCAATTAATCCAACGTTTCCGTTAAGTCCAGCTTCAACGACTGAACCACGCTTGGTCCAGTCAGCCCAACGACCGCCGCCCCAATCTTCGATTACAACATCGATTGTGCCAGCTTCCATTGCATCGTAAGTTGTTGGACCCTCATCTAAAGTTGTTTGAGTAATCGTGCAACCTAATTCTTTCTTTGCAACTTCTGCAACAACTTGTGCTGAAGCGGTGTAACCACCCCATGCGTGCATGGCAATTGCATATGATCCACAATCCCCTGAGGCTCCGCCTGCAGAATCATTCACGCTCTTGCTGCAACCTGACAAAATCAAGGCTGCTGCAATTACAACAGTTACGACTGCCGAACGGCGACCGAATAGTGACTTCATTAACCCTCCTAAAGAGTTTTGGTTTTGACATAGCCTAGAGCCGCATCGCTCTCAGTACTAGTACTTCAAAGGGAAATTTCCCCCTATTTTAGGAAGAGCGGCGCGCACCGGCTTGCATAATTCGGTCGAAAATAACACCTAGCAACAAAATTGCCGCGCCGGCTATTAAGCCTTTACCTTGGAGTTCAGGCTTTGAGTTACCGACGATAACGAGATAACCAAGTCCGCCCGCACCTACAAAACCACCAATTACAACAACTGCCAAAACATAAATTAACCCTTGATTTGTTGCAAGCAAGATCGTTTTCTTTGCAGCAGGTAATTGAACTTTGGTGATGATTTGACGTGTGGTTGAGCCTGCAGCGGTCGCCGCTTCAACGAGTGAATGAGGTACTGCGCGAATTCCTTCACAAACAATTTTTACAACAATCGGAATTGCATAAACGATACCCGTTGCAATAGCCGTGAAACGTGTCGGGCCAAAAAGTCCAAGCATTGGAACTAAGTAAACAAATGCCGGAAGTGTTTGCCCCGCGTCTAGAAATGGACGCAGGATTCTTTCAACGCGATCACTTCGACCGGTCCAAATACCAAGGGTGATACCAACAATCATTGTTAATAGGCAGCCAACAATTGTTTGAGTCAACGTAAGCATGGCTTCATACCAAAGACCTGAAAATACAATCGCCATTGCTAAAACAAAGGCCAAAATTGCTGTTCGAGTATCAGCGATGATCAATGCTAAGGCAACAATCATTGCAACTGTTACATACCAAGGTGAGGCCGAAAGTTGAGATTCAAGTGGATTCAAGATTGCATACGAAATGAAATCCTTAAATCCAACGGTAAAGATATAGAGGTTATCTAGGACCCATGCTGTTGCATCATTAGTAAATTTTTCTACTTGTGGGGAAATATCAATTTGTTTTGGCCAAACCGCAGCCCACAAAATACTGCGCGATAGGAAAACTGAAACTATCGCTAAGACCCCAGAAACAATAAGTTTCAATCGCTTTCGAGAAATATCTTTAGCGGTAGGTGGAACAAAGGAATTTTGTTTCTTAGCCGCTGCACTCGTGCTGCGATCCATTAATATCGCAAGAAAAACAACGGCAAAACCGGCTACAAAGCCTTGGCCAACATTTCGAATTATAAGTGCGGCGATTACAGGCTTTCCTAAGCCAGGTGCGCCAATAAGAGCTGCGACAACAACGAAGGAAACTGCGGCCATCACGGTCTGATTAATACCAAGCACTATCATCTGTTTTGCCATTGGAATTTGAACTTTAGTTAATGTTTGTTTTTGCGTAGAACCCATTGATTCAGCGGCTTCAATTGGAGATTGATTTAAATTTCTAATCGCGTGGCAGGTTATGCGAATACAAATTGGTATCGAATAAATCATCGTTGCAATAGTCGCCGATGCCGCACCAATCATAAAAACTAGAGCGATTGGGGCCATATAAACAAGCGTCGGCAAAATCTGTGCGAGATCTAAGAAAGGAGTCAGAATCTTTAGCACTCGATTTGAAAGTCCAGCCCAAATACCAAGAGGAATTCCGATAGCCAGCGAAAGTAAAACCGCCGCTAAGGTCATGGCAATTGAATCCATAGTGAACTGCCACATTCCAAGGGCGCCACAACCAAGTAATAATGAAACTGAAAGTAGCGTGGTTCGCCATTGGCTAGTTGCATAGACCACGAAGGCAACTATTCCGACAACTCCTAGCCAACCAATTATTGGAATAAGCGCATTTGGTGCTGGGACTGCGATGACATTTCTAATCACTTGAACAAAGCCATCAATCACAGCACGTATGGGGTTAAAGAAATAAATAAAGGCCGGGCTTCCGGTGCGATTTCCACGCAGTTCTAGCGCTTTCTTGCCTACAAAGCTGGTGAAAGAGGTATTTTCATATGTGTCAATCTGCAAAGTATTTTTACCGTGCATTAATCGGCCGAGTAAAATCCAAATGGTTACAGAAGCGATGAGCAGATATGACTTACGAACTTTCATTAGGCAACACCAGAAATTAACCGCAAAACATCCTCGCTCGATACGACACCTAAGAAGATGCCATTCTCGCTAACACGCACTGGCTTATGTGCCTGCAAAATTACTTGGGCAGCTTCGCGAATAATCGTATTGGCGGGTAATTCTGGTCCATCGATAGCTTCATCACCTTGTGCTGGGCGAGCTAAGTGGCGAAGCGTAAGAACATGTGATTTTGCAATATCGCGCACAAAGTTTGCAACGTACTCATCGGCTGGATTAGCAACTAAATCTTCAGGAGTTCCGATTTGAACGATAGCTCCATCACGCATAATCGCAATTCGATCGCCAACTTTTACCGCTTCTGAAAGATCATGAGTAATGAAGACCATGGTCTTGCCAAGTTCGCGATGGAGCCGGATAACTTCTTGCTGCATATCGCGGCGTATGAGTGGATCAAGCGCTGAGAAAGGCTCATCTAAGAAAAGTACTTGTGGATCAACTGCTAACGCTCGGGCTAAACCAACACGCTGTTGCATACCACCGGAGAGTTGTTCGGGATAGGCATGAGAATATCCTTGAAGTCCAACAAGTTCGATAACTTCATTAGCGCGTGCATGGCGATCAGCTTTATTAACTCCGTTAATTTCAAGTGAGTAAGCAATGTTGTCAATTACATTTCTGTGTGGAAGCAAACCAAAATGCTGAAAAACCATAGAGAATCGCGTCTTGCGCAACTCGCGCAATCGCGCGTTATCAACTTGTAAAATATCTTCGCCTTCAAAAGTTAGAGTGCCTTGCGTAGGTTCAATTAAACGCGTCATGCAGCGAACTAAAGTTGACTTACCGGAACCTGAAAGACCCATGACCACGAATACTTCGCCTGGGGCTACATCAAAAGAAACATCGCGAACTGCGATGGTGTTTCCTGTTTGTGCCCGAAGTTCTGCGCGTGATAAATCAGCAAGCGGAGATCCCACTACTTTGTCAGCATTTGCACCAAAGACTTTCCATAAATTTCTAACAGAAATCATTTGCGCACCAGACATCATTTAATCTTCTCCCCGTTTGTCATCTGAAAACCAGCCAGACTTACTAGGAGCATTGTTGGTCCAAATGTGCTTGATTTCAAGGTATTCACTCAAGCCGTGTTCGCCTAATTCGCGTCCAATTCCCGATTGCTTGTAGCCACCCCACTCAGCTTGAGGGCGATATGGACCAAAATCATTGACCCAGATCGTTCCGTGGCGAAGTGCGCTAGCCACTCGTGCAGCTTTTGCCACATCGTTGGACCACAAACCACCTGATAATCCAAAGACCGTGTCATTACCTAATGCAATTGCTTCGGCCTCAGTATCAAAGACTTCAACTGTCATAACGGGGCCAAAAGATTCTTCTTGAACACAGAACATTTTGGTTGTGCAGTTATCTAACACAGTTGGTAAGAAATACCAACCATCTGCATGCTCAGGCATTTCACTTCGCTTGCCACCAATTAATAAAGTTGCCCCTTCGGCAATACCTTTTTCAACATAGCGAGTGACGCCCTCTAGATGAGATTTGCTAATAAGCGGCCCAGTTTCTGCCGCTAAGTCTTCAGGTCCACCTAAGCGAATATTTGCTGCACGGCGAACAATCTCATTGACAACGCGGTCGTGAATTGAACGTTCAACGATTAATCTCGTTCCAGCTGAACAGACCTGACCTGAATGCAAGAAAGCAGCAGTAACTGCATTATCAATTGCTGCATCTACATCGGCATCTGCAAAAATAATATGTGGGTTCTTGCCTCCGAGTTCAAGCGCTAATCGTTTTACCGTTGCTACCGCGGCTTTCATGATTGTTTGACCAGTATTTAATCCGCCAGTGAATGAAACCATATCGATTCGCGGATCAGAGATAAGTGAAGTACCCACCACAGAACCCGGACCCAGAATTAAATTAGCAACACCCTTTGGTGTACCAGCCTCTTCAATCAGATGCATTAATGCAATTGCACTTTGTGGAGTTAACTCTGAAGGCTTAACAATAAATGAACACCCTGCTACTAAAGCTGGTGCAACTTTCCAGGCAATCTGCAAAAGTGGATAGTTCCAAGGCCCAATTAGTGAAGCAACGCCCAGTGGCTCGTGAACGATCCGGCTTGAAACATGTGCCAAACCGACATCTACTTTTCGATCATGTTCTTTTACGCCAAGTGCCGCGAAGTGACGGAAAGTTGCCACAACATCGGCAATGTCGTACTCAGCTTCAATGATGCGCTTTCCGGTGTCATCACTTTCCTTCTTTGCAATAACTTTTAAATCGCGCTCAAGAAGATCAGCAATTTTTGAAACTAAAGCGCTGCGCTCGGCAAAACTCCAAGAAGTAAATACACCAGAATCAAAAGATGTGCGAGCCGCGGTAATAGCATCAAGTACATCAGACTCTGTAGCTTGCGAAACAGTTGCAACTACGCGCTGATCGTGTGGACTATGAACATCATGTGCGCCACCGTCAGATGCTTGTTTCCAAGCACCATCTATATAGAGCGTTGCGGCCATTTAATTAATCTAGTTCGCTTTTGCGCTTTGCTACGAATTCATCAAGTTCTTGCTTCATACGTGGATCCATTTCAGGGGCAACATACTCTTCAAGTTTCTTGACGTAGATTTCGGCGGCGCGTGCAGTGGTGTCTTTGGCACCAAGTCGCATCCAACGTTCATAGTTATCGCTGTTAGTTAAGAATGGGCGATAGAAGCAATCGCGGAAACGCTCCATTGTGTGCGCGGCACCTAAGAAGTGACCACCATGGCCAACTTCAAGGTGGGCATCAAAGGCCAGAGATTCAACATTGAATTCAAGTGGAGTGAATTCAGTCATTAATGACTGCAAGATTTCAATGTCAACAATGAATTTTTCATAACATGAAACCAGGCCACCTTCGAGCCAACCAGCTGTGTGCATTACCCAGTTAGTACCAGATAGGAATGTTGGCATCATCGTCATCATTGTTTGGTACGCAGATTGCGCATCAACTGTTTGTGATGAGTTAAGTCCGCCGCCTCCACGAAATGGCAAGTTAAAGCTTCGAGCAATTTGACCAGTGCATAGCAATCCAATACCTGATTCAGGTGTTCCAAATTGAGGAGATCCTGATTGCATATCAATATTTGAGAGGAAAGAACCAAAAACAATTGGGCAGCCTGGGCGAATTAATTGTGCAAGGGCGATTCCTGAAAGTGCCTCAGCGATTTGTTGCGCCAAAGTTGCAGGAATAGTTACAGGACTCATTGCGCCCATTAATAAGAATGGGGTAACAACTACTGGCTGTCCCGCCAAAACATATTCACGTAACGAATCGAGCATGCGATCATCCCAGCGCAGAGGTGAGTTGCAGTTGATGAGAGAGATAAGCGCTGGAGTTTCCTCAATAGCACTTCGGCCGCCATGAATAATTTCAGCCATAGAAATCACATCTTTAGCATTTTGCGCAGTTACCACGTTACCCATAAAGAATTTATCGGTCAGAGTTGCTGCTGCATATGCCATATCCAAGTGACGTGAGTCGAGTGAGAGATCATTTGGTTCGCATACAACTCCGCCAACGCTATCTAGAGCATCGTAACTTTGTGCAAGCTTGCAGAAATTTTCATAATCTTTAAAGGTTGCATCGCGACGTACTGAACCTTCACGAACAAATGGAGGGCCGTAGACACCACCGAAGACCATTGAATCGCCACCGATTTGAACATTGTTCTTTGGGTTCCGTGCACGAAGATTGAATTGGCTAGGTGCCTTCGCTACTTGCTTAAGGATCCATTCAGGATCAAATTTAACGTTGTCGCCTTCAACTTGTTGACCGGCTTCGCGTAATAAATCAAGGGCCCACGGACTCATAAACTCGATACCAATTTCGGAAACTATGCGTTTCCAACCAAGGGTCAAAGTGGCCATAGATTCTTCACTCAGAATCTCGTAGCGGGGCATCTTGTTAATAAAGCTCACGGTTCGTTCCTTACCTGTAGTAGTAGTTCGATATTAATAGCGATGTGGCGCTATTGACCCAGAACACGCACGAGAATACTCTTAAGTTATGGAACTATGGTTCCATATAGTGAAACCTTGCGAGGGGGTGTGAGATGGCCGAACTTCATAGCGGTACGCAGGCAATCGATCGTGCTTCATTGCTTTTAATTCACATTTTAGAATCGCAAACGCCTCCACTACTTACTGAGCTAGCGCGAACTTATGATTTACCAAAAAGTACAACTTCCCGAATTCTCAGTGCGCTAGAGCGCCAAGGATTGTTGTTGCGCGATCGCAATGGTGCATACGTTGCAGGTCCAGTTCTTACGCAATTTGCTCGTGGACAAAATCACGATTCCATTCTTGTTACCAGAATGCACTCAATTCTTGAAGTGCTTGCCAATCGCACTGGTGAAACTGCAAATCTGGCTGTTCCTGGAAATGGCGATCTTAAATTAATTGATCAGGTTGATGGACAGTACTTGCTCTCAGCAACCAACTGGGTTGGAAAATCCGTTCCTTATCATGCATCCGCACTTGGAAAAGTTTTACTGGCTTATGCTGCTGTTTCGATTCCATCCGGCCGTTTAGAAAAGCGAACTCCAAAGACAATTATTTCTAGAACTAAATTACTTGAAGAGCTAGAGATTGTTCGCAAAAAAGGCTTTGCATTAATTATTGATGAACTTGAAGAAGGTTTAGTTGCAGTTGCAGCACCAATACGTGAGCAAGATGGCCACGTCGTAGGTGCTATTTCAGTTTCTGGTCCATCGACTCGATTGAATCAGAAAGATCTATACAAAATCGGTGAAATGATCATCGAAGAAATCGCAGTACTCCAAGCAAACCACGATGGAAAGATAGGTGCGGCATGACACATGACGAGATAATCAAAGCGCTCTTTGACGAAACCCTTGTCGGTAACGCTCCAGCAGTTCTTGAACTCACCAACAAAGGCATTGCCGAAGGAATGTCACCAAGCACAATTCTTTTTGATGCTTTGATTCCTTCATTAGAAGAAGTTGGTGCACGTTTTGAGCGCGGAGATTTCTTTGTTCCAGAGATGCTTATTTCAGGTAAGGCAATGTCGGGTGCGCTAAATGTGCTGCGCCCATTGCTTGCTGAAACTGGTGCAGAAACCGTTGGAACTTTTCTTATGGGTACGGTCAAAGGCGATGTTCATGACATCGGCAAAAACCTTGTAAATATTATGCTCGAAGGCGCCGGATTTAATGTTATCGATATTGGCGTGCAAGTTGCTCCAGAGAAATTTGTTGCGGCAATTATTGAACATAAGCCAGATATCGTTGGCATGTCAGCATTCTTAACGACAACAATGCCGATGTTCAAAGTCAATATTCACGAGATTACAAAAGCTGGCTTGCGTGATCAAGTAATAATCATGGTTGGTGGTGCACCTGTAACGCAGGAATACGCAGATGTAGTAGGCGCAGATGGTTTCGCAGCTGATGCATCAACGGCTGTTCGAATTGCAAAAGAGTTAATTGCAAAAAAGCGCGCATCGGTTTCAGCGTAGGTAATTACGATGTTGAAGAAACTTCTGCCCTTTGTTGAACATGCGATTAAGAAGCCTGTATGGGACTGTCGCATGTGCGGACAATGTGTTTTGCACTCAACGGGTATGACATGTCCTATGACGTGTCCAAAAACTCTTCGTAATGGCCCTTGTGGTGGGGTTCGCGAAAATGGGAATTGTGAAGTGATTCCAGATATGCAATGTGTATGGGCTAAAGCTTACGATCGAAAAGTATCGTTACCGATGCCAACTGTTTGGAAAGAGCATTTCAACGAACTACGTCCGCCGGTAGACATGCGTCTACAGGGTTCTTCATCATGGATCAACTTGTTAACTAAGCGAGATCAACAAACACCTGCAGGTTGGTCTACTACAGATGGTGATCATTGATGTCAGTAATGCGCGAAAAGTTAGAGAACACTAACGAGACGGTATTCACCGCCGAATTTCCATCGATTGACGGTGGCGGAATGGCCAAAGTGGAAAAGAGCGCCGCACGCTTAGCTCCTTGGTTCGATGCCGTAAATGCAACCGATAATCCTGCCGCTCATGCCCATGCTTCAAATACGAGTTCAGCAATCGCTATGAAAATGCATGGCCTTGAACCGATTATGCAGATTGTTTGTCGCGACAAGAATCGACTAGCAATTCAGGCCGACATGATGGGCGCTGCTCTGCATGGAATCGAAAACATTTCTTTACTAACTGGCGATGATGTTACTGCCGGCGATGAGCCTGAAACTCGTAGAGTTTTTGATATTGATAGCACGCAGGCAATTAATATCGCTCGAATCCTAACAACCGGAACATATTTATCTGGACGCAAAATTAATCCGGCACCAGATTTTTATATCAGCGCGGTCGAAAACCCTGCAGCTCCCCCATTTGATTATCGAATAGAGCGAGCTTTGAAGAAATATCGTGCGGGGGCGAAATACTTGCAACTTCAAATTTGTTACCACCCAGATCGCTTGGAAAAATTCTGTGCTGGTGTTGCAAAAATTGCACCTGATCTAAAATTAATTCCTACGATTGTTTTGGTGAAAAGCGCGAAGCCTCTTGGCTTTATGAATGACAAGGTTCCAGGCATTGATATTCCGCTCGACACAATTAATCGTGTATCGGCAGCAAGTGATCAAGCCGATGAGGCATACAAACTCACACTCGAATTAGCTAAACATGCTTTGTCTTTACCGGCAGTGCGTGGTCTTCATGTCACAGACTTTCGCCATGACGATTCTTTGGACAGCTTTATGTACGACCTCGGACAGAAACCAAGAAACTAACTAGGAGCACTCATGCATACAGTTCTAACCTCACCCGGCAAGACCGTCACAATTGGTCACGATCAACCGTTTTGTATTATCGGTGAGCGCATTAATCCAACTGGCCGCAAGAAGTTCCAAGAGCAGTTACGTGCCGGCGATTTATCGGCAATTGAAAAAGATGTGGTTGCACAAGTTGCAGGCGGGGCTGACGTACTTGATGTAAATATGGGTGTTCCTCTTACAGATGAGCCTGCTCTTCTATCTAAGGCAATCACAATGGTTCAGTCACTTACTGATCTTCCAATTTGTATCGACTCTTCAGTAATTGAAGCTTTGCAGGCTGGCCTTGAGACTTATCAGGGCAAAGCGCTTGTAAATAGCGTTACTGGCGAAGATGATCGCATGGAGCTAGTTCTTCCACTTATCAAAAAGCATGGCGCGGCCATAATTGCTTTGCCAAATGATGAAACAGGAATTCCAGCAACTGCAGCCGAGCGTTTAGTCATCACTGAAAAAATCGTTCGCGCCGTAGAAAAACATGGAATTCCACTAGAAGATTTAGTAATTGATCCACTTGCTATGACTGTTGGCGCAGATCCTGAAGCAGTAAAACACACACTTGAGGCCATCTATTTAATCCGTGAAAAATTCGGCCTAAATATGACGCTCGGTGCTTCAAATATTTCATTTGGTTTGCCACATCGCCATGCACTCAATGCAGCGTTCTTACCTGCTGCCATGGCAATGGGATTAACAAGTGCGGTTATGGATTCACGCACACCTGCCATTGTTGAATCTGTGCGGGCAGCTGATTTACTTCTAGGCCTTGATCCTTGGGGAACAAACTGGATCATGCGCTACCGTGCCATGGAAGCAGCAAAAGCTGCAGCAGAAGGAAATTAATTATTAGTAAAAAAGAGCTAGATGCATCCCTTGTACCTGAACACGACGGTACCGGGCGGGTCAAACTTGCCTTCACATCGTTAGAAAAAGATGGGACGGTCGGATCACAGAAGACAATCACTGTCCCAACAGGTGTGAGTGCCTTTGATGCAGCTTCCTGGAATGGAATTGCAATTGATTCGACATGTGGTGGCTATGGAACCTGCAAGAAATGTCGAATTCAAATTACTGATGGTGATGTAGAGCCATCGAAGTTAGATTTTCGCGCATTTACTCAAAGTGAAATCAATCAAGGATGGCGATTGGCTTGTTTGGTCCGTACTTCACAAGATATTGCGATCGAAGTTCCGGCGCTGACTACTCGACCAAAGGCTGCCACGGTTGGTGTTGGGCGACAAGTTATTCTGCGACCTGCAGTTCAAAAACGGTACATCGAACTTGAAGAACCGACTCTTGCTGATCAACGAACCGACATTGTGCGCGTATTTGATGCTGTTGATGACATCGAAGCTACGGCATCTCTGGCGTCTATGCGCGAACTTCCCCGCATTCTTCGCGCTTCCAATTTTAAAGTTACAGCAGTATTTGTAGATCAAGAATTTCTTGGAATTGAAGCCGGCGACACTACTGCGCTTCGTTATGGCATTGCCTACGATTTAGGTACTACTACTGTTGTGGCAACTCTGCTTGATCTAAATACCGGAACTCCAGTTGCCGTTAAATCAATGCTCAATAAGCAACAACCCTTTGGTGCCGATGTTATTACTCGTATTAGTGCAACGATGCTTGACCCTAATGCTCTCGCAAAATTAAGTGGCTTGGCGCAAGAGACACTCAATCAATTAACACAAGAGGTTTGTACTGAAGCTGGAATAAACCCTCACCATGTCTACGAATTAGCAATTGCAGGCAATGCGACTATGACCCAACTGCTTCTAGGAATTGATCCAGAACCATTGGGAGTCGCGCCATTTATTATGGCAAGTGCCGACTATCCCGATATTGCAGTCAGCGAGATTGGCATTGAAGTTCACCCACTTGCCAAAGCAGTAATTTTGCCATCACTAGGTGCCTACGTCGGTGGTGACATCATTGCTGGCGCACTTGCTTCAGGAATGGATCGCGATAAGCGGCTGCGTTTATTTATTGATGTTGGAACAAATTGTGAAATCGTTTTGGGTAACGGGGAAAAAATCGTTGCAACGGCGGCACCTGCTGGACCTGCCTTTGAAGCAGCAAGTATCAAATGTGGTGTCCGTGCCGCATCTGGCGCCATTGAAACAATCAAAATCGTTGATGGTGAGTTAGAAATTGGCACGATTGATGATGCCCCTGCAATTGGAATATGCGGTTCAGGTCTCGTGGATGCTTGTGCATCACTTGTACAAGTTGGCTTACTTGATCACTCTGGCAAATTTGTAAGTGATGAAGCTGCACTGACCATTGCCCCAAAATTAGCAAACCGCCTAGTAACACGAGAAGGTGAGCGCGTATTTGTTTTGACGTGGTCTAAAGAAATTGGCGACTTAAGTGATTGCGTCTTCTTAACTCAACGCGATGTCCGTGAACTTCAATTTGCAAAGGCCGCAATCGCAACGGGCTGGGCATTACTTCTTGAGGAGTTTGGTGTTGACGAGTCTGAGATTCAACAGGTTCTACTTGCCGGATCATTTGGTTCTTATCTATCTCCAGCTTCTGCTATCAAAATTGGGTTAGTGCCAAAACTTTCAGTTATGCGCATTATGTCCGCCGGTAACGTTGCCGGTGAAGGCGCAAAAATGGTTTTGTTGTCAGCACAAGAACGCCACGGAGCTCAAGCTTTACTCGATGAGATTGATTACGTAGAACTATCTGATCGCGAAGATTTCAACGATAAGTTTGTTGAACGCCTCGCTTTTCCTGCATGAGCATCGGTGTAGTTGCTTGTGGCGCTTTGGCCACGCACATAGCCGATATTTCTACACAGGAATCTTTAGATATCGTGATTTATCCGCTTCCTCCCCTGCTTCATAATCGCCCTGAACGAATCGCGGATGAGGTCGATAATCTATTGGCAGAAATAAAGAATAAACACAGTACATGCGCAGTTGCCTATGCAGATTGTGGAACCTATGGCGCTCTCGATTTGGTAATCCAGCGCCATGGAGTCAAACGGTTGGGTGGCAACCACTGTTATGACATCTTTGCCGGCAAAGAAAAGATAGAACAGATTATGGAATCGGATGCTGGAACATACTTTCTCACTGATTTCTTAGTTAAATCTTTTCACCGCAGCGTCATAGTCGAACTTGGTCTAGATCTTCGACCAGAACTACGTGACGATTATTTCAAGAACTACTCGCGTGTTATTTGGCTAGCCCAACAACCAACGGCTGAACTTGAAAAGCTTGCCTTTGAAGCAGCACATCAAATTGGGTTGCCACTAGAAATACAAATTGTTGGATATGGTCAATTAACTCAGCAAATTAAAGAGTTACTGCGCAACTAGCATCACTTCGATGGCCTTTAAGACAATCGGTGAGAGCTTAGTTTTATCAACTTCATTATGTAGGCGCTCAATCATCGCTTTGGTCCAGAACTGCACAATATGGTGTGCGACTTTGATTTCCGGTGCATCCGTCGCAGGAATATTGTTGGCAATTTGATTTGCCATACGGATGATTGAATCAAGTTGAGTATCGCCATGGATCTCTGATTCGATCATTGCACCTGGGCCTTGGGCACTTGGCGCAACTTCAACCGCTGTAACTTTATATTCAGGGCAATTTGTAGCCCAATCTGAATAATCGGTGGTAATTACATTGGCGCCACTTTCAGGGAAATGGAAAGTTGTGTAAACAACGCCAGCTGGAACTTCATCAGTGATGCGCGCGCGCATAATGGTTTCACCGACTCGGCTCGATAATTTGATCCACGA
>CAIQRN010000017.1 GCA_903874255.1 uncultured Actinomycetes bacterium
ACGGGAGTGTTCAAGAAAGCGACCTAGTACAGACTTAACGATGATATTTTCTGAAAGACCTGCAATTCCTGGCTGCACCGCACAAATTCCGCGAACAAGTAATTCGATTTTCACCCCAGCTTGAGATGCTTCATAAAGTTTTGCGACAAAACCTTCATCCAAAATCGAATTAAGTTTCAGTTGAATTCCGGAGGCTTTGCCATTCTTGTGATTTGTTATCTCACGATCAATGCGTTCACTAAGACCAGAACGTAAAGTTGATGGCGCGACGAGTAAACGTGAGTATGTGGATTGTGGTGCGAAGCCAGATAATTGATTAAACAATCTCGTTAGATCTTCAGTAAGTTCTGCATCCGCGCTTAGAATTCCTAAATCTTCATAAACTCGCGCAGTCTTCGGATTGTAATTTCCTGTTCCCATGTGGCAGTAACGACGAATTCCATTTGGTTCATCACGAATAATTAGTGAGAGCTTGGCATGCGTTTTTAGTCCCATCAACCCATAAACAACATGAACGCCAGCGGCTTCAAGCTTTCGCGCCCAACGCACATTTGCCTGCTCATCAAATCGTGCACGAATTTCAATCACTGCAAGGACTTGTTTGCCCGCTTCAGCAGCCTCAATAAGCGCCTCGACAAT
This sequence comes from uncultured Actinomycetes bacterium, assembly GCA_903874255.1. GTDB lineage: Bacteria > Actinomycetota > Actinomycetes > Nanopelagicales > Nanopelagicaceae > Planktophila. The sequence continues at coordinate 640 of CAIQRN010000017.1, forward strand.
TGGTGAGTCACCTGATGTTCTGTAAAGCGTCTGCTTTATTGCAAGAACATGGGGATCTTGTGCTGCATTCTGCAAGAACTGCACTACTGAGGAAGTAAAAGACTCATAGGGGTGGTGAAGCAGGATTTCACCCTGACGAATTGCAGCAAAGAAAAGGTCTGGATCTTCAGGATCCACTTCTGATAAGGCTTTGGCCGTCTTTGACCTAAATCCATCAAAACGTAAATCTGGAAAATCTAGATCTGCAATCTTGTTGAGAGAAGTTAAATCAAGAGGTGAGGCAACATGAATCACATTTTCTGGATTTATATCTAACTCTTGAGAAAGCTTGCGAACAAGTGCTTCATCGACCCCGCTTTCAATCTCAAGTCTTACGGGTGGCCCGAATCGGCGTCGAGAAAGTTCTTGTTCAAGTGACATCAGGATGTCTACTGATTCATCTTCATCAAGTTCTAAATCTTGGTTTCGAGTAACTCTAAATGTGTAATGGTCTTCAATGATCATTCCTGGGAACAATTCTTGAAGGTGAATTGCAATTAGGTCCTCTAATGGCAAAAATCTAGTTGACCCTGTTTTTGATGTAGCGATGAACCGCGGAAGAATTTCAGGTACCTTCACACGTGCAAAAAACTCCTCGTGCGAATTTGGATTCTTCACGATGACGGCCAAGTTAAGTGATAATCCGGAAATATACGGAAATGGATGTGAAGGATCTACTGCAAGTGGGGTTAGTACCGGAAAGATTCTCTCTTGAAATAACTTGGATGCGTAGGCACGTTCTGAATCCGCAAGTTGATCCCAATGTACGAATTCAATGCCTTCAAGGGCTAGTTGCGGCGCAATCTCATCGTGAAAAACTTTAGCTTGGCGATTCATTAATTCATTTGTGCGGAAGGAAATCTCTTTCATTAATTCCTTTGGAGTTATCCCCGCAACATTTGGTGCTGAAATATTGTTTTCTAATTTTGTCATCAGAGTTGCAACTCGAACCATAAAGAATTCATCAAGATTGGAAGAAAATATTGCCAAGAATCTGACGCGCTCTAGTAGTGGAATGCTCGCATCCTCGGCTAATTCTAAAACTCGCTGATTGAAGGAAAGCCAACTTAGCTCTCGGTCAGTGATATTTTGCATCTTCATAAGCAAATTGTGACCCTTCTGAGTGAACACCAAGTGACCGGCAAGCGACTTATAGGCAAATGTAGCCAATTAGCGATACTCAAATTGCGGTGGCAGACTAAGGCGATGATCACGAACTACTGGATGAGTCCTGAAACTACCTCAGTGAATCGTCTACCTATGCTCAATATTGAGCACATCGAGAAGATTAGCCTCGATGGAACGTGGCGTTTTCAGCTGTTGGAGAGTCCACGCGCTTTGCTTAAGCGCAAGTGGTCTTCGATACCAGTTCCTGGGTTATGGACAATGCAACCTGAAAGCGATGTATTTTTTGATAAGCCGATTTACACAAATGTTCAAATGCCTTTTGACGAACAACCACCTTTTGTCCCAGAAAAAAATCCCCATGGTGTGTATGAGCGTGATTTTGAATTACCAGAGAGTTGGATAGGAAAGCGACTAGTTTTGCAACTCGGTGGATATGAGTCCGTTGCTCTAGTTTATGTAAATGGTGTTGAAGTTGGTCTTACTAAAGACTCACGGTTAGCTGCGGAATTTGAT
>CAIQRN010000018.1 GCA_903874255.1 uncultured Actinomycetes bacterium
CAAGCGTCCAGTAAATGATGTTGCCGCTTCCTCTGAGACAGGTGCAGCAACAGTAATTTTGGCTGGTATTTCAGTTGGTTTCGAATCAGCGGTTTACTCAGCAATGTTGATTGCCGCAGCGGTATTTGGCGCATTCTTGCTGGGTGGCGGAAGCGTTGTTCTTTCCCTTCTTGCAATCGCATTGGCAGGAACTGGTTTGCTAACAACTGTTGGTGTAATCGTTGCAATGGATACCTTTGGTCCTATCTCAGATAACGCGCAAGGCATTGCAGAAATGTCAGGCGATGTTGAAGGAGAAGGCGCACAGATTCTTACTTCTTTGGATGCAGTTGGAAATACAACTAAAGCAATCACAAAGGGAATTGCAATTGCAACCGCGGTTCTTGCGGCAACAGCATTGTTCGGTGCATTCACCGATGCAATCAAGAAAGCAGTTGCCGATGCGGGCAAGAATGCAATTGATCTTGCCTCTCAGTACCAAGGAATTTTGGATGTTGCTAATCCACGCAACTTAGTCGGTTTAATTATCGGCGCAGCAGTTGTCTTCTTGTTCTCTGGTCTTGCAATCAATGCAGTATCACGTGCAGCAGGCGCGGTTGTTGTTGAAGTTCGTAAGCAATTTATTGAACACCCAGGAATCATGAAGGGTACAGAGAAGCCAGACTATGGTCGTGTTGTAGATATTTGTACACGCGATTCACTACGTGAACTTGCTACACCTGGATTACTCGCAGTCATGGCACCAATCGCAGTTGGATTTGGTTTAGGTGTTGGACCTCTTGGTGCATACCTTGCCGGTGCAATTGGTACCGGAACTTTGATGGCTGTATTTCTTTCAAACTCAGGCGGCGCTTGGGATAACGCAAAGAAGATGGTTGAAGATGGACATCATGGCGGAAAGAACTCTGATGCTCACGCTGCAACAATTATTGGTGACACTGTTGGAGATCCATTCAAGGACACAGCTGGTCCAGCAATTAACCCACTCATTAAGGTAATGAACCTAGTTGGATTATTAATTACTCCAGCAATCGTTTCATTGGCGCTCGGCGGAAACACAACTGTGTCAACGCTTATTGGTCTACTCGCAGTAGTTGTAATCATTGCTGCATTGATTCGTAATCGTCGTCAAGCAACCGCGATTCTTAACTAACTAGTTAAGAACTTCCCCCAAGGACTACATGGCTAAAGCAAAGACTGACCTGATTAAGCTGGTGATTGTTGAATCACCAGCTAAGGCCAGAAAGATTGGCGGCTACCTCGGCGATGACTATGTCGTCGAGGCAAGCGTCGGTCATATTCGTGATCTCCCTCAGCGTGCAGCAGATATTCCTAAGGAATTTAAGAAGATTGCTTGGGCCAAAGAGGGCGTAGATATCGAAAACGACTTTGCCCCTTTATATGTCATTAACCCTGACAAAAAAGCCAAGGTGGCTGAATTAAAAGAGTTGATGAAGAACGCCGAAGAGCTAATTTTGGCAACAGATGAAGACCGCGAAGGTGAAGCAATCGCGTGGCACTTAGTTGAAACTTTGCAGCCAAAGATTCCAATAAAGCGAATGGTCTTCAATGAAATTACTAAGGAAGCGATTTTAGAAGCTGTAGAAAATACCCGTGACTTGGATTATCACTTAATTGATGCGCAAGAAACCCGCCGCGTTCTAGATCGCCTTTTTGGTTACCGCTTATCGCCGGTTTTGTGGAAAAAAGTTATGCCGAGAATTTCCGCAGGCCGCGTGCAATCTGTTGCAACACGTCTCATTGTTGAAAAAGAACGTGAGCGCATGGCTTTCATTTCATCCGGCTGGTGGGACTTAGCCGCAGAAACTGCACTTGGTTTTAATGCGCGCTTACTTGAAGTTGACGGGAAGAAAGTTGCAGCTACTTCTGACTTCGGCGCAGATGGAGCGGTTAAAGAGAAATCACTTGCAAATATTTTGTTGCTCGATGAAAACAGTGCAAAGCATCTCGTTGATTCACTTCAATCCTCTTCATTAACCGTTAAGTCGATGGAGGAGAGTCCTCGCACAGAACGACCTAAGCCACCATTTACAACGTCAACAATGCAGCAAGATGCAGGAAGCCGTTTAGGTTGGGGCGCACAAATCACTATGCGCATTGCTCAACGCTTATATGAAAATGGCTACATCACGTACATGCGTACGGATAGCGTGAATCTCTCGCAACAGGCAGTTGATGCAGCACGTAAAGCCGCTAAAGCTTTATACGGCGCCGACCATGTTGCAGATGCACCGCGAACATATGTTGGCAAAACGAAAAATGCACAAGAAGCGCACGAAGCGATTCGACCAGCGGGAGAAACTTTTAAAACCCCAGGTGAGATAGCTACCGAATTATCTCGCGATGAATTTGCACTCTATGACTTAATCTGGAAGCGAACCGTTGCCTCACAAATGGCTGATGCAAAAAAACTTCAAATGCGTGTTGATTTTGATGCACAAACAAATGATGGCAAGGCAACCATTTTCCGTGCGAATGGATCGGTTATTACATTTCCTGGATTCTTAGCTGCATACGATGACATTGTTAGCGAAGAAAACAAGGATGAAGAAAGCGCCGATAAACGCCTACCAGCAATGACTATTGGCCAGTCAGTAAAAGTCAATGAATACACATGTGAAGGCCATGAAACAAAGCCACCTGCCAGATATACCGAGCCAACACTTGTAAAGAAGTTAGAAGAATTAGGTATTGGTCGACCATCAACTTTTGCATCAATTATTCAAACTATTCAAGACCGTGGTTATGTCTATAAACGAGGTCGTGCGCTAGTACCAACTTTTCTTGCTTTCTCTGTGACTGGCTTGTTAGAAACACATTTCACGAAACTTGTTGATTATGAATTCACTGCAAGCATGGAAGAAGATCTAGATAAAATCGCTTCAGGTGATGCAAGCCGTAGCGATTGGTTGCGGGATTTCTTTTACGGCGTTGATGGTCAGCCTGGACTAAACGAACTCTCTGCCGACCTAGGTGTGATCGATGCACGTGCAACGAACACCATGAACCTTTCTCCAGAAATTGAAATTCGAGTTGGGCGCTTCGGTGCTTACCTACAACAAAATCTTCCTGGTGAAGAACGCAAACTTGCAAATATTCCAGAAGCATTAGCACCAGATGAACTCACACTTGCAAAAGCAATTGAGTTGCTTGAGGCGCCTTCAGGTGAACGCGAACTTGGTGTTGATCCAGAAACAAATTTGCCGATTATTGCCAAGAGTGGGCGCTTCGGTCCCTACATCACGGAAGTTCTTCCAGTAGTTGAGCCAGAGCTAACTGCATCTGGAAAAAAGAAAAAGAAGAAAGCCGATGCGCCTAAAGCGAAGACGGCCTCACTGCTTTCAACAATGACTTTAGATACAGTGACATATGAAGATGCATTAAAACTTTTATCACTCCCACGCACTTTAGGTACGAACAGTGCAGGGGATGAAATCACCGTTCAAAATGGTCGATATGGGCCGTACTTAAAAGCAGGTGTTGATAGTCGTACGCTTACATCTGAAGAACAGTTATTTACAATGACATTGGATGAAGCTCTCGAGATTTATTCAAAACCAAAAGAACGTCGACGTGGAGTTGCAAAACCACCAATTAAAGAACTCGGTATCGATCCCACAACAGAAAAACCTTTAATTATTAAAGATGGTCGTTTTGGAATGTATGTAACAGACGGAGAAACCAATGCAACACTTCGTCGCGGTGATACCGCAGAAGGAATGACTTTGGAGCGCGGACTCGAACTACTTGCCGGCCGCCGTGCGTGGGAAGCAGAAAATGGTCCATCACCTAAGAAGTCACGTAAGAAGGCGGCAGCAAAAGCCAAGCCTGGTGATACTGCTCCAACGCTGACTAAAAATGTAGTTAAAAAGGCTGGTGCTAAAAAAGCTGCAAAGAAGGCCGCTTCCGGTAAAGCTAAGAAGTCAGAATAACGATTTCTAGGCTCAATCTAAGCGCCCGATAGACTCACGCCATGTCTAGAACACTCCCAACTCCTGCGGCCCCAGCCCAGGATCAAACTCGTGGAGTTTTAGCGATTCGACCTTTCCGTAAATTGTGGAATTCGATGGTCTTCTCATCTCTGGGAGACTGGCTTGGATTATTGGCAACTACCGCAATGGCGCAACAGCTTTCTGGCGGAGATTATGCAAAGGCAAACTTTGCAATCGCGGGTGTTTTCATTGCACGACTTTTACCCGCAGTCTTTCTAGGTCCTATCGCTGGGGTAATTGCCGATAAATTAGATCGCCGCAAATTGATGGTCTTCTGCGACATTTTGCGCACTGGCTTATACGTATCAATACCAATCTTTCACAATTATTTTTGGTTATATGCCGCAACAATATTGGTCGAGTGTGTAACACTTTTTTGGTCACCAGCCAAGGAAGCATCTGTTCCTAACTTGGTTCCACGTGACAAATTAGAGTCAGCCAATCAAGTTTCATTACTTGCAGCATACGGAACAGCGCCTGTAGCTGCAGTGCTCTTCACCATGCTCTCACTTTTTACAAGTGCTTTTATAGCGCTGATTCCAAATTTTCAGGCGACCGCCGTCGACCTGGCTCTATATGTAAATGCGGCAAGTTTTGCCTTTGCTGCTTTTACTATTTGGAATTTAAAAGAGATACCAAAAGGTGCGGCAGCAAAGCATGCTGCCGATAACGGAATTCTAAAGAGTTTGCTCGAAGGTTGGAAATCTGTAAGTGGTTCAAAAATAATTCGTGGCTTGGTAATTGGCATGGTTGGAGCATTTGTTGCCGCCGGAGCTGTAATCGGTTTAGCACGAACATTTGTTGGCGATCTTGGCGGCGGCGAAGCTGCATATGGAATTCTTTTCGGTGCAGTATTTTCTGGACTCGCTGCGGGAATTGCATTTGGTCCAAAAGTTTTTGCACAGTTTTCACGCCGGAGATTATTTGGTGCTTCACTTACTGTTGCCGGATTATTTCTTGTTGGACTAGCCGCCATTCCCAATCTAGTTCTGGCTGTATTTACAGTGATTGCCTTAGGTGCTTTTAGCGGAATTTGTTGGGTCACCGGTTTCACAATGCTAGGAATGGAAGTTGCCGACGAAGTACGAGGGCGAACATTTGCTTTCGTGCAAAGCCTGATTCGAGTGGTTTTAGTTGCAGTCCTTGCGCTTGCGCCACTTATCGCCGCAGCTGTAGGCCGACACACTTTTAAATTTCAAAATACACAAATAAGTTATAACGGTGCTTCCGTAACCATTCTTATTGCTGGCGTATTTGCCTCTTTTATTGGGGTAATTTCTTATCGTCAAATGAAAGATCGTCCAAATGTTTCGCTATGGTCAGATATTGCTAATGCAATTAAAGGTGAACTTGGAAGTATCACCGGAGCTCCAACCAAAGGAACCTTCATTGTTTTTGAAGGTGGCGAAGGAATTGGAAAATCAACGCAAGCAAAACTATTAAAAGCCTGGCTGGAACAAGAAGGTGAAACCGTTGTTCTTTCCCGGGAACCAGGTGGAAGCGATTTAGGAGTAGAGATTCGCAAGATTCTACTTTCACATTCAACGGGAGAAATTAGCCCCCGCGCGGAAGCACTTTTATATGCTGCCGATCGTGCGCACCATGTTTTTTCAGTTATTCGTCCAGCACTTGCTGCCGGCAAAGTTGTTATCAGCGATCGCTACTTTGATTCATCCATCGCTTATCAAGGCGCAGGTCGCGTTTTAGAACCAGGTGAAGTTGCTCGAATTTCACGGTGGGCAACTGAATCACTTTTTCCAACGCTAACAATAATTATTGATTTACCCGCAGAAATTGGTCTTGGCCGTCTGAAGAGTAAAGATCGACTTGAATCACAACCATTAGCGTTTCACGAGCGAGTTCGCCAAGAGTTCTTGCAACTATCTTTGTTAGATCCTGAAAGATATTTTGTAGTTAATGGAAATCAAACTATTGATGCAATTCATACTGAGATTATTTCGCGTGTAAGTGAGATCGCTGCTTTAAAACGTAACGCCCGCGAAGATAAAGGTAATTTGTTGCTACGCCCTATCCGTGCGGCCAGCAAAGCGGTGCGCACTACGGCTAAGAGAGCAGTTCCGAAAAAGAAAGTAGCTAAGAAAAAGTGAGTGTGTACGACAACCTTGTCGGACAAAGCGATGTAATAGAAATTATCAAGAAAGCTGTTGCCTCGACTAGAAATGAAGATCAAACCCCCACAGCGCCAAGTCAGAGCATGACTCATGCCTGGGTATTTACTGGACCACCAGGATCTGGGCGATCAACTACAGCAATTGCATTTGCCCAAGCGTTAGTTTGCCCAGATGATGGATGCGGTACATGCAATCAATGCAAATCTGCAGCTAATGGGGCTCATCCAGATGTCGAAATAATTCGGACAGAAGGTTTATCAATCAAAATCGATGAAGTTCGTGAGCTTTTAACCAGGGTTGCGTGGGCACCATCAATGGGTGGTTGGCGCGTTGTTGTTATGGAAGATGCTGATCGACTCACTGAATCTGCAGCAAATGCACTACTTAAAGCGATTGAAGAACCAGGTAACCGCACTGTTTGGTTGCTATGTGCACCAACACTTCACGATGTTTTGCCAACTATTCGTAGTCGCTGCCGCCATCTTCAACTCGTAACTCCATCAACAGAAGCCGTTGCCCATGTTCTACAAAACCGCGATGGAATCAGCCCGCAGATGGCAGATTTCGCAGCGAGAGTTAGCCAAGGCCATATCGGTCGTGCACGATATTTAGCTAAGAATGAATCCGTTCGAAATACACGAACAACCATCATGAAGTTGCCCCTGACTTTAAAAGGAATATCTTCAGCATTTTCTGCTGCGCAAACTCTCGTTGATTTGGCAACCAATCAAGCAAATCAAGCTGCCGAAGAACGTAACCAGAGTGAGATTGATGATCTCTCACTTGCATATGGAAAAGGTGCAACTGGTCGCGGAATGGCAACCGGTGGAAGCAAAGCTATTAAGGATTTAGAAAAAGAGCAGAAAACACGTAGCACCAGAATGGTACGCGATGGTCTTGATGCGGCTTTATTAGATATTGCAACCTTTTACCGCGATGTAATGATGGTGCAGGCAGGTAGTTCTGATTCACTAATTAATAAAGAGTTAGAAAATGAAATCCGAACTTTTGCCGAGAACAATAAATCCCACACAACAATTAATAAGATAAATGCAATTATGGTTGCTCGTACAAACCTGAGTCATAATGCCGCACCACTACTTACTATCGAAGCTCTGATGTGCACGTTAGCCCGATGAGAAAATACTTTATTTTCTTCATTTCGATACTTTTTCTCTTAACAAGTTGTGCAGCTCAAACAAAATCTGCAACACCAGAGGTAACTAACGATCTTTCAACTTTGACATGGAGCTCCTGCCACGGAAATTTCCAATGTGCCACAATGAAAGTGCCCATTGACTACAGCAATAAATCTTTGGGTGAATTCAATATCTCTGTCATCCGCTATCGTGATTCAAACCAACACAACCGCATTGGCTCACTAGTTATTAACCCAGGTGGTCCTGGCGCTAGCGGAATCGAATTTGCATTAAATGCTGAGTACATAATTAATCCAGATGTGCTCGAGCGCTACGACATTGTCGGCTTTGATCCAAGAGGTGTCGGAGAAAGCTCAGCAATTCACTGTCTTTCTGGGAAAGAGCAGGATGCACAATTTGCAAGTGATGCCAAGCCAGATAACGATGCAGAGTATGCACAAGCGTTAAAAGACACTCAAGAATTTGTAGATAAATGCATCGCTAAAACGCCCAATATTTCTCACTTCACAACGCAAGAAGCCGCACAAGACATGGAAATGCTTCGACAGGCTTTGGGCGATAAGAAGTTGAATTACTTGGGTTATTCCTATGGGACTTACCTAGGGGCCTTGTACGCCCAGCAATTTCCAGACAGTGTCGGCCGGTTCATATTAGATGGTGCAATTGATTCCGCAATTCCCATCGAAGAACAAATAATTGTTCAAGCTAAATCATTTGATCGCGCACTTACAAACTTCATTTCATATTGCCACAAGCAGCAAGAATGTACTTTACCCACCAATGCAACGTCGCAATATTTTGTGGATCTATTTAAGCAAGTATCCATTACACCTCTTAAAACAAAAGATCGTTTAGTAACAGAAAATTTGGTTGTAATCGGAACTGCATCGGCACTTTATGATGATGTCTCTGGTTGGCCTTCATTGGTGCTGGCCATCGGTGAAGCGCAGAATGGTGATGGAAAAACTTTTGCCGAATTGGCCGATGCATATAACGGTCGCAACCCTGATGGAACTTATGCAAATAATGAAAACGATGCCAATATCATTATTCAATGTTCTGACTGGAAACAACATAGAACTATCGATCAGATTCGCACTAATGCCCCACTGTATGCAAAAGCTGCTCCCGTACTTGGCCCTTACGTGGCTTACGCAGGAATCACGTGCGACTTACTGAACAAGTCGCTCAATATTCAAAGGCCCGAAAACAGTAGAACAAGTTTTAATACTGCAACACCTGTTCTCATAATTGGAACCACACAAGATCCGGCAACACCCTATGCATGGGCAAAAGCTCTCCACTCGTACATCCTCGGCTCCAGATTGATAACGTTAAAAGGCGAGGGCCACACCGCATATGGCCGGGGCTCTGCTTGCATCGATGATGCCGTTGATAACTACCTCGTAAATGGAACCGTCCCTACCAAAGATCCGATGTGCACGCAGTAATTGCGCCTGAATAAATGGTAAGAAGCACCCCTTTTTATAGGGCAAGATTTACCCATGCGCTTAGACCATGTCTCATATGTAACTTCCCATGATCAATTAGCCGACACTGTTCAACGCCTAGGTTCGCGCCTTGGCTCCACCTTCGTTGATGGAGGTGTGCACCCACGATTCGGTACTCGTAACTTCACATTACCTTTGCAAAATGGTCACTACATAGAAGTTGTGTGTCCACTTGATCATCCAGCATCAGATGCTTCACCTTTTGGTAAAGCAGTTTCACGTCGTGCAGCCGAAGGTGGCGGGTGGCTTACTTGGGTCGTATCTGTCGATGATGTTTCTAAAGTTGAAGCCCGTCTTGGTCGCCAAGCCGTTGATGGTCACCGTACCAAGCCAGATGGCCACGATCTTTCATGGAAGCAAATCGGTGTCCTTGGAACATTAGAAGATAAGCAGTTGCCATTCTTTATTGAATGGAAATCTCTAGATCACCCATCAACTGATGGCAAGGCAATCGCAAAGATTGTTAAAGTCGAAATCGCTGGAGATGAAACACGCATTAACGAGTGGCTAGGAAATGACTTAGCAACCGCGCTTGGCAGTGATGTTGAAGTGCAATGGCTATCTCCCGCAGACACCGAAGGTGAATCAGGAATTGTTGCTGTGCACTTACTAACACCAACCGGTGTTGTTCGCCTCGACTAGTTCAACAGTTTTATTGCGAAAGCACCATTGTTGATTGCGCAGGAACAGTTACTTGTGTCATTGATCCAGCACTAATTGCTTTCGTTCCAGCTTTTTCACCTGAAACAAGAATCGACCATTTACCGGCCTTAGGCAATTTAACAACCTGAGCAGTTGCATTTGCATTGTGAATCACCACAAGGTTTGCAGCTGAATCTTTAACAGCTTTACCTGCAATTGAGTAAGCAATCACATTGCTTGGCGCAGTCATGAATTTCAGATTCTTTATTACCTGGGCACTTGTAGACATTCTAAAAGCTGGGTGCGCTTTACGAAGTGCAAGCAATCCTTGGAAATAATTGTAGGTAACAATGTTTGTTGCCTTTGTTCCCCACTTAATCGAATTAACCGCATCAGATGATTGATAACTATTTGCATCGCCACTTTTGCTTCTCAAGAATTCCTGTCCAGCTTGAATGAATGGCAGACCCTGTGAGAGCAAAGCGATTGACGAAGAGAAGCGCGATAGCTGTGCAATTTTTGCAGGAGCAGAATCAGGAACGCTAGCTGCAATCTTGTCAGCAAGAGTTAAATTATCGTGCGCTTCAACATAGTTAACTGATTGCCCTGGAGCAATTGTCGTCCAATTTGTAAATATAGATTTTGAGAAAGCAATGTTGCCCACGACGCCAGCTTGAACATTGTTGGCTGATGTTTGGCTACCGGTTGCAAATCCCTTATCCAATGCATCGAACACAGAACCTTTAATTCCATCGCGCAACTGATCGTTGAACATTGAAACTGCGGGTAGCAAGTCGATATTAATTTGTGCCGCTCTATCTTTCTCCGGAACACTTCCAGAGTTCATGTTCCAACCCTCACCGATAACGATGATGGTCTTATCGATCTTTTGAAGTGCCGCATTAATAGCTTGAATAGTGTCGATATCCATCAATCCCATGAGGTCAAAACGGAAGCCATCTAAATGGTATTCAGCAGCCCAATACTTAACGGAATCAACTATGAATTTGCTGACCATCGAGCGCTCAGAAGCGACATCGTTTCCGCAACCGCTATCGCTTGTTAGTGAACCATCACTGTTTGTTCTGAAGAAATAACCCGGAACAATTTGGTTTTGGCTAAAACTCGATTCGCTGAAAACGTGGTTATAGACAACATCCATGTTCACACGAAGTTGTTGATTATGTAAGGCTTGAATTGCAGTTTTTAGCTCTGTAATTCTTAGCGCTGGCTTTGTTGGGTCAGTGCTGTATGAACCTTCAGGCACGTTGTAGTTCTGTGGATCGTAACCCCAGTTGAAAGTTGGATTATTTTCATCAACAGAAGCAAAATCAAAGATTGGTAACAATTCAATATGCGTAACACCAAGGGACTTGATTGATGCAACACCAGTTGATGTTCCAGAGTTTGTTGTCTTTGATTCAGTGAGTGCTAAGAACTTTCCTTTATTGGCTGAACTTACGCCACTCTTTGCATCCATCGATAAATCGCGTACATGCAATTCGTAAATTACAGCATCACTTGCCTTGCCGCTAAACGCTGGCTTCTTCTGACTCCAACCCTTTGGATTAGTTGCAGCAAGATCAACGACGACACCGCGTCCACCATTGACTGTTGTTGCGCGCACATAAGGATCAACGGCATCACGTGTCACACCATCGACAGTGACACGGTATCCATAAATTAATCCGTTTTTATCACCGCTAAGCGAAGTAATCCATGTTCCATTATCACTTGCAGTCATTGCAACTGTACTTGCACTTTCGGCAGCGCTAACTGCTGATTCGTAGGTGATTAGTGAAACCGCAGATGCAGTTGGTGCCCAAACACGGAAAGCTGTTTTGGCTTTACTGTATGTATTTCCTAGATCATCACCTTTATATGTGTACTTCTTAGAAAAATCTAATGAGTCGTAAATTTTTGCTTGAGCAACGGCAGGATTTTCTTTAATGACATCAGTCGGTAGCGAATAATGAATTTCTGGATCACCTTGTCGCAACCAAATTTCTGCCTGGCCATTTGCATCGAAAGTTTTTATGAAACGATCTGTGGAAACATCCTTGGCTGCCCAATCATTAAGACGCACGATAATTCCAACGTCATCAAAACCTTTCATATCTGGAATTTCCAGAGTTGCTACTTTTCCAAAACTATCGTCACTATTAAATTGCACGCCTTTTGGATCAACATTGACGTCGGTACTCGAACTGTTCTTCCACAGCCAAAGATTCCAGCCCGCATAATCTGCCGCCGAGCGCTGATAGTGGACAATCAGCTTCACAACATCAGGGGTTGCCGCAAAACTGGCGGCAGGCAGAGTTATGCCGGAAACCACCACAATTAAAAGCGCGGCTAGGGAAAAACGAAGTGATTTAGCTTTAAGTAGGGTTGTCATAAGCGCAATTTAGCCCTTAACTGGTCAGAGAGTCAGTAGGTGGGGAACGCCCGCCTGTCTTGTTTGCTTAACTCCAATTCAACGCTTAATCTGCTCCAGTTGTTAGACCTCAGGTATATAAGGAGAAAAAATGGAAAATTTAGGACTTTCACGCAGAGATTTCTTAACTCGCGTCGGAGCGGGAGCGGCACTTTCATTCGTACCTCTTTCATTGATGGATGGCGCTTGGGCAGCTGAAAACCCACGTCCAGACGGAAAAGAAATCAGCCCAGCAGAAGCACTTACCCTCCTAAAAGAAGGTAACAAGCGTGTAGTTAAGGGTCGTGCGATCCGTAAGAACCTCTCACCAGCAGGAAAAGCATGGACAGATGGTCAATGGCCATTTGCTGCAGTCCTTGGTTGCGCCGATTCACGCGTACACCCAGATGAGGTCTTTGATATCGCCCCAGCTAACCTTTTCGTAGTCCGAAACGCAGGAAACGTCATCGATGACGACGTTCTTGGCAGCTTGGAGTACGCAGTTGAGCACCTTTCAGTTGGATTAATCGTTGTTATGGGCCACAGTAACTGCGGCGCAGTAAAGGCAACTGAAGGAATTGTTAAGGATGGCGGAAAGGCCGGCGGCCATATTGACTCAATCGTCAACAAGATCCGTCCAGCAATTACTGCACTTCCAGCAAGTCACACCCTTGCAGATTCAGTCAAGGCCAACGCAATCCAGAGTGCAAAGCTTGCACTTAGCGAGAGCGACCTTCTAGCAGAGGCAATCAAGAAGAATGAACTAAAGATTGTTAGCTCTGTCTTTGATCTCAAGACAAAGGCAGTTTCTTTCAACTAAGTGGTAACAGATACGTAATACGTAGGTATGGGCCGAATTAGTAAATCTATTTCGGCCCATATTTATTTGAGTATGCAGATCGCGTCAGTGGCACCAAGTGTTAACCCTTCAGAGTAAAAATTTCAGTGGGGGCTAGCACCAAAGTTGCTACACTTTAATTATGAAAAACACTCAATGGCTTAATTCAAAATCTCGTTTAAATAGTCTAGTCATTGTCTTATTTCTTCTCTGCGGATTTTTTCAATTCCTTCCTACCGCAGCCCAAGCCGCAATCTCTACATGGTCAGTAACAGATAGCCAAGCAAATTTCAGTGGCGATACACCAACTTGGTCTGTAACTATTTCAACAAATGATTCAGGAAGCGCTCTCACATCCGGTGATTTAGCCACCTTTATTATTGAAGATGTTTCTGGTCAAGGATTAGGTTCTCTAGATCAAGAAATTACTGCAAACACCACAAGAGTCACATTTAATATTTCACTTGATCCGGCAACTGCTTCAGCTGATGTCATGGAAACAGATTTCTTAGGAACCTTCATGATTACACATCCAGTCGAGGACGATGAAATTCTTGAGATGCCTCTAACTAAAGCAGCCCAAGCTGCCGACTGGAGATTATCTTCAAGTGTTCTAACAACATCATCAAATCCTTATGTGTGGACATTGAAATTTAATGCAGCATCAGCAGATAGTGCTTTAGGTAATGGCGACTCAGTCGAATTATTTATTTCAGATGCAAATTCAAATCAATTAGCAGATGAAACATTAACTATTACCAAGAGCAATACAACTGCATTTTCAATTAAGATTTCTATTGATCCGGCAACCCTTACCCCTAGCTGGAGTGCAGATTCTTTGGATGGAATGTTAATAATTCAAGCTGCCTCAGGTAATCAGCAAATCGTAGAATTTCCCGCTCCAATAACTGGACTTCCAAATCGTCCAGTAACTGCCGATGATTATGTGAAGAGCAATACCGATTACTCAAATACTGCATTTGTTTTCCAACCAGTCATTTGCACAGATGTTCCAGTGTCGGCCAAAGTAAATGATCCGTATCACGATGTCGCCAACGTGCTGTTCACCCTCATCGACGGATCAGGAAACACAATTACTCAAGGCGCCGATGAGTCGGTTTCGAACTCAACTTTTTCTACCTCTTTGTATATCTGCCCAGATGATTTGAAGGGGCTGACCTCGCCCTTCAATCTTGTCTTGGGATTAGCTTTTGAGAGCACGGACCGTGAGTACTCAGAGGTGAGCACGCCATTTAGGTGGAAGCTTTATGTAAAACCTGTCGTAAAAGCCACACCTACGGTCGCGGCCAAGCCTAAAGTTGTAAAAATTACCTGCGTCCGCGCCAAGCCTTACAGCAAAATCACCACCACAAAGGCTAAGTGCCCAACGGGCTATAAAAAGAAGTAACTGCTTTCGCAACCTGCATCTCCAGCCTTGGGTCTCCGTAACCCTTAGTTAATGTCCGATTTTTACTTGGGCAATGTCTGGCTTTTTATGTGTAGAATTGAAGCCTAGTTGTACCCAAGTTCCGGGACTAGGAGTGAATGCTCCTTTCCCCAACCGGACCTTTCCATGGAGGAATGAATGTTTAATCGAATCAAGTTACTTCGAGTGCTAACAACTGTTGTATTTAGCATCGCAACGTTAGCTTCCATGCAAACAAATGCTTATGCAGTCAACGCCTTCACAAGTATGGAAACGGGTATCAACAACCCAAGCTTCAACCCCATTTATGTGGGCGAGAAAGTCTTCGTTTGGACGCGAGTTGTATTTCCATCGTCAACTCCATCAGGTGACATTCCAGTTCAAGCAAACTTCACATTAACGGATGAAATTAATCATCTACCTGCGACTCCTACCCCAACTTTTAATGCAATTGGTGAAGTTGCTACAGATGCAGCGTGTAGCCCTTCGGCGTTATTAGTTGCACCAATAAATAATGTTGGGTCAAATACTGTAAAGATTTTCTGTTGGTGGGTAGATAACTTACCTGGCGGCGACAACAACATCACAGCAACTTATGATGCAAGTCCAGCCAGTACATTCTTCCCAGTTCGCTTTTCGCAGGCAACAGTAACAATTAATAAACCAACACCTACAGTTGTGGTTTCAACAGTTACACATCAATATGATGAATCACGAGATCCATCTCCATCCGCATCTCCATCTCCTTCTGATTCACCAACACCAGTTTCATCGGTTTCACCATCAGCATTGCCCTCACCTGATGCATCATCACCTTCTTCACAACCAACACCTGGTCAGTATCCAAATCCAAACCCTTCGTCAGCTGCAAACAGCACAAACAATGTAAATGCTTATGCGAACAAAGGCGACACTGTAGATATTTATGCAACTGTTTATTGGGATCATACAGATGCAGCGTTTACGCCAAATGGATACGTTTATTTCTATCAACAAGATCCTAATTACACGAATTCAATGTCGGGCCCGAATACTGGTGGTGGTCTGCCAATTCAAGATCGTTATGGCAAATACGGTTGTAATCTTGCGGATGCTGATTTAACCCCAAATAACATCAACACTCCGCCAGGAAATTCAGCAACCTGTCATATCACTGTAAATGCTTCAGATCTGTTTGATATATCTATTGCTCCAGGTGCAGCAATCGGAACACATGGTCTAGTAGCTGTTTATGTTGGTAATTTAACCACCGAAATTCCAGTTGCTTCAGGCACAAAAGATCCAGCTTCTGAATATGGTTACGACGCCGGGATTCAGCTCCATGGAGTTTGTGGCGGCGATTGCGATACCTGGGGAAATTCATACTTGGATAACTCGCACTTCGGTACTGCTGATCGCCTTTTGTTCGAGACTATTTCAGGGGACAACACCCTTGGCGATACGAACTTCACGGGCGCAGTCAGCGGATACGGGAATCTCAATGATTCCTTCAGCCGCGGCGATACATTCTTAATTAATATTTATCGAGGCTGGGCACATGTTTATACAACCGTCAGCCCGGTTGAACCTACTCAGTATGGCGAAACAGTCACTTTCTTTGTTGAAGTTGTAGGCGATACTGCAGTCGGAAACTCTGTTACTCCTGCCGATGGTGGCCGTGGTCTTGGTGTAAAGCTAACTGATCAAGCCAACCCAAATGCCCCACCGATTTACTTGTATTGCGCAACTGAAGACATTGTTGACACAAGTCCCTACGCCGCACCGGATACAAATCCTGTGGGCAGTGGCTGCGAAATTACAACTGAGCTGTTGCACCCATTCGATCAATACATCGTGGATGCTTTCTACCTTGGAAATGCTGATTATCAGCCAACTACCTACCGTGGATACGATGAGAGTAATCCTCTTTATTCACAGTACGACCCATACTCAGCAATTTCACTGGGTGACTACCTTTCAAACTACTTCTTCTCACCTGAAGATTCATCATTAATCAATCGCGACACTACAAACCAATCTGATACAGATGCCAACTGGGCGTCATGGAGTGGGATGTACGGCTTTAGCGGAGTTTCTACATACAACTTCTTCAATGACATCAACGATTATGTTCTAACAACTCATGAGATCACCAAAGCTGATCCAGTTGTTGAAATAACAAGTATTGATCCAACTCCATCTGAGTATGGTCAGGACGTTACATTTACAGTAACTGTGACTAATCCACACAGCACAAATACTTTGTTGGATTTCCCAACAGGTGGCGTGACTCTTACTACAGATGATGCTGACCAAGAAGACTGGACTGCAGAATGTACATGGGTAGATAACTCAGTCGATGCAGTTACGGCTAACTACACATGCCACAGTGCAACGCTTCTTGCAAATGAAGAGCACACAATCACCGCTACATATGAAGGCGATTCAAACTACAACGAAGCAACTACAACAGCTACCCATACTGTTAACAAGGTTGACCCTGTTGTCGAAATTTCTGCCGATCCAGAAACAACTGCTTATGGCGAAATGGCCAAATTCACTGTAGTTCTTTCAAATCCATATGACGAGAGTGATTTAGAGGCACCTACAGGCGTTGTAACTCTTACAACCGATGACCCAGATCAGACTGATTGGGTTGCAGAGTGCACGTTTGAATCAAATGATGCAGACGCAGCAACATATACGTGTGAAACTCCAACGCTATTTGAAGGAACACACACATTAAATGTCCATTACGTCGGTGATGACAACTATTTGTCGAACGAAGCAACAACGATGCAATACATCGTTACAAAGTATGAACCAGAGGTAACTGTTGAATCGAATCCAGAATCAACTTTGTACGGTGAAGATGTAACTTTCACAGTCCACGTGAGTGGTACTGACAATGAAGGTGTACTCCCACCTGCAGGCACTGTTGTACTAACATCCTCAGAGCAACCTGACTGGGTTTTGGAATGTAGTTTCGTAGGAACTGATGCTTCTACTTACACATGTTCTGGTCTTTCACCAACTTTGTTGAGTGACAACCACGACATCATTGCTACTTTCACACCTGAAGAATCAATCTTTGGCGATAACTACTCATCAGCTGAAGGCGAAATGGCCTACTCAGTTGATTTAGTAACACCAATTATTGATTTTACAGCTGACCAAGATTCAACTGTTTATGGTCAGGATGCAACATTCACAGTAATTCTTACAAATCCGCTTGATCCAGATGGTTTGGTGCCACCAACAGGTGAAGTAACCCTTACATCTGATATTCAGGAAGATTGGGATGCAGAATGTACGGTCGAATCTAATAACCGTGCACAGACAACATATACATGCCTTTCTGCAACTCTTCTACAGGGCGTACACACACTTACTGCTTCATACGGTGGTGACGACAACTACGGTGTTACTGATGCAACGATTATTTACACTGTTAATCACGTAGACCCAGTTGTAGAAATTACATCTGACCCAGAGTCAACAAAGTACGGTGAGGAAGTTACATTCACAATCGTAATTTCTAACCCTTATTCAGCAGAAGATTTAGTTGCTCCAACAGGTGATGTAACACTTTCATCTGATCTAGGTGACTGGACTGCCACTTGTACTTTCGAATCAAGTGAAGGTTCAGAATCAACTTACGAATGTACTTCTCCAACACTTCTAGCTGGCGATCATTCAATTTATGTCCACTATGTTGGCGATGAAAATTACAACCCATCTGACCTTACATACTTGGAATACACAGTTGAGGCCTACACACCAGAAGTAACAATCACGACAGATGTTGAATCAACTCAATACGGTGATGAAGTTACTTTCACAGTGACTCTTGAAGGAACTGGTAATGAAGGCGTATTGCCACCAACCGGAACTGTTGTTCTAACTTCATCAGAACAAGAAGAGTGGACATTAGAGTGCGGAAACGTAACAACTGATGGTTCTACATATACATGTTCTGGAATCTCTGCGACTTTGCTCGCAAATAGCCACGACATCACAGCAACATTTACAACTGACGATACAAATTACACAGATGCCGAAGGTGATCTGACATATGAGGTAACTAAGCAAGATCCTTATATGACAATGGAAGCAACACCTGCTGACAACAACACTTACGGAACTAATACAACTTTCACAATCACTCTTTCAGGAACTGACAAAGTTGATTCACCAGAAACTGGCGCTGAAGTTCTAGCTCCAACTGGCGATGTGACTCTAACTGACAGTGTTGATCCAGAATGGATTGTTGAGTGTTCACCAGTTGCAGG
>CAIQRN010000019.1 GCA_903874255.1 uncultured Actinomycetes bacterium
AGTGGGTTGTGAGGGACTCGAACCCCCGACCCGGTGATTAAGAGTCACCTGCTCTACCAACTGAGCTAACAACCCGAGGCATCCAACCGCCGGAAACGCTTGAATGCAGGTGGAAACCTATCAGCAACCGGGGCCTTGCTGCACGCACGCGACACAAGCAAAATAGGGACATGAGTCACTGGGAAATAAGGATTGCCCTAGTCCTAACCCTCGTTGTGGGCGGCATTCCGCAGGCTGCTAATGCGGCGACTCCGACAGTGACAGAAACAATTGCCAAGATTGCAGTTAAAGGTCGGGCCCCAAAAACTGGCTATACCCGTGCTCAATTTGGCCCAACCTGGCATGACGTTGATGCAAATGGTTGCGATACCAGGAACGATATTTTGAATCGGGATTTATCCGAAACTGTATTTAAGGATTCTTGCACGATTCTTGCTGGAGTTTTAGTTGATCCATATTCAGGTGAAACCATTAACTTTATTAGGGGAGTGGGAACAAGCTCTTTCGTACAGATTGATCACGTAGTTGCGCTTTCAAATGCCTGGCAAACGGGAGCTTTCAAATTAAGCATTGATAAGCGGACTGCATTCGCAAATGATCCGTTGAATTTATTGGCGGTCAAAGGTGTACTTAATTCCCAAAAAAGCGATGGCGATGCAGCAACTTGGCTGCCACCAATGAAGAGTTATCGATGTGCCTATGTTGCACGGCAGGTGGCCGTAAAAGCGAAGTATGGCCTGTGGTTAACGCCGCCAGAAAAGGCAGCGATTATGAAAATTATTGCAACGTGCCCAAAGCAGTTGCTACCGACTCATTAATGTGATTCGTTATAGCGCTTGTAGGAGTTATTGATTTCAATTTCTGCGGCTTCGTGATCAACCCATTCTCCGCCATGAACTTCTTTGCCTGGTTCTAGAGTTTTATAGACCTCAAAGAAATGTTTGATTTCATCGAGTTCATAGACTGGAACATCTTGAATGTCTTGCAAATTAGCTTTGCGAATATCACCGGCAGGTACGCATAACAATTTGTCGTCTCCGCCTTTTTCATCAGTCATGCGAAACATTCCGATGACTCGACATGAGACAACGCAACCAGGAAAAGTTGGCTCATCTAACATCACAAGTGCATCCAATGGATCGCCATCAAGTGAAAGTGTGTTCTTTACAAAGCCGTAATCATGAGGAAAGCGTGTTGCAGTAAAGAGCATGCGGTCCAGGCGAACCTCACCTGTTGAGTGATTGATTTCGTACTTGTTGCGAGATCCTGCTGGGATTTCTACGACTACATCGAAAATCATTTTTCACACATTTCTCTACTTCGCCGCGGCTGCGACTTCCTTCAAACAAAAGTGGGGTGAGCGACGGGGCTCGAACCCGCGACATCTCGGACCACAACCGAGTGCTCTACCAGCTGAGCTACGCCCACCATGTGGGGCAAAGTCTACCTGCTCTAAGGAGTCCTCAGACCAAGGGATTTGGCCGCCTTGCGTTGGGCTTTATCGTATGTGAGGAAATCCATCTCGCCAACGCTAAGACTCATGGCGGAAGCGATATGTATGGCGTCAAGGGTGGCAAGGCTTGTGCCATCAGATATTTCAATGGCTAAATCCGAAACCTCTTCGTCAAAGTCCAAAATGTTAAAGGAGGCCATGTCGGTTTTAAAAAACTTGGATGCAATTGCAAATTCTCGGGTGCTCAAGCGCTTCCGCAAATTTATTACTGTTTCAGTGACGCACACTTGCGACATATAAATGTTTGAATATTGAGCGATAATTTCACGGCACTGTTCCGTAAATTCTTCGGCGATATAGACCTTGAGAAGTGCGCTCGTATCTAGATAGAGATGATTCAAAATCTGTTCGCCCTGCGCGATGCCACTAGCAATTGAGTTGAAGTCGGGCCAGCTTTTCGCGGTTTAA
This sequence comes from uncultured Actinomycetes bacterium, assembly GCA_903874255.1. Taxonomy (GTDB): domain Bacteria; phylum Actinomycetota; class Actinomycetes; order Nanopelagicales; family Nanopelagicaceae; genus Planktophila. The sequence goes on from CAIQRN010000019.1 coordinate 1,922, forward strand.
TCGGGGTGCTTGTTGCTAAGCCGCGGCGCGTTGCCGGCTTAATTCGCCCTTGGTCAATTGCGCGCTGTAAAAAATCAGGGCGTTCGATTTCGGCATCAACAACAGGGGCCAAAATGCACAACGGCTGGCCATGATTAGTAATCGTGATCTGTTGGCCGTGGCTTGCAAGGTTAACGATTTCAGATAAACGATTCTTTAACTCCCGTATGCCAATTTCCATGTGGCCACATTAGCAGAAAATTGTGGCTACATTTGTGGCGGTGCAAAAACTGACGTGCGGTAATACGCAAGCTCTGCAATTGAATCTTGAATATCGCCAAGTGCACGGTGATTGCCGGTTTTTGCTGGGGCATTGAAATAAGCCTTGTGATACCAGCGGCGAGCAAGTTCTTTAATAGATGAAACATCGATAGTTCGATAATGCAGATAATCATTTAACCGTGGCATATCGCGGGCGATAAATGAGCGATCAACAGAAACTGAGTTACCGGCCAATGGAGATTTTCCAGGCACGGTGTGGGCGCTTTCTAAATATTTGATGATGGCATCTTCAGCCGCTTCAACACTGATGCCATTGGGAATCTCGGTGATTAAACCCGAGGTGGTGTGCATCTGAGTCACGAACTCATTCATGCCCGCTAATTGCTCAGCAGAGGCTTTTATAACCACATCCACGCCCTCGCCAATAACGTTGAGTTCGGAGTCGGTTACAAGGACGGCGATTTCGACGAGCACGTCTTTCTCAAGAGAAAGCCCCGTCATCTCGCAATCTATCCAGATCAGGTTGGGTTGTTCATTGGCCATGCGCGCCTGGCAGGAATCGAACCTGCGACAACCCGCTTAGAAGGCGGGTGCTCTATCCGACTGAGCTACAGGCGCCTGTAGGGTCGTGAATGCTAAGTCTACCGACACATACCGATAAGGTTTCATACCATGGCTGAGTTCATTTATACGATGAAGAAGGCGCGTAAAGCGCATGGTGACAAGGTAATTCTTGATGATGTCACCCTTATGTTTTATCCAGGCGCCAAAATTGGTGTGGTCGGTCCTAACGGTGCGGGTAAATCCACCGTTTTGCAGATCATGGCCGGGTTGCAACAACCCTCTAATGGTGAGGCGTATTTGAGTCCAGGTTTTACTGTCGGCATCTTGATGCAAGAGCCGGTTTTGGATGAAAGCAAAAATGTAATTGATAACGTAAAAGAGGGCGTAGCTGAAACTGTTGCGATGCTTGATCGTTTCAATGCAATCAGTGATGAGATGGCAAATCCAGATGCTGACTACGACAAGTTGTTATCTGAAATGGGCGAGCTTCAAGAGCAACTTGATCATCGCAATGCGTGGGAACTTGATTCGCAGTTAGAGCAAGCGATGGATGCGTTGCGTTGTCCACCACCTGATGCCGATGTGTCAGTTTTATCTGGTGGAGAAAAACGCCGTGTTGCTTTATGTAAATTACTTTTACAAGCACCGGATTTGTTGTTGCTCGATGAACCAACAAACCACCTTGATGCAGAATCAGTTTTATGGCTTGAACAACACTTAAATAAATATGCTGGCGCAGTTGTGGCGATTACGCACGATAGATATTTCTTGGACAACGTTGCGCAATGGATTCTCGAACTCGATCGTGGTCGTGCATATCCATATGAAGGAAATTATTCGACCTACCTTGAAACTAAAGCTGCACGTCTTAAAGTTGAAGGACAAAAAGATGCAAAGCGAGCAAAGCGTTTAGCTGAAGAGCTTGATTGGGTTCGCCAAAATGCTAAGGGACGTCAAGCAAAATCTAAGGCCCGTCTTGCACGCTATGAAGAAATGGCGGCGGAGGCTGACAAAATGCGTAAGTTGGACTTTGAAGAGATTCAGATTCCACCTGGGCCACGTCTTGGAAATGTAGTTATTGAGGCTGAACATTTAACAAAAGGCTTTGGCGATCGTGTGTTGATTGATGATTTATCTTTCACACTGCCACGAAATGGAATCGTTGGAATCATTGGTCCAAACGGCGCGGGTAAGACCACATTGTTTAAAACGTTAATGGGTCTAGAAACAGCTGATTCAGGTTCAGTCAAAATCGGTGAGACAGTAAAGATTTCATATGTCGATCAGTCTCGCGGTGGAATTGATCCTAAGAAAACTTTGTGGGAAGTTGTTTCAGATGGTCTTGATTTTATTAAGGTCGGCCAAGTTGAAATGCCTTCGCGTGCATATGTTTCTTGCTTTGGATTTAAAGGACCAGATCAACAAAAACCTGCAGGAATTTTATCTGGCGGAGAACGTAACCGTTTGAACTTAGCGTTAACTCTTAAGCAGGGTGGAAATCTATTACTTCTAGATGAGCCAACTAACGACCTTGATGTTGAAACTTTGGGCTCGCTTGAAAACGCTTTGTTGGAATTTCCTGGTTGCGCTGTAGTGATTTCCCACGATCGTTGGTTCCTTGACCGTGTAGCAACACACATTCTGGCCTATGAAGGTGATTCAAAGTGGTTCTGGTTTGAAGGAAACTTCGAATCATATGAAGCCAACAAGATTCAAAGACTGGGAGCAGATGCAGCTCGTCCTCACCGAGTCACATATAGAAAGCTAACCCGTTAATGAGATTCACAAATAAGCAGTATGTGCGTTGGGATGACTTAGATGCATTTGGCCATGTAAATAACGCTAAGTATTTAACTTTTGCCCAAGAAGCACGTTTTGTCTGGGCCGGACTTATTGAGATGGTTGTTGCGCGCGCCGAGGTCGATTTCATGCTGCCAATCTATGAAGGCAATGTATTTGTCGATGTTGATATTTGGGTAAGTGCAATTGGTACATCTTCATTTACTTTGGGTTATGAAATAAAGAACGGCGACCAAGTGGTTGCACGGATTAAAACAGTCCAAGTTGTCGTGTCGATGGATACCAAGAAATCTCGACCAATTAGCCAGACCGAGCGCGAATTCTTGACCAAGTATTTAGAAACGGAGTAAGTAATGTCCTTGTTAGCATCTCGTGCAGAACGTCCTTGGTGGCGAGATGCAGTTACTTACCAAATTTATCCACGTTCATTTGCTGATTCAAATGGCGACGGTATCGGTGATGTCGAAGGTATTCGCTCTCGTCTTCCTTACTTAAAGAAACTTGGCATCGATTCAATTTGGATTTCACCATGGTTTTCATCACCGCAACATGATCATGGCTACGACGTTTCTGATTACATGGACATCGAACCTGATTACGGAACTCTGGCTCAGGCTGAAAAGTTAATAAACGAAGCACATGAATTTGGAATTAAATTAATTGTTGACATCGTTCCAAACCATTGTTCCAACGAACACAACTGGTTTAAGGCGGCCCTTGATGCAGCCCCTGGTTCACCAGAGCGCGATCGATTTATGTTCCGTGATGGCAAAGGCGAACATGGGCAATTGCCACCAAATAACTGGGAATCGGTTTTCGGTGGTCCGGCTTGGGAACGCGTTGTTGAGGCCGATGGAAAACTGGGGCAGTGGTATTTGCATCTATTTGCCGTTGAACAACCTGATTTCAATTGGGAAAATCCAGAAGTCGTACAGCATTTTGAAGAGGTACTTAAGTTTTGGCTTGACCGTGGCGTAGATGGTTTCCGTATCGATGTTGCACATGCGTTATTTAAAGAAGCTGGGTTACCAGATATCAGAAATGATCCAGCGGCAGCGATGCTTGGAACAGAGCACAAGCCATATTGGGATCAAGAAGGCGTGCATGATATTTACCGTGCTTGGCGCAAAATCTTTGATTCATATGCAGGAGATCGAATGGCGGTTGCCGAAGCTTGGATCAGTCCTGCTTCACGAATTGCCCGTTATGTTCGACATGACGAGTTGCAGAACTCTTTTAATTTTGAAATGTTGACAACTCTTTGGGATGCCCAAGAAATCAAAAGCAAGATCAAAATCTCAATTGATGCTTTGGCCGAAGTTGGAGCACCGACTTCATGGGTATTCAATAATCATGATGTTGTTCGCTCCGTTGATCGTTTAGATCTTGGGCTTACAAACAATGGCGAGTCAACTTTTACGCGCCAAGGTGATCCAAAGAAATTAAATATCGCCCGAGGAACGTTGCGTGCAAAAAGTGCGGCGCTAATGACGCTTGCACTTCCGGGTGGAACTTATTTGTATCAAGGCGAAGAGCTGGCCCTTCCTGAAGTTCGCGATATTCCAGAGGATCGATTAACTGATCCACGATGGAAAATGAGTGGTTATGTTGACCGCGGCCGCGATGGTTGTCGTGTTCCGCTGCCTTGGTCATCGCAACCAGATGGTGCGTTTGGTTTTTCATCAAATGATTCTTTGAAGCCAGAACAAGCTTGGTTGCCACAATCTTCATGGTGGGGAAAGTACGCAGTTGATACACAAGATGGCGTTGAGGGATCAACGTTAAGCATGTATCGCGAGGCGCTTGCAATTCGTAAAGCTGAAAAAGGTTTGGGCGATGGTCCAATGGAATGGATTGAAGCGGGCAAAGATGTTGTGGCCTTCGAACGTCCTGGTGACTTTGCCTGCTACATCAATTTTGGTGCAGCAATTCAGCTTCCAACTAATTCACAAGTTTTGGTTTCAAGCGGACCGGTAACGGGTCACACATTGCCAACTGATACTGCGGTTTGGTTGCGGTTAATTCCTTAATGCCAAATTCGAAGCTGCAGAAAAAAGTTGTTCGCACCCTTGCAACTGCCCAAGTCTTAAATGGTGTCGGCGTTGCAGGAACCGTTGCGGCAGGTTCACTTCTAGTTTCATCAATAACTGATTCAGAGACATTAGCTGGGCTGGCACAAACTTTTTCAGTGTTAGGTGCAGCGGCTATGGCATTACCGCTTGCGCGTTTAACTGCCAAAGGTGGTCGCCGGTTATCACTCTCTTTCGGCTACATCGCAGGAACCATCGGCTCAGTTAGCGCAATTCTGGGTGGGTCGCATAAAAATATTTATCTGATGTTGCTTGGAACTTTCTTAGTTGGTTCAGCATCTGCTTCGGGATACCAAGCGCGCTTTGCCGCTATTGATTTAGCAACTACTGAAACACGTGCCAAGCAGTTATCTTTTGTGGTTTGGGGTTCAACAATCGGAGCAGTTGCCGGACCGAATTTAATGGATCCTGCAGGTCGATTGGCGCATCACTTTGGTTTGCCCAACCTTGTTGGCCCGTACATGATTTCAGCTACGACGCTAGTTTTTGCAACCGTTGTGATTCAACTTTTCTTGCGCCCGGATCCATATTTGTTAGCTGAAAAACAAGCCGCAGTTAAACAACATAAGGGCTCTACAAAAGCGGCCTTAACCCACATACGTTCAAATCCAAAAGCGTTATTTGCGATTAGTGCAATTGCCATCGGTCACGTAGCAATGGTTTCTGTGATGGTAATGACGCCAATCCATATGAAGCATGTTGATGTCTCACTTCGAATTATCGGTTTTGTTATTAGTGTGCACGTACTTGGAATGTATGTATTTTCTCCACTTGTTGGTTCCCTCAGCGATCGAATCGGCCGTGTACGAGTCGTTCAAATTGGTGTGACGATTTTATTGCTCTCAACTTTAATCTCGGGAACCGCAAAAGCAGATGATGCCGTGCGATTAGGGATTGGTCTGTTCTTGCTTGGTCTTGGTTGGTCCTGCACCTTGATTGCTGGTTCAGCGTTTTTATCTGAATCAGTTTCAATTGAGATGCGTCCGGCATCGCAAGGCGCAAGTGATTTGGTAATGAATTTAGCCGGCGCTGGTGGCGGTGCTTTGGCTGGCCTAATTATTGGAACGCTTAGTTATGGTTGGCTTTGCATATTTGCCGCAATACCTGTCACCGTATTAGCAGTTGCGTCACGAAAGGTTTCAAAGATTGGCTAGAGATCGCAAGTTTCATCCGGCTTGGATAGCGGTAATCGTTACTTTCTTTACTCTTGTAGCTACCGCAGGTTTTAGATCTGCACCCTCGGTTTTAATCATGCCGCTGGAGATGGCTTTTGGTTGGAGCCGCGATCAGATCTCCTTAGCGATTTCAATAAATGTTTTACTGTATGGATTAACTGCGCCATTTGCCGCCGCCCTCATGGAACGATTCACAGTGCGAAAAGTTGTTATGTCGGCATTAACAACGGTCAGCATTGGCGCATTCTTAACTACGCAAATTAATGCTCCATGGCAGTTAGTGGCAACATGGGGAGTCATCGTTGGAATTGGTACTGGTTCTATGGCCCTAGTTTTTGCTGCCACAGTTGCCAACCGTTGGTTTGTTAAGCGCCGTGGGTTGGTAATCGGTGCACTTACGGCGGCAGCGGCAACAGGGCAATTAATTTTCTTGCCAGGATTAACGTATTTATCTGATCACTATGGATGGAAATCAATTGGTGTAACGATCGGCTCTGCCTCTTTGATTATGGTTCCGATGATCTTTCTTTTTTTGCGCGAAAAGCCAGCGGACTTAGGTTTGCTTCCATATGGCGCACCAGATGATTGGCAGCCACCCAAGCGTTCAGAAATGAGCGCTGGTCGATTGGCATTAGTTTCTTTGAAAGAAGCAAGTGCACATAAAGATTTTTGGTATTTAGTCGGTTCTTTTTTCGTCTGTGGACTATCAACGAGCGGATTAATTGGAACGCACTTTATTCCAGCAGCCCACGATCACGGAATGGGACAAGTTGTCGCGGCATCGCTGTTAGCACTTGTTGGAGTATTTGACGTTATCGGTACTTTGTTTTCGGGATGGCTTACTGATAAATACGATCCCAGAAAACTTCTATTTTTCTACTATGGTCTTCGTGGACTTTCACTTTTCTTGCTTCCATCAATTCTATTTTCGTCGGTGCATCCATCAACGCTAGTTTTCGTTATTTTCTACGGTCTTGATTGGGTAGCAACAGTTCCGCCAACCGTGATGCTTTGTCGCACGGTGCTTGGGCCAGATCGCGGAACGGTTATTTATGGTTGGGTTTTTGCATCACATCAAATTGGTGGTGCGATTGCAGCTTTAGGTGCCGCGGTTATTCGAGTGAAACTAGGCGATTACGCCGCAGCGTTTTATGTGAGTGGCACCCTATGTTTAATCACTAGTTACTTCGTTTTGCAGATAGCCAAGGGTAAGGATTTGGCTAGCCTTAGCGCATGAGTACGCATTACGAACGCCTTGGTGGCGAAGCCTTTTTTGCTGATTTGGTGTCGCAGTTTTATGCATATGTTGCGGTGGACCCAATTTTACGTCCTATGTATCCAGATAGTGATTTGCAAGGTGCAGCAAAACGTTTGCAGTGGTTCTTAGAGCAGTATTGGGGCGGGCCAACAACGTATCAAGAAAACCGCGGCCACCCGCGCCTTCGCATGCGTCATTCGGAGTTTCATATCGATACTGCTGCGCGCGATGCTTGGCTTAATGCAATGCACGCGGTTGTAGATGGAATGGAAATAGAGGCCGAACTTCGCGCCGAATTGTGGAGCTATTTAGAGATGGCAGCAAATGCCATGGTTAATCAACCAGATTGAGATTCATTTCCAACTTTTAGAATTTCACCATTTCGTAAGTACCACAATGTTCCGCGTGGATCGCGTACACATGTAACGCGAAGCCCAACTTTTTCAACAACGCCAGTTACTTCTAATACATCAACGGTATCGCCAACACCATATTGATCTTCAACCAACATAAATATTCCAGACAACACGTCCCGAACTAAAGTTTGTGCACCAAGACCTAAAGCGACTCCAAGAATTCCAGCTGAAGCAATAATCGGTCCTAAGTTAAATCCCAATTCGCCGAGCGCCATAGCAACTGCAACGACCCAAATAACTGTTTTTAAAGTGCTAGATAAAACTCCGCCAATTGTTCGTGCGCGTTCTTTTTGTCGAGCAACAATATTGCGCGGTCCGGGAACAAGATCGGCAGTTGCTAATCGATTCATGGCACGTGTAATTGCCCGTGATCCAAAGGTTTGGGTCAACATGGCCGAAATAAGGATGATCGCAACTCGAAGGGGGGTGCCGCTAATCCAGTCGAGAATATTGCGCAGTGAGTCGCTCATAAATGCAGACTTTAGCCAAAACTTTACCTAAATGTCGCTAGTCAATACCCACGAGGTCGGGTGTTTTGAGGCAAGATAAAGCAATCGATGCGGGTCCACGAAGGGACGGACATGTCGCGAACGTTGGTTTTAAACGCCACCTATGAACCGTTGGGTGTCATAACAGAACGTCGTGCCCTGATCCTTGTACTTAATCACCGCGCAACCATGATTGAAAACTCTGGTTCGGTTCTTCATTTTTCTGGTGGAGAGATTGAACTTCCATCGGTCATTCGATTAAATAAATTTGTTCGTATTCCATATCGACATGCAGTGCCATTATCTAGGCGCGCAATTTTTGCTCGTGATGGTGGTCGATGTGTTTACTGTTCAGCCCCTGCAACATCAATCGATCACGTAATTCCACGAAGTCGTGGCGGTGGGCACAATTGGGAAAATGTTGTTTCGGCCTGTCATAAATGCAACCACTTAAAGGCCGATAAACAGCTCAAAGAAATTGGTTGGAAATTGCGCCAACTTCCGCGCGAACCCGTTGGTGCCGCGTGGCGCATTCTGGGAACGGGTCAAACAAATGCCAGATGGCTTCAATATCTTGAGCCCTTTGGTGTGGCTGCGGCAACGGCTTAGAGCATTTACACTTCACCCATGCATTTATTTATGAACGCGGTAGAAGATGGCGTAATCGATGGTCCAGGATTATCTGTGACTGAAACAGTGATTACTTACGTTGTTATTCCAATTGCACTCTTTGCAATCATCGCAATTGTTTCATGGATCGCAAGTGCGCCGCGTAAAGATAAATCAGAGTCATCAATTACTTCAATTAATTAAGAATCTAATTTCTGAACTTTTAATGCACGGATAACTCCGTCTTGAGATTCCTTAACTAATTTACGCAAAACTGCAGGGGCATCTTTTCCTTCACTGTTGAGCCATGCATTTGTTTTATCCAAAGTGCTTTGGCTAATAATCCATGATGGATACATGCCCGTTACGAACTTGGCTGCGCCTTCATAAGATTTGGAGCTCCACTCACTAAGTAAGTTAGCAAAGTAGAGATCGACAAATGATTCAAGGAGATGACGTTGGATTGGGCGCTGGAATCCGGCAACCAAGCCGGAGCGAATTGAAGTAACCACCGATTCATCCATCACTTTGTTAAATGCATAAGCTTTGGCTTCTGAATTTGGCATCGCAGCTTTACAGGTTTCGTAGGCGATATTTCCTGAAGTAGTTGAATCGGCTGCATATTCAGCATCTATTTCGCTCTGCGTTGTTGCGCCACGTTCAGTTAAGGCAATCAAGAAATCCCAACGTCGATCTGCATCGACCTTTAAGCCAGCAATTTCTCCGTTGAGAATTCCACGAGTTCTCTTTATTTGATCTTCTGTATGTGCATTTGCGGCAAATGCGCGCGAAAACAGAAGTTGTAAATCACTACTTGGTGCGCTGGCTTGCAACAAGTTCCAGAAACCCTCGGCCAACTTTTCGCGATATGAATTTCGATTCGCATCAACTGCATATGCTTCAATTGATGTTACGAGTTGGGCTATTACGATATTAACAATCGCATCATCACTTTCTCCTGCTAGGCCAGCTAAAGCGATATCAAGGTAATCAGCGGTAGAAATCTCGGCATCTCGATGCATATCCCAAACAGCGCTCCAACAAAGTGCTCGCGCAAGAGGCTCATTTAATACGCCGAGGTGAGATTTCAAGGTTGCGATGGAATGATCGTCAAAGCGAAGCTTGCCGTATGAAAGATCGCGATCATTGAGCAGTAATAAATCTGCTGATTTCTCGCCAATAAGTTCAGTCACTGGCGTGCTTGCACCAGTTACATCCAGCTCTACACTCTTACGCAGAGACAATGAACCATCTTTAATATCGTACAAACCAACAGCTAGACGATGTGGGCGAAGTTCACCCGAACCTTGAGGAACAAGGGGAGCTTCTTGAGTTACTGAAATAGTTTTGTATGCACCGTTTTCGATTTCAATAGCTGGACGCAGAGTATTTACTCCTGCAGTTTGTAGCCAGGTATTTACCCATGAATCGAGTTTGCGGCCACTGGCAGCTTCTAGTTCAACTAAAAGATCATTAAGTGTTGTGTTTCCCCAAGCATGCTTAGCGAAATACTTTTGTAACCCTGCAAGAAATTCTGGGCGGCCAACATGTGCAACAAGTTGATGTAAAACCGATGCTCCCTTTGCGTATGTGATTCCATCAAAGTTTGCATTAACAGCTTCCATATCAACCATGTCGGCAATGATTGGGTGAGTAGAGGAAAGTTGATCTTGGCGATAAGCCCAGTTCTTGCGAGCAGAGTTGAATTCAGACCATGCAGCGCCTTTGAAACGAGTTGCCTCAGAGAGTGCAAGGTAGGAAGACCATTCTGCAAATGATTCATTGAGCCAAAGGTCATCCCACCAAGACATCGTGACCATATCGCCAAACCACATGTGCGCCATTTCGTGAAGGATTGTATTTGCACGAGATAGATATGATTTTTCTGGCATATGGCTGCGGAAAACCAAAACATCTTCGCGGAAAGTTACTGCTCCTGCATTTTCCATTGCACCAAAGTTAAAATCAACCACAGCAATTTGATCATATTTTTCAAAAGGATAAGCAAGCCCAAAAACCTTCTCGAAATATTCAAAACCTTGTTTTGTAACTTCGAAAATATCCTCTGGATCAAGGTACTGCATCATTGATTTGCGGCAATAAATTCCTAGGGGGATTTCTTTCTGGCCCTTGTATACATCATGCACATAAGAATATGGTCCGGCGATTAATGCATCCAAGTAGGTTGCGATACGAGGAGTGGTGGTGAATTTCCATTCAAGGGAATCACCCTTTACAACTTTGGATTCAACCGGGTTATTTGAAACTGCTTCCCAATGTGCAGGCGTTGTAGCGGTTAAAGTAAATGTTGCCTTTAACGATGGTTGGTCAAAGCAAGGGAACATATTGCGAATATGAGCGGTTTCTCCCTGCGAATAGAGATAAACCTCGCCATCGGCAGGATCAACGGAGCGCTGTAAACCCTCACCTGATTTTGAATACTCGGCTTCGATTTCAATAATTAAGAGATTCTCAGCGGCTAAATTAGTAAGGAAAATACTTTCACCATCAAAGTTTGAAGTATCTACCGCATCACCATTAAGGGTTGCACTAATAACCTTTCGACCAACTGCATCAATGAAAGTTGAATATCCAGGTTTGTTGCACGTAAATGAAACCTCAGATTTTGAGTAAAAAGTTTCGTCGCCTTTAGTGACATCCAGGGTGACCACATAACTATTTACATAAAGATGGTCGGCACGATCTTTGGCTTCTGCACGACTCAAATTTAAACCTGGCACTTGTTGCTCCTCTGGATAATGCGACGGTATGGCGCTTTTGTAAGTTCTAATCCAATCATGACAGAGTGCGCCTATGGAACGCCCATCGGTACGCAGTTACAGCATCCGTGGTTCCCGTATTACTGAGGCCCAGCGAGCTGCCAAAGATGCTCTTCAGAAGGTTTATGGAATTCCTGTTTCTGCCAACAAAATTTATCTACGAGAGATATTCCCCACAGCAGAAAAAATCATCATGGAGATTGGCTTTGGCATGGGGGAAGCCACCGCAATAATCGCAAAAAATAACCCACACAATGGCTACATCGCCGTTGATGTTCACCCACCAGGAATTGGCAAACTCTTAGCTCGAATAGTCGAAAATGAACTTACGAATCTTCGAGTAATTGAAGACGACGTTCACGTAGTTTTGCCATACATGTTCGAAGATGAATCACTGGATGGAATTCATCTGTATTTCCCAGATCCTTGGCCTAAGAAAAAACATAATAAGCGCCGAATAGTAAACGCAGGATTCTTAGCTTTGATCCACCCTAAATTAAAAAGAGATGGATTCATTCACATTGCAACTGATTGGGTTCCGTACGCGATTAATATCGAAGAAGTATTTGCTGGTTCAGAGTTATTTACTGGCGGAGTAATTGCAAAACCAGATTCACGCCCGGTAACAAGATTTGAAGGTCAAGGGATCGACAAGGATCACCAAGTTACTGATTTGATGTATTTTCGTAAGCAGTAATTTTGTTGATGCGTCGAACATGGCGCTCATCATTTGTAAATGGTGTCTCAATAAATGCGTCAATAATCGCTTTACATTCATCGATGGAATGCATGCGCCCACCAATTCCGACAACATTTGCATCATTATGTTCCTTGGCTAATTTTGCAGTTTCAACGCTCCAAGCAAGCGCGGCACGAACGCCTTTAACTTTGTTGGCCGCAATCTGTTCGCCATTTCCGGAGCCACCTAAAACAATTCCTAGCGAGCCCTCATCTTTAACAGTTGCTAGCGCCGCTGGAATACAAAAATCTGGATAATCATCAAGTGCGTCATATTCATGCGGCCCATGATCTTCAACAACGTGACCTTTTGACTGTAGATATTCAACAAGTGCGCCCTTTAGCTCGAGGCCTGCATGGTCACTGCCGATATGAATTCTCATAAGCCCATCTTGCCATCAACAAAGTAGAGAAAAAGAGAACCCGCCACATGCTTGCTCATGTGGCGGGCGTTTTACCCTTAGGAGGTTTTCTATATGTAGAGCTATTTAGTGCTTGTGACCGCGCTTACCCATGCCGCCGCCCATTGGGCCATTCACACCTGCACCCATTGCTGGACGAACAGAATCAACCTCTGCTGTCACATGTGCTGTAAGTGTTGCCTTCTGGGTTGTTGCCTGAGCAGCAGTGATCTTCCCAGCAGTTACTGCTGCATCAATCTGCTGAGTTTCGAAAGTAATGAGTGCAGTTATTAGTGCTGCGCGATTAGCTCCAGCAACTACGCCAAGTGCCTTTCCAGTTGCAAGTTCTGCCTGAATCGCTGCAGTTGTTTTACCAATTGCTGTTGCGATTACTGCATCACGAGCGGCACGTGTTGCTGCATCATTGACGCCATTGCCTGGGCCAGGTCTTGTACCTTCAGCTGCTTCATGTGCTGCACGTGCAGCAGTTACTGCATTAGTGATTGCAGTTGACTGTGCTTGTGTGATGGTTCCATTGGTAACAAGAGTTGCAAGGATTGTTGCTAACTGAGCTCCTTGATCATCACCCTTCATACCTGCACCGCCACCGGCCATTGGGTTTGCTATTGCATTTACAGATGTTGTCTTAGTGGTTGTCTTCTTAACAGACACTGACTTTGCTTTGCTATCTGATGCAGATGCAATACCGACCGTACCTACAGAAAGTGCAACTGTTGTTATAAGTACAGCTGCGATCTTTTTTCTTGATGACATTTTCATGCCTTCCTTCCATCTAGCGGAACTGTCTGTGACCCCTCGTCATCGACTACCCGTAATTAACTACGTGAATCTGAAGAAAGCGATGGTTAAGTCTTAGAACACTTTGTGAGTATTTATCTTGATTTAGATAGCCCGTTAATTCCTAAGCGTAAAAACGCGTAGGGGAGTCCTTATTCTTAGCAATAATTAAGGGCAACACACTTGTTCACAGGACTTTCCCAGCGTTCTAGAAACCAGGCTTCCCATGAAGGGCAAAATTGCTCTCACCGTATTAACTTTGCTTGCAACATTAATCAGCAGCCCGCAAGCATTTTCTACAAATAAAGCAACAGTAAAAAAAGCAACGATAACAATTAAAAAAGCTGGAAGATCGCCAACATCAATTCCAAACACAATTCTTAGTGGCAATAGCGTGCCCGCAAAAACCATTGGTATTGATGGAGATTTTTACATCGACATTAAGAATGCAAATCTTTACGGACCAAAAACAAAAGGCATTTGGAAACTTGCAACATCACTTCGCGTTCCTGCACTGCCTGCAATTCCCGGAACGGACGGTGTTAAAGGAAATACAGGAGAGCAAGGTGTTGCAGGAGCAAAAGGTGAAGTTGGAGTTGCCGGCGCAAAAGGTGAAATTGGCGCAACAGGTTCTGCGGGAACAAATGGAATTAACGGAGTTACGGGAGCGACCGGAAGTTCTGGTGCTACTGGTGCTACTGGAGCAAAAGGAGATACAGGCAATGTTGGAACTACAGGCGCAAGAGGCGAAGTTGGAACTACAGGTGCAAAAGGTGACATCGGTGCAACTGGTGGTATTGGAAACAGTGGTGCCAGAGGAGAAACCGGATTAATTGGTTCAACCGGATCTGTTGGTTTAACAGGTGCAATTGGAACGGCAGGAACAAATGGATCTAATGGCGCTGTCGGTGCAACTGGTGCAACTGGTGCAACTGGTGCGACAGGTCCAACTGGGTCTACTGGTGCAACTGGTGCGAGTGGCGCAACAGGTCCAACAGGATTAACTGGAAGCAATGGTGCAACAGGAAATGTTGGAACAAATGGAACGAATGGATCTAATGGCTCCGACGGAATTCAAGGAGTTAAAGGCGACACAGGAAACACCGGAGCAACAGGAAGTAAAGGCGACACAGGAAACACTGGTGGAGTAGGTGCTGATGGCTCAAACGGAATTCAAGGAGTTAAAGGCGATACAGGAAATACTGGTGGAGTAGGTGCTGATGGTGCGCAAGGCAGCGCAGGAATCTCAAACTCAACGTTTATAGAAATTGGGCAAACATTTGTCTCTACTGCAGTTGCTGGAGGGGTGACAAGTTGGATGCCTGTTGCTTCGCTGACTTCTCCCGGGTCCTATACATTCGAAATAATTTATGATGGCATTTTTTCAGTAGACACTTTTGAAACAAAAATTCGATTAGGGCTCACGCTTGGCTCGACCAACAGCACGACAACGTTTGCATATCGAGTCTTTACATCAGATTCAGTCGCTTATCTTGATTCAAGCGGTGGTCGGCATTATCAATTCATTGCTATCGGGGTAATTGTTACGAATACAACAAATGTTTTGCGACTCAAAATAACTGATCAATTGGGCTCGACGGGTGGCGTCGAAATATCTTTCACCGGAAATGCCCTAATTAATAAAGTGGGGTCAATAGGCTGAAAACTATGGAGCGGGTGACCGGGATCGAACCGGCATGGCCAGCTTGGAAGGCTGGGGCTCTACCATTGAGCTACACCCGCAAATCGAATTTGCCCTGCGTAGATGAGCGTAAATCCGTGCAAATCATAGGTTTTGAGGCTATGACCTGCACGGATAATACACCGTTCATCACCGTAGAAATCCACTCGATGCCATCAGATTAGGCACGAATTAGGCACGAAATTAATCGGCTCGATCTCAGGATTTTGTAGGCACGAAATCAAGCTGCTCACCATCGCAAGGATAAGAGATCAGCTCTGGGGTAGATGCGATCATCCTCTAGCTCAATCCAGAATCCTTGATCCAGAGTTTTCAGAGCATCCTCTATCGCTTGCATCTTGCCCTCTTTTGCCCATGCCTGTTGCTTGATTGATTGCTGCAACCCGCCATCTCCGCGAATTGAAAATGAAATCTGCGAATTCACATCCCGAACATCCCGAATCGCTGGAATTCTCTCAGCCATCCAATCGAGAATCCGCTGCTCTGGCATCCTCTCGATTTTTAGATGATCCGCGCATTTGCGATGGGCAAGCAAGAAATCTGCCAAGCAAATCGTTTTCTCTAAGCAATCATCATCGATTTGGGTTGCTGATGGATTATCTGAGAGAGTAAAGAGTGCAGCTAGCGTGATGAGATTGCCAGCTAGTCGCTGACCAAATCCATCGCGTTGATTTTCTGGGTTACGCAATCGGGATTCCCAATCATCTCGAAATCTCTGAAATAGGACTCGCCCCGTATTGGTGAGATCAAGAATCCGATTCTCATTGATAGCAAGAATTGATTGCAATACTCGATTCCAATCACCCATCAGATCAGGATCAATCGGGTATTTCTCATGCGCTCGCGTATCTCGAAATCCGACATTTGATTTGGCTACCAGAGTGATGAATCGCCCCGTCACGCCTCGATTGCTTGCGCTCTTGTCTGCGTGTAGCTGTAACCAGACATCAGGCTGCACCGATGTGCAAATTGCCAGAAATGGATCATTGACTACACCATCACCGCGCCCAATTCGATGAGACTTAATCTGATCGCCTGTCGTAGCTTTTAACACCGTGCCCCAGCGGGCATTTGATCCGTAGCTCTTGCCAGACATTTGATCGAAAAAATCTCCCTCAGCATCTAACATCCCCAAATGTTTTGCAGATTGCATTTTCTCAGTAAGTGAATCGGGGGTTATGTCACCGCCTACCAGCAACATCGGCAGCTCATCAGGTTTTGATTCTCTGACTAGCTCTATCGCCTCGATGAGATCGGCTTGCGTTGCTGGGGTTGATTTGGATGTTTTTTTCATGCTCGACATTGAATCCTTGATTGCTTTTAATCGTGCAAGAGCAATCTCATGCTGTTGCTGTTGCAAATCAATGTGAGCTCTAGCCTCACGCTGCATCTCAATTTCATAATCAATCAAGGGTTGGCGCAATAGATTCATCACTTGAGATTTGCCCTCAGCCGTTGGCGCGATGTTGCAGATATAGATCGATGAGTGCTCGAGCCAATCCGATGAAATGCGAGCGCGAATCTTGCCACGCGTTGCCGTAGCGATACATCCCAGAGCTGTACCCATAGGGATAACGGGATCAATCTGGAATTGATTAGATAGGGATTGCACCATGTCACGCAAGAGAGTGGGCAAGAGATCAAGATCAAGCTCTGGATGTTGCGCATACTCGGTGCGAATTGGTCGGGGTGCTGGTAATGATTTATCAATCACGCTGCATCACCGCCCATCAGATTTGCAATTAATTTTCTGCGGTTAAATTCGGCAGCTCTTAATTGATCCTCTAGTGACCAGATGGATTTCAATCCGTGCGCTCGCAAATGTGTATCAGCTTTCAATTTTGATTCGTACCAACCAGCATCATGCAGATAATCATTTTCCCAAATGTCGCGTTCGGTGATGATTGGCGATGACTTGCCGAATATGAATTCTTGATTCGGTTTTAGTCGGTTGATGGCTGTAATATTGTCAGTAATTGATTCGCCATCAGGATAATTGATTTGCCCCGTGCCTAGCGTGCGGGGCTTTTCATTTGTGATCATTTATTTACACCCACAATTCGATTGCGTTGGATGTAGGCATCTAAATCAGTAATGAGAAACATCGTGTGCTTGCCCATTTTTACAGCTGGGATTCCATGAGCTCGATAGCGTTGCAACCATCGCTCGGATACATTGAGATGAATCGCTGCCTCTTTAGGTTTTAAGAGTGCAGATAAATGCTTTTCTTTTAATTCTTGCATGTGAATTTTGACAGCACGGGGCTGATGTAAATCCGTAAATCATGCGCTGCGGGTTTTGCCCGTGTGCCTAATTTCCTATTCTGTTAGATAGAAATCGATTGCAGCGATGATCTTTCTTTCGCTGTCGTTGGCGCGTGCGCTGCAAGAATTGTTTTCAGCATAACTTTTATTTCGCTGGGTAATGATTGAGCCTCTACGGGGCTGCTATCGCCCTGAAATGTGTACTTGATTGGGATGTATAACTTGCGGGGCAGATTAAGAGTGATGCGATCGATGATCCATGTACGCGCGCGCCTAATCGGATGAAATACACGATCCATCTTGAGAATTGAATTCACATAGAAATGAGATTTGAGCCGATCTCTAGCTGCGGATTCACTTGCTGCATCGCCTCGATAGATGATGATTGCCTCGGTGAATACAGGGTGCAATTCTTTCGCAGCTTGCAATCTCTCAACCTCTGGCAAGGCTATGAGCTGTGTGAAAATCTGATTGGCATTTGATACAGCATTGAAACCCGTGCGTGAATACAGGGTTGCCAGATGCTTGCTTTTGTTCGCCATATATCAAGATTAACCACCACCACCGACAAATTATTCCGAGCATCGGGATGTTAGGGATGCGATTCGATGATCCTCAAATGATGGATGGGGGTCTTTTTTGAGAGTACATCTAAACCCATGACATCCATTTCTTGTTATTTCCCTAGAAATCCCCACGATTGAATTGGGTTAATTCGTGCAGCTTTTGATTGATTCTGGATGATCTCGATTGATCTGGGGGATTCTGGGCGTTTGTCGGGGATTTTGGGGAGGTACGAGACACGGATAGGGGCGGTTAATTCTGCACGGTTAAAAAACTCGCATTTCAGTACTCGATTGATGCCTCTCGGATTATCACGACACTAGCAATCAGAATCAGCGGGTTAACCCGCCAGCATCTCATCCCTTAACAAATTCCAGAGCCTCATCCAAGCTCTTAAATGCTGCGAGATATACCCGAGATGTCATTGATCCTAATTGCCTCTCTATGTATTCATCAGTAATGATCAACCCTGATTCATCGATCCTCATGTTTTGATTGCGTTGCTGGGCTGTTGGTCTCTTGCGTGAGAAATTACCAACACAATTTCTACTCTTTCGCCCGTGAGCAGGTCTCAGATTATCGAGCTCATCTCCACCGCCAAGAGAGACGGGCACGATGTGATCGATAGTGTCTGCACCCTCTTGATGACATAACCAACACTCATCACCGTAATAATCAAACACTTGTTTTCTTAATTTCTGCAAGGTTGCGCCCCGCGTGCGTGTGTCTTTCATCAGCTCACTCTCTTTTGATTGATTAGATTTAATGTTTTACTCACATCAGGATTCAAGGATTCTGCAACGATCTGATCGCGCTCGCTTGATCCATGTAGATACATTTGTGCAGCTTGCGCCGTTGATTGCCCTGCCCTGCGTTGCAAATCTTTAATGCTTGCACCGTTGGCGAGCGCAAGAGATTGCCCTGTATGGCGTAGATCGTGAAAATGTAGATGATCTAAATTGAGTCTGCGCTTGGCTGTAACAAACCACGATTTTCGCCCTTGATAAAGTGGCAACCCGTTGGATGTAGTAAAGATCAGAGCATCAGGATTGGGATCGGTAACAAACTTTTCTAGATGCTCATTGATCGCACCCATCAGATCATCAGGGATCGGCACGGTGCGCACGCTGGATTCTGTTTTCGGGGCAACAAACATTTGAGGATCGGTTGAGTATTTTGTGAGCTGATGTTCGATCTTGAGTGTTCGATGTAGTGGGTTGATGTGCTTGCGCTGTAATCCAAATAATTCACTCGATCTGATCGATGTAAATGCTGCAAGGATCACCGAGAGTTTGTATCTCTCTGGCACTTCACTTGCGAGCGCAGCAAGCTGCTCAAGGGTTGCAATAGGGCGTTCAGGGTGTTTGGGCTGCCCTGCACCCTTAATTCGGCAAGGATTTTGCTCGATGATTTCATCCTCTAGAGCTACATTGAAAATGGCGTGTAGAAATGTGTACGCCTTAGCAAGCTGCACGATTCCAGAATTCTTTTCTCGATAGCTCTTAATAATTGGCGCACCTGATTTGATCCATTGATTGATGAGCTCTTGATCGATGCGCCCGTGTAACGCTGTAGGAATTCCCTCAGATCGCGCCCATGCTCGCGCTGGATGAGCTCTAGTTTTGATCTCTAATTGACCAGATACACATTGAGATTGGATCAGCTGATACCACTTTCGCACATCGGCACGGGTGATCTCTGTAATCAACATTTCAGACAGACAGAATCCGTCTATTTGTCTAAATAAATAGTTTTTCGATAGATGCTCATAATTGCGCACCGTTGCAGCTCTGAGAGGCTTATGGGTAAGCCGTGCCCCTGACGCTGGATCAAGATACATCTCAACCCGTTGGCGCAAGGTGTAGCTCTGGGATTTCTTTCGCGCTCGCTCTATTTCATAGGGGTTGATTCCCTTATCAAGATCAAGCTCTAATTGATTCAAGAATTTACGCGCTTGATCATAGGTTGCAAATGTCATCGGCTTATCATCGAGAGTGCGAGCAGCTTGCTGTACCCCATCTAAGAAATACCGTGCCTGATACTTACCTGATGCGAGCTCGCGGATAGTGCCAAATTGTTTTCTGATCATAATCATTTCGCCATTTCGTTTGATGTATGTACAGATTAGATT
This sequence comes from uncultured Actinomycetes bacterium, assembly GCA_903874255.1. Classification (GTDB taxonomy): domain Bacteria; phylum Actinomycetota; class Actinomycetes; order Nanopelagicales; family Nanopelagicaceae; genus Planktophila. The sequence continues at coordinate 21,961 of CAIQRN010000019.1, forward strand.
TCTGCACGCACATTGATTGATTGCCATCAGGGATGTACGGGATGCGCACATTTGTAGGCACGAATTAGGCACGAAATTGATTTTTTACGATTTTGCGAGCGCATCACCGTAAGAAAATCGGTGCTGACCTGCGCATTTGATGGGCGGGAATTTTCGATGTGTAGGCGGTTGGAAGGCTGGGGCTCTACCATTGAGCTACACCCGCATGAGGTGCCTAGGCGCTAAAGGTACTGGGTCGGTAAGAGTTCCGTGAAATCTCGTCTAGACTCTCGCATTGCGCCTCGGGGCGTAGCGTAGTGGCTAGCGCGCCTGCTTTGGGAGCAGGAGACCGGGAGTTCGAATCTCCCCGCCCCGACCAGTTCTTTTTATTCGTTACTTAATTAGGAGCATTTGTGAAAAGCACTATTGAGGTTCTATCACCAACTCGTGTTCGTCTAAACATTGAAGTTGAATACACCGAAATGAGCTCGCACGTAGCTGATGCTTATAAGAAAGTTGCAACACAAGTAAACATTCCAGGATTTCGCAAAGGCAAAGTTCCTGCATCAATGATCGATCAACGTGTTGGTCGCGGCGCAGTCGTTGAAGAAGCAATCAATGCAGCACTTCCAGATTTTTACGGCAAAGCTGCACGCGAACATTCTGTTGCTGTTATTGGGCGACCAGAAGTTGATGTTAAAGAGTTTGTTGATAATGAGAAATTAGTTTTCACTGTTGAAGTTGATGTTCGTCCAGAAGTTAAGTTGCCAGACTTTTCAAAGATTGTTGTTGAAGTAGATGACGTAACTGTTTCTGAAGAAGATATCGACGAGCAGGTTGAATCTTTGCGCACACGATTTGGAACTTTAACAACTGTTGATCGCGCAGTTGCTAATGGTGATTTTGCAACATTAGATATGAACGCGTTTATCAATGGCGAAACTGTTGATGGTGGGCAAGCAAATGATCTTTCTTATGAAGTCGGTTCAGACAAGATGATTGATGGTCTGGATGAGATTTTGATTGGCATGAATGTTGGTGATACAAAGCGTTTTGAAACTCAACTTGTTGGCCAAGAAGAAGGCGAAAAGGGCGAAGTAGAAGCAACTGTTAAGGCAGTTAAAGAGCGAGAGCTTCCTCCAGTTGATGATGCCTTTGCAAAGCTTGCTTCAGAGTTCGATACGTTGGCAGAACTTCGCGAAGATTTCCGCGAGCGCCTTGGTCGAGTCAAGAAAATGGAACAAGGAACACAGGCGCGCGATCGCCTAGTTGAAAAACTATTGGCAGATTTAGATATTCCAGTTCCAGATCACTTGGTTGAACTTGAAGTAAATGATCACCTTGAAGGCGAAGGTCGCATGGAAGATGCCGAGCACCGTGCCGAAGTTGATGGCCAAGTCCGTTCTTCGCTGAAATCAGATTTCCTACTTGATGCAATCGTTCAAGTTGAAGATGTTCAAATTACTGAAATTGAACTTACCGAATACTTAGTTCGTACATCACAGCGTTATGGAATGGCACCTCAGCAGTTTGCTGAAGAACTACAAAAGGCTGGCCAGATTTCTCAACTGGTTGCAGAAGTAACTCGCGCAAAGGCTCTGGCTTCTGTACTTGGTCGCATCACTGTTAAGGATGCATCTGGAGCAGTGGTTGACCTTGAAGCTCTTCGCCCAGCACCTTCTCCTGCCGATGTAGTTGAAGAGGCTTAAGCCCTCTTTGAAAAAGGCTCAACGGCTTTAGCCCTGAGCGAACATCACCTACTTCACGCTTCTTTTTCCCATTATTGGGAAGCATTTGGCCCGCAACATTGTTAAGGTCACTACAGGTAATAATTCAATTAGATCGTTAGGCAACCAGGAGGAACACTCACGTGGATTCAGTAGCTCGCATGGATGACCAGATATATACCCGACTGTTGCACAACCGCATCATCTTTTTAACAGGTGAAGTTCGCGATGAGATGGCCAACATGGTCTGCGCACAACTTTTACTTTTATCTGCAGAAGATCCAAAGGCCGATATTCATTTATACATCAACTCACCTGGCGGATCCGTTACAGCTGGCATGGCCGTCTATGACACTATGCAATACATCAAGAACGATGTCGTAACAGTTGGAATGGGAATCGCTGCATCGATGGGTCAGTTCTTGTTAACTGCCGGAACAAAGGGAAAGCGTTATGCAACCCCACATGCACGCATCTTGATGCACCAACCACTTGGTGGAATCGGTGGAACTGCTACTGATATTCGTATTCAGGCAGAACAGATGGCGATTACAAAGCGCACAATGTCTGAAATTAATGCCAAGCACACAGGTCAAACTTTAGAAAAGATTCTTGCCGATTCTGATCGCGATAACTGGTTCAATGCGCAAGATGCTAAGGAATATGGCTTCATCGATTTCGTGGCAACATCTGCCGATCAAATTCCAGGAGGCAAAGCGTAATGATGAATATTCAAGAAATTACTAGCCGTTACGTTCTTCCAACAATTGAAGAAAAAACTGCATATGGCTTCAAGCGTCTTGATCCATATACAAAATTATTTGAAGAGCGCATCATTTTTATGGGTCAACCAATCGATGACACAGTCGCAAACGATGTAATGGCGCAGTTGTTAACTTTGGAATCTATGGATCCAGATCGCGACATCATGATTTACATCAACTCACCCGGTGGATCATTTACAGCGTTGACTGCAATTTATGACACGATGCAATTTGTGCGTCCAGATATCAGCACAATTTGTTTGGGTCAGGCAGCATCTGCAGCAGCCGTAATTCTTGCTGGCGGTGCAAAAGGAAAGCGTTACGCCTTAGAACATTCACGTATTTTGATTCACCAGCCATCATCTGAAGGCGGAGGACAAGCATCTGACGTTGAAATTCAGGCTAAAGAAATTGCCCGTATTGCGCGCTTGCAAGAAGAACTTCTTGCTCGTCACGTACTTAAGTCTGCGGCCGAAATCGAAAAAGATATCGAACGAGACAAGATTCTTACTGCGACAGAGGCTGTCGAATATGGAATTATCGATCAAGTATTGGCTTCGCGTAAGGCCAAGCCAGTTAAGTAATAAAATTTATGAAACTATTTGAGGCGGGCTCCCTTTGGTCATACAAGGGGTACCGTCTCTTTTGGTTTTCTACGACAATATTTGTTCTAGGAGCATCAGCTTTTCCAATCGCTCTGGCAGTCACTGTTCTTGATGCAGGAGGAACTGCAACTACTTTGGGGTTAATCCTTGGTGCAAGAATTTTATCGGGCGTTGTCTTTGCACCCTTTGCCGGAGTCTGGGCTGATCGCTTACCGCGCAAGCAAGTAATGATTATTGCCGATCTATTTAGAGCAGGCATTGTTTTTACCATGGTGTTTATCTCCGCGCCATCATTGCCGCATTACTTAATCGGCTTGGCAGTATTTGCAATGGGAGTTGGTGATGCATTTGGTGCGGCTTCTGCCGGTGCAATCATGCCTTCTCTTTTGCCTGACGATAAATTGCCTGCAGGAAATGTTGCCCGCGGAGTTGTTATCAAGATGGCATCAATCATTGGCCCTGGAATTGGTGGAGCATCGGTATTAATTCTTGGTGGCAGATTGACATTTTTATTCACCGCAGTTGCATTTGCTTTTGGAACATACTTCTTGGCTCAAGTCAAAGAAGATATCAATGCGAATAAGAAGCCACAAGAGCCTTTTTTCACTGAACTTCGCGAAGGAATGCGAACGGTATGGGAGATTAAATGGGTTGGTGCCATGATTGCAATGGCATCTGTGCAGTTAATGGTTCTTTTAGCTGCTGAAAATGTTTTGTTACCGATTATTACCAGACGAGAATTTGGCACCAACACAGTCTTTGCACTCTCTGCCGCAGCATTTTCCTTCGGTGGAATTATTTCTGCAATCATTTGTGTGCGCCTTAAAGTCAAACATCAAGGACAATTTTCTGTCTTGGTGTGGTGCTTATTAATTATCGCGCCACTCTCATTGGCATTTCCAGTTAATGAATATGCCGTCGTCATTGCATATCTGCTTGCCGGGTTCTCTGTTGGTCCGTGGGAAGCTTTTTGGAGTTCAGCGATTCAACGCGAAATCCCACATGAGTTACAGGGTCGCGTTTTTAGTATCGATCACATGGGCTCTGCAGGTCTGATGCCGTTGGGGATGGCCCTTGTGGGTCCAGCTGTTGCCTTCTTTGGAGAGAAGGATTTATTAATCGGTGCCTCGGTATTTCATGTGATGATTTGTTTGCTTGTTTTATTAGTGCCAGGAGTGCGAGACATGAAAACTCCCGTTGATTATTCTCAGGGCGAACAGGGATAAGGGTAAATACCAGCGCAAAAAAACGCTTCAGAATCTAAAATTTGCCCATGACCAGAATCGGCGAAACTAGCGACCTACTAAAGTGTTCTTTCTGCGGAAAGACTCAGAAGCAGGTAAAGAAACTTATTGCAGGACCTGGCGTATATATCTGCGATGAATGTATCGAGCTCTGTAATGAAATCATTGTCGAAGAACTTACCGAAGCGTCATCTTTAGGTTTAGCCGAACTTCCAAAACCACAAGAGATTTTTGAATTCCTTGATCAATATGTAATTGGGCAAAACCGTGCAAAGAAATCTTTATCAGTTGCCGTTTATAACCACTACAAGCGCGTTCAAAGCGGAAACCGCGAAGATCAAATTGAATTAGCAAAATCAAATATCTTGCTTCTTGGTCCAACAGGTTGTGGAAAAACTTTAATGGCTCAAACTTTAGCGCGCATGCTTAATGTGCCTTTTGCAATTGCCGATGCAACTGCCCTAACCGAAGCGGGATATGTTGGCGAGGATGTTGAAAATATTTTGCTCAAGCTTTTACAAGCGGCAGATTACGATGTTAAGAAGGCCGAGACTGGAATTATCTATATCGATGAAATCGATAAGGTCGCACGCAAATCTGAAAATCCATCAATCACTCGCGATGTTTCAGGTGAAGGTGTTCAGCAAGCGCTGTTGAAGATTTTAGAAGGAACTGTCGCTTCAGTTCCACCTCAAGGCGGGCGTAAACACCCACACCAAGAATTTATACAGATTGATACAACCAATGTTCTATTTATCGTTGGTGGAGCATTTGCAGGCCTTGAGAAAATTATCGAAGGACGTGTTGGCAAATCTGGCGTTGGCTTTAATGCAACTTTGCAAGATGCTGCAGATAAGAATCGCAAAGATATCTTTGCCGATGTCATGCCTGAAGATCTATTAAAGTTTGGAATGATTCCAGAGTTCATCGGCCGTTTGCCTGTTCTTACAAGTGTAGAAAATCTTGACAAGCAAGCACTCATGCAGATTTTGACCGAGCCAAAGAATGCTTTGGTGAAGCAGTATCAACGTCTATTCGATCTCGATCACGTCGAACTTGAATTTGATGCTGAAGCCCTTGATGCAATCGCCGATCTCGCGCTAGATCGCGGAACCGGCGCACGAGGCCTTCGTGCAATTATGGAATCAGTGCTGCTTGGTGTGATGTATGACGTTCCAAGTCAAAATGACATCGCTAAGGTCATTGTGACCAAAGATTGCATCTCAAATGGGGCACAACCAACATTTACTAAACGCACGGGCGATATTCCAAAGCGCTCACGCACGCCAAAGGGTCAAGAGGAGAAGAGCGCATAATCTAGACTGCTCCTCATGTCCGGCGACCTAGCTTCCAGTTTTTCACCTGCAGATATCGAAGCATCCCTGTATAAAAAGTGGGTTGCTGCTGGCTATTTCACCGCCGATGCCGCGTCAAGTAAGCCAGCCTTTTCGATTGTTTTGCCTCCACCAAATGTGACCGGTGTTTTACATATTGGCCATGCACTCGATCAAACATTGCAAGATTGTTTGTCACGTATGAAACGCATGAAAGGTTTTGAAGTTTTGTGGTTACCGGGAATGGATCACGCTGGAATTGCAACGCAAAATGTTGTCGAAAAACAATTAGCACTCGGTGGCAAATCCAGACACGATCTTGGCCGTGAAGAATTTGTTAAGAAAGTTTGGGAATGGAAAGCTGAATCTGGTGGTGCGATTTTAGATCAAATGCGCCGACTTGGTGTATCTGTTGATTGGTCACGTGAGCGCTTCACTATGGATGAAGCCATGTCTAACTCCGTTGTCACTTTGTTCAAGAAAATGCATGATGCAGGTTTAATTTATCGCGCCGAAAGAATTATCAATTGGTGCCCACGTTGCTTAACTGCGCTTTCAGATATTGAAGTAGAACACCAGGACGATGCAGGAGAGTTTGTTTCAGTTCGATACGGTGAAGGTGAACAATCAATAACGGTTGCAACAACGCGTCCAGAAACAATGATGGGTGATGGCGCAGTTGCAGTTCACCCTGATGATCCTCGTTACAAGCACATGGTTGGAACTTGCGTATTACTGCCGCTTGTAAATCGAATGATTCCAATTATTGCTGATGAGTTAGTGGATCCAGATTTTGGAACTGGTGCAGTCAAAGTTACTGCAGCACATGACCCTAACGACTTTGAAATGGCCGTTCGTCACAATGTTCCATTCGTAGTAATCATGAATGAACATGGCGTAATGGATGGAACTGGAACTGAGTTTGATGGCATGGATCGCTTTGAAGCACGCGTTGCCGTTGTTGAAAAACTCCGTTCGATGGGCCGCATTGTTTCTGAAAAGCGTCCTTATATTCACGCAGTGGGCCATTGTTCACGGTGCGATACAACTGTTGAGCCACGTTTATCCAAGCAGTGGTTTGTAAAGGTTGCACCACTTGCAAAGGCATCTGCCGATGCGGTGCGCAGTGGCGCAGTAAATATCGAACCAAAAGAGTTAGAGCCTCGATATTTTGACTGGGTCGACAATATGCATGACTGGTGTATCTCACGTCAGTTGTGGTGGGGACATCGAATTCCAGTTTGGTACGGACCAGATAATGAAGTAATTGTTGTTGGCCCAGGTGAAAGCGCTCCTGTTGGTTACACGCAAGACCCCGATGTTTTGGATACATGGTTTTCATCTGGCCAATGGGCATTTTCAACTTTCGGTTGGCCTGAAAAAACCGCTGATTTAGCAAAGTTTTACCCAACTTCGGTGCTTGTAACTGGTTATGACATTTTGTTTTTCTGGGTAGTTCGCATGATGATGATGAGTACTTTTGCAATGGATGGAGTGCCTCCATTTAAAACAATCATGTTGCATGGCTTAGTTCGCGATCAATTTGGTAAGAAAATGTCAAAGAGTCGTGGAAACGTTGTTGATCCAATTGAGTTTATGGATAAGTACGGTGCTGACGCGCTTCGCTTTACTTTGGCACGTGGTGCCAATCCAGGAACTGATCAGGCGTTGGCTGAAGATTGGATTGGCGGCTCACGTAATTTTGCCACCAAACTCTGGAACGCAACTCGTTTTGCCATCATGAACGGTGCAACCATCGAAGGAGATTTGCCAGCATCAGAAAATCTCAACGCCATTGATAAGTGGATTCTTAGTCGCTTGTCTCAAACAATTACCGAAGTAGATTCACTTCTAGAAAAATATGAATTTGCCCGAGCTTGCGAACTTCTCTATCACTTTGCTTGGGATGATCTCTGCGATTGGTACCTAGAACTTTCAAAGGAAGTTTTTGCAGGTTCTGACTCAGCAAATACCAAGCGAGTACTGGGTCATGTCCTAGATCAATTGCTGCGACTGCTACATCCAGTAATGCCATTTATTACTGAAGAGCTTTGGACGAAATTTACTGGGGGAGAATCGCTAGTTGTTGCGCAATGGCCATTGGCTATTGATGCTCACGTAGATCCTGCTTCTGAAAAATTGGTTTTGGAGATGCAGGAAATTATTACCGATGTTCGACGTTTCCGTAATGATCAAGGCATCAAGACTTCGGCAAAAATCCCAGCTCGTTTTATCGCAACTGGCGCAATTGCAGATTATGCAAGCGCAATGGCATTTGTACTACGCCTTGAACTTGCTGAGATTACGCCAAGTGCAAAAGTAGAAATTGGTTCGGTGAAAGTTGAGTTCGACTTAACTGGATCTATCGATGTAGTTGCTGAACGCGCAAGATTAGAAAAAGATTTAGCGTCAGCAATAAAAGATAAGCAAACTGCCGAAGTCAAAATAAATAATGAGGGCTTCATGGCTAAAGCGCCAGAGGCTGTCGTTCTCGAAATCCGTGAGCGCTTATTGAAAACAACTGCTGACATTGAGCGAATCACGGCTCAACTAGCTGCATTGCCACAGGCATGATTATTTCTCCAGATGATCAAGAGCGCGTTGACGCAATTGAAAAAGCCTTGCTTGCTCGTTGGCCAGAAACTCGCATTGCACCATCCACCGAACGTATTGCAGCTTTGGTCGATATTTTAGGCTCACCGCAGCTGACTTATCCCACAATTCATGTTGGTGGAACCAATGGCAAGACCACTACAACACGAATGATTGATTCACTGTTGTTTGCTCATGGTCTTCGCACAGGCCGCTTTACCAGCCCGCATTTAGAAACATACCGTGAGCGAATCGCTATCAATGGCGAACCTATTGATCCTAAAGAGCTGATTTTTACTTTTAATGACATCGCGGCATATTTCGATTTAATGGATAGCAAATTTGAAAATCCAATTTCGTTCTTCGAAGCAGTAACGGCATTGGCCTTCGCCGCATTTGCCGAACATCCTGTCGATGTAGCTGTAATTGAAGTCGGAATGGGCGGGGAGTGGGATGCAACAAATGTGATTGATGCAGATGTTTCAGTCATTATGCCTATTGGTTTCGACCATATGGAGTATTTGGGAAATTCATTACAAGAGATCGCTGCAACAAAAGCTGGAATCATCAAGGAAGGTGGCTTCATCGTTCTTGCAGCACAAGAGCCAGAAGCGGCGAAAGAGCTGATTAAAAAAGCGGCCGAAGTTGGAGCTGATGTCGTTCGCGAAGGAATCGAGTATTCCGTTTCATCACGCGCGGTTGCAGTGGGCGGACAGTTATTAACGATTACTGGTCTGCACGAAACTTACGATGAAATCTTTTTACCACTGCATGGTCGCCATCAAGCAGCTAATGCGGCAAGTGCGCTAGTAGCGGTCGAAGCTTTTTTCGGTGACCAACCGCTGGATATCGAAGCGGTACGTGCGGGCTTTGCTGCAGTAACTTCACCTGGACGTTGCGAAGTTGTGCACCGTGACCCCACGGTAATCTTGGATGCCGCACATAATCCTCATGGCGCTAAAGCATTGGCAGAAACTTTACGAAATGAATTTAATTTTGATGAGATAGTCGCAGTGGTTGGCGTTTTTGGGGACAAAGATGCCGATGGAATTTTGCGCGAGTTAGAACCGATTGTCGATCACGTCATTGTTACGCAAAGTGCATCGCCTCGAGCGATGTCGTCATCAGAGTTAGAAAAAATCGCCTCCTCAATTTTCGGCAGCGATAGAGTTTTTGAAGTGAGCGATTTACCGCAAGCCCTAGATCGTGCAGTGACCGATGCCATCAGGCCTTTAAGTGAGGACACAATCGGAATAATCGTCACTGGTTCAGTTGTCACAGTTGGCGAAGCGCGCACGTATCTTCGAATGAAATTTAGTAAATGAAGGTCCTAGGCGCGGCAGTTTTGGTCATGGAGAGCATGGTTTTAGGTTTTGCAATCTTGCTAGCAACGAAATCACATTCAACTTCTGCTCTTGTCTATGGCTCTGTAATTTCCCTGCTCATGTTTCTTTGCGCCGGACTGCTTCGGATGCGCACCGGTTTCTATATTGGCTCGCTCTTGCAGGTTTTCATGATTGCTTTTGGCTTTGTAATCCCAGCCTTTTTTCTTATCGGCGCGATTTTCGTAGGGCTTTGGGCCGCGGCCATCATCGTTGGGCGCAAGGGGGAGGCCGCTCGCGCCGCCCTCGTGGCGCAGGCAGGTGCCTCGGGCTAATAGACTGAGCCCGTGAGCATAGAGAAAACCTTAATCCTGGTTAAGCCAGATGGCGTTCGTCGCGGTTTAGTTGGCGAAGTTATTTCTCGTGTTGAAACAAAAGGCTATTCCATCGATGCATTGCGAATGCTGACGGCAGATCGCGCACTTCTTGAACAGCACTACGCCGAACATGTTGGCAAAGTATTTTATGAACCGTTGGTTGAGTTCATGATGTCAGGTCCAATTGTTGCAATGGTTGCATCAGGAAATCGTGTTATCGAAGGTTTTCGTTCATTAGCTGGAGTAACAGATCCAACAGTTGCGGCACCAGGAACAATTCGTGGTGACTTAGCCCGAGATCAAGGCACCAAAGTTGTACAAAATATTGTGCACGGATCAGATTCACCAGAATCAGCGGCACGAGAAATTCAAATTTTCTTCCCTAATTAATCAAGGAGCACACCAGCATGAGTTCATATAGCAGAATGTCATTCATCGGTCGCGATATGGCAATTGACCTAGGAACCGCAAACACGCTTGTCTATGTTCGCGGACGTGGAATTGTTTTGGACGAACCATCTGTTGTTGCTATCAATCAAGACACTGGTGGAATTCTGGCTGTTGGAATTGAAGCTAAGAAAATGATTGGCCGTACGCCTGGAAACATCGTTGCGATTCGTCCGCTCAAAGATGGTGTTATCGCAGACTTCGACACAACCGAGCGCATGCTCCGTTACTTTATTCAGAAAGTGCATCGCCGCCGATTCTTAGCAAAGCCACGCATCGTTGTCTGCGTACCTTCAGGTATCACTGGCGTAGAACAACGCGCAGTAAAAGATGCTGGATATGCAGCTGGCGCTCGCAAGGTTTTCATCATCGAAGAACCAATGGCCGCGGCAATTGGTGCAGGTCTTCCAATTCATGAACCAACTGGAAACATGGTTGTAGATATTGGTGGCGGAACAACTGAAGTTGCAGTTATTTCTTTAGGTGGAATCGTAACAACTGGCTCAATTCGAGTGGGTGGAGATGCTTTAGATCAAGCGATTATTAGCTGGGTAAAGCGTGAATACTCATTGCTTCTAGGAGAACGAACTGCCGAAGAGATCAAAAAGAAAATTGGTTCTGCTTATCCGCTTCCAGATGAACCAGATGCTGAAATTCCTGGACGCGATTTGGCTACTGGACTTCCGAAAACAATCATCGTTACTGCTGCTGATATCCGTAAGGCGTTAGAAGAGCCAGTTAATGCGATTATTAATGCGGTTAAAAACACTCTCGATAAGACACCTCCAGAGCTCGCCTCAGATTTAATGACACATGGAATTGTTCTTACCGGTGGAGGTGCGCTGCTCAAGGGTCTTGATGAGCGCCTTCGCAAAGAAACTGGATTACCAATTCACGTAGCAGAAGATCCACTAAGAGCTGTTGTTGTGGGTACAGGAAAATGTATTGAAGAGTTTGAGGCCTTAGAAAAGGTCTTAATCTCTGAACCACGTCGATAGGTTTATTAGAGAATGCGTGATGGCGGATCCGGGCGTACTCGTCTTCTCTTAATAATCCTGATAGTCACTTCGCTATTACTCATCACGCTGGATTTGCGCGGCGTTTCAGTTCTCAACGGCGCCCGAAGTGGAACTCAAACAGTTCTATCTCCTTTCCAGCGCGCGGGAAATGTTGTTCTAACACCAATTAAGAATTTCTTTTCAGATGTGACGCATTTAGGTCGTACCAGAAATCAACTTGAAAAATTGCGGGCAGATAATGCCAAATTAAAAGCGCAACTGCTGTATCGCAAAAATGCAGATCAAGAACTCAAACAATTAAAAGGGATTTTGGATTTAGCAGGCACCGCAGGTTACAAAGTTATAAATGCCAGAGTAATTAGCCAAGGCTCAAGTCAGAGTTATTCACAAACCGTAACCATCGATATCGGTTCCAACTCTGGAATCAAAACAAACATGACCGTATTGTCGCAAGATGGAATTGCGGGTGTAGTTAAGGCCGTGTATTCAAATACTTCACTTGTGATGCTTGCCAGCGATCCATCTTTTCGAATTGGTGTTCGCATTGCGGGTTCGCAGCAGATAGGTATTTTGGCTGGACGCGGTTCTCGTTCAGGTGTGTTGCAGCTCCTTGATAACCAAACAACCCTCAAAGTTGGCGATGTATTGCTTGCCAGAGGAAGTGTTGCTAATCGCCCCTTTGTTCCTGGCGTTCCGGTGGGATACGTGACTGCAGTTGATAACTCTGCGGGTCAAATTGCACAAAGTGGAAGCGTTCGTTTTTATACAGATTTTGAAATTCTTGGTGTTGTTGCAATAGTCGTTGGTGCATCAAGTACAAACCCTGGCGACGCTTTAGTTCCAGCTAAACCCGTTCCAACCCCAATTCCAACTGTGACTGTGTATGCAACTGCGTCACCTTCACCTTCGACAACAAAGTAATTTAAAGATGTCTACGCGTAAAGTTGCACTTTCATTAGCAGTTTTAACTATCTTCTTCGTGATTCAAGAGTCAGCCATGAGTCAATTCCGACTTCCTGGTGGGGGTTTTTCGATCTTCCTTATTCTTGTTTTTGTTTGGTCGGCAATTAGCGCCTCTGAAATCGCATTAGTTATAGGTTTTGCTGCAGGCTTCATGTTGGATTTGGTTCAAGCATCGGATTCACCCTTTGGCCAGTGGACATTAATTCTAATTTTGGTCTGCTACCTCGTTTCCTATGTTGGCTTTGGTGATACAAATCCACTTGGAGTCGTATTTATAGTTATCGCCGCAAATTTCGCAGCTCAAGTTCTTTTCTTGGCAAGCGGTGCACTTCTTGGAGTGCAAATCGGTGCGCTTGGTCAGATATTAATTACTTTAGTTGGAACATCTATCTGGACGTTAGTTTTCACGCCGATGGTTCTTCCACTTTTTTCCAAACTACATGAATTTATCTTCGAAACCCGGGCGTCATTATGAACCAGCGATCACGTTTGAGTCTTTTTGTTGTACAGGTATTGGTTATTTCGCTGATGTCTGCATTATTTGGTCGGCTTTTTTATCTACAAATTGCTGCAGGGCCAAAGTACCGAGAAGCTGCATTGAGCATTCAAAGTCGTGACGTGGTTTCACCGGCTACGCGAGGTTTGATAGTTGATTCATCTGGAGTGCCGTTGGCGCTTAATAAAGTCGGCTTAGCCATCACTGTGGATCGAATTGAAATCGATAAGCAAGGCGATAAAGGTGAAGCTGTATTAAAGCATTTAGCGAAATTACTTCACTTGAAATATGCCGACGTTTATCGAAATACCCGACTGTGTGGAGAATTGCCAAAGGGTGGGCGAAAAGGATGTTGGACGGGTTCGCGCTATCAACCTATTCCAATTACTAAAGAAGCTGATCCAGATATTGCACTTGCTATTGTTGAGCGGTCAGATCAATTTCCAGGTATTGATGCACAACCAATTGCGATTAGAAATTATCCTGGTTTAGCCGGAGTCAATGGAGCCCATGTATTGGGATATGTAGGTCCGTTGACCGATACGGATTTAGCAAAAGGTAACGGTCACCAATATTTTAGAAGTGAAGTAATCGGTAAAGATGGCTTAGAGATTCAATACGACTCATACTTGCGCGGTACACCAGGCATTAGAACAGTTATTGTTGACAGAAAAGAATCCGTAACGCGCGAAAGCCAAAACACTTTAGCTATTCCTGGTGATCACTTAATCACAAGTTTGGATGCACGACTTCAAGCTGCCACTGAAAAGGCTTTGGCCGATGCGGTAAGACGTGGACGTGCCGCAGGCTATACATCCGATTCTGGTGCTGCAGTAGTTATGGATGTAAAAACCGGGCAAATTTTAGCTTTGGCTTCCTATCCAACTTTTGATCCTAATATCTTTGAAAAGGGACTCACGGTTTCTCAAGCTTCAGATCTATTTAGTGAAAAGAAATCTGTTCCTGCTTTAAACCGCGCGCTGCAGGGATTATTTGCGCCGGCATCTACTTTTAAATCGGTGTCAGTTGTTGCCGCGGCTGCGGCAGGTTATAACTTGAATGGAACGTATGACTGTCCTTCGCAAGTGCAAGTAGGAAATAGAGCATTTCAAAACTTTGATAGTAAAGATCAAGGGCGCATGAATTTGAAGAAAGCGATTGCCGTTTCATGTGACACGTTGTGGTACAAAATTGCTTTTGATGAATGGCTTCGTGATGGTGGATTACGCCCAAAATCTAATCCTAATGATTACTTTTTTAAAGCTGCGCAAGGTTTCCAAATTACAAAGAAAGTTGGAATCGATCTTCCATCAGAATCGACATCACGCTTGGCCGATCGTGATTATAAGAAGAGTTGGTTTGAACAAAACAAAGATTTCTACTGTAACTACAAAACTCGTGCGCCAAAATCTAAACAAACTCCTTTTCTCATTCAGCTCGCCGCAGAGAACTGTGTTGATGGTGACAAGATTCGTGCGGGAGATGCAGTTAACTTCTCAATTGGGCAAGGTGACACTGTCGTTACTCCAATTAAACTGACTCAAATGTATGCGGCAATTGCCAATGGGGGAACGATTTGGCAAGCACTTATTGGAAAGGCAATTGTTAAAACTGATGGCACAGTAGTTAAAACTATGTCTCCCAATAAATTGGGAACCGTCAATGCAGCTCCATCAACACTTTCCTTCTTGCGAACTGCCTTACGCGAGGTAGTAGTTAGCGGTACAGGTGCTGGTGCATTCTCTGGTTTCCCAATCCAAGTAAGCGGAAAAACTGGAACCGGCCAGGTCTTTGGCACAAATCCAAATGGCTCGAAAAAAGATGACACATCGTGGTTTGCATCTTTTGCTCCAAGTAATTCACCGCGCTTTGCAGTTGTAATGATGGTTGGACAAGGTGGATTTGGAGCCTCAACATCAGGTGTCGGCGTCCGCCATATTTATGAAACCCTTTTTGGAGTTAAAGGCAATAAAGTAATTCCGGGTGCAGCTATATTTCCAAATGGCGTTCCGCCGACTGCGTTACCAAAGATTTCAGCTGCAACGAAACCAAAGGGGTCGCAATGAGTGAGATAGCTGCACGTCAGCGCCTATACCGCAAATCACGCGGCTCGGTCTTTCATGGTTTTGATCCAATCTTGACTGGCGCAGTTGCGCTGTTGCTAGTGATTGGGACGTTACTTGTTTATGCGGCAACCCGTGATTGGTATTCACGCAATGGAATGGATCCGCAATATTATTTGAAGCGCCACATGATTAACATTGCAATTGGTGTATTTCTTGCATATGGAACCACTGTTATTGATTATCGTTTGTTGCGTGCCTATACACCGTTTCTTTGGGGTGCAGGAGTTATCGGACTTGGAATCGTATTAATTGGTTTTGGAAGCACAGTAAATGGTGCAAAAGCCTGGATCGCCCTTCCAGGTGGATTTCAAATTCAACCCGCCGAGCTAGCTAAGATTTCAATCATTGTTGGAATGTCAATGATTCTCTCTGAACGATCGCACGATAAAGACGAAGCGCAATCTCGCGACGTGCTCCAAGCACTTGTAATCGCAGCAATTCCAGTTGTACTTATTTTGCTTCAGCCAGATATGGGAACAGTTTTTATTATTTCTGCCTCAGTCGTCACAATAATTGCCGTATCAGGTGCTTCATCAAAATGGGTAGTCGGACTTTTAATTGTTGCCGTGCTTGGGGCATTTACCGCAACTAAGACTGGAGTGATTAGCGATTATCAAGTGAAGCGATTGCAAACATTTGTTGATCCGACTGCTGATAGTCATGGTGCGGGTTATCAATTACGACAAGCAAGAATCACGGTTGGTTCTGGTGGTTTAATCGGAACAGGTTTATTTAATGGCCCACAAACAAATGGTCGATTTGTTCCTGAACAACAAACAGATTTTATTTTCACTGTCGCGGGTGAAGAGCTCGGTTTTCTAGGTAGTGCTCTGATTGTTTTGCTCTACCTATTAATATTGATGCGGGCTTTTTCAATTGCTCGAAGAACCAATGATCCATTTGGTCGACTCGTAACAACTGGCGTGATCGCCTGGTTCGCTTTCCAGATATTTGAAAATATCGGAATGACCTTAGGGCTGATGCCGATGACCGGCGTCCCACTTCCCTTCATCTCATACGGCGGTTCATCGATGTTTGCCACTCTCATTGGTTTTGGGCTTTTGCAGAACGTTCACGCTCGTACACGGGGCTGAAGTAGGCAAATCGGGCCGGCATCTGCCATACTTAGGCCACATAGTTCAGCGCGGCTCGCGAATCCTTCGCGACAACAGCCCAGCGGCGAACAGGTAAGAAAAACCTAAACGGGGATTTTTTAACGAGATAAGCGTTGTAAAAAACGCATAGAGGATTTGGTGCCATGGCGATTGAGCCTAAAACACCGCGCAAGCGTGCGGTTAAGAAAACTTCAGCAAAAGCTGAGGCAACCACTACTGAGGTAGTGAGCGAAGAACCTAAAAAAGTAGCCCGCAAGAAAGCCGCGGTCCCGGTTCCTGTATTTCAGGCAGCACCCGAGAAGCCAGTAGCAAAGGCGCCGCGCAAGAAGAGTGAAGAGGCTCCAAAAGCCGAGCCAGCTCCAGTTAAGTCTGCAGAATCTGAGAGCGCCGATCGCGCCGATCGCAATCGCAGACGTCGCCGCGGTGGACGTGGCCGACGCAAACCTGGTGCAGAGCTTTCAACAAATGAAGAAGCCGTAACACAGGCAAACGAAGAAGATTCTGAAGAGACAACCGATAGTGATGGTGCAACACATCGCCGTCGCCGCCGTCGTCGCGCTGCAGGAGATGCAGATGGCGTAACTCCAGGTGAAACAATTGAAGAAGATGGTGTTATTACCGTTGTGAAGGTTCGCGAAGTTCGCGAGCGCCCAGCACGTCCAGCACGTACCGAGCGCCCAGATCGCAATGATCGCCGTGGCGGTCGACGAGATCGCAATGACCGAAATGATCGTGGTGGCCGCAATGAATATCGCGAGCCTTACCGCAAGCGCCCAACTGTTATTACCGATGGAGAGTTTTTAGCACGTCGCGAAAATGTAGATCGCGAAATGTTAGTTCGCCAAATTGCTGACCGAACTCAAATCGCAGTTATTGAAGATGGCGTAATGGTCGAACATTATGTAAATCGAAATAGCAATGTTTCATACGTTGGAAACGTGTACTTAGGCCGTGTACAAAATGTTCTTCCATCTATGGAAGCGGCATTCGTAGATATTGGCAAAGGTAGAAACGCAGTTCTCTATGCAGGTGAAGTCAACTGGGATGCCGCAGGTATTTCAGAGTCAGAACATCGCAAAATTGAAACCGTGTTAAAAACCGGTCAACCAGTATTAGTGCAGGTAACTAAGGATCCAATCGGACAAAAAGGCGCTCGCTTAACTAGCCAGATTTCATTGCCAGGTCGCTATGTTGTTTATGTTCCTGGTGGCGGAATGTCTGGAATCTCGAAACGTCTTCCTGAAACTGAACGCACGCGCTTAAAAGCAATTTTGAAAAATCTTATTCCAGAAGAAGCTGGAGTTATTGTCCGAACAGCTGCTGAAGGTGTGAGCGAAGAAGATCTCACTAATGATGTCGCCCGCTTGAAAGCACAGTGGGAAGATATTTACGCAAAGAGCCAGAATCCAAATTTCCATCCACCTGCCGCGCTGTACCAAGAACCAGATCTTGCGGTTCGAGTAATTCGCGATATCTTCAATGAAGATTTCCGTAAACTTACGGTTCAAGGCGCAACTGCTTGGGATGAAGTAACAAGTTATCTTGGATTCATCGCTCCAGAGTTAACAACCAAGATTGAAAAGTACACAGGCACTGGCGATCTATTTGCAGACTTTAGAGTCGAAGAGCAGTTAGCAAAAGCATTTGATCGCAAGGTTTACTTGCCTTCAGGTGGTTCACTTGTAATTGATCGCACTGAGGCCATGATTGTTATTGATGTTAACACCGGTAAATTCATTGGTAAGGGTGGAAACCTTGAAGAGACAGTTACCAAAAATAACTTAGAAGCAGCAGAGGAAATTGCACGCCAACTTCGTCTTCGTGACTTAGGCGGAATTGTCGTAATTGACTTCATTGACATGATTCTTGAATCAAACCGCGAAATGGTGTTACGCCGCCTTGTTGAATGTTTAGGTCGAGATCGCACTAAGCATCAAGTCGCAGAAGTTACATCACTTGGTCTTGTACAGATGACTCGTAAGCGCGTTGGACAAGGTCTCATTGAAGCTTTCTCAACTACATGTGATGCTTGCAGCGGACGCGGAATTCATGTTCATATGGAGCCGGTCAAGATGAAGGCACCAATGCCACAACTTGATGTTCCATCGGCCCAACATGAAGATGCCGATGAGAGCGATGCAACAGAACATGAATTTCATGAATCCACTGACTCAGATGTAGTTCCAGAGCCAGCGCCAGAGGTTCAATCTGCTCCAACCGGTGGGCGAAAGCGCCGCCGAGCAGCATCCTCAGGCATAATTACCGCCTGATTTGAGCCTAAGGGCACTAACAGGTAACCTTTACCCCTTCACTAACCTAATAAGAGTTCGGAGTACCACAGCGTGGCAAATATTAAGTCTCAGATTAAGCGCATTAAGACAAATGAGAAGGCTCGCCTTCGTAACAAGTCTGTGGGCTCATCTATCAAGACCGCTGTGCGTAAATTCAAGGATGCAGTAACTGCTGGAGATTCAGCAGTCATCACTTCTGAACTTCGCAGCGCATCAAAGGCACTTGATGTTGCAGTACAAAAAGGCGTACTTCACAAGAACGCTGCTGCAAACAAGAAGTCATCAATGGCTAAGGCAGCTGCCAAAGCCGGCGCACGTTAATTTTTCTTCGATCTTAAAGCGAGGCTAGGTTCATGCCTGCAATTTCACTTGCTAAGGCGCCGCAACCCGCAGCAACTAATCCGGCGCAGATACGTAACTTCTGCATCATTGCCCATATCGATCACGGTAAATCAACTCTTGCCGATCGAATGTTGGGTATCACCGAAGTTGTAGAAGCACGAAATATGCGCGCGCAGTATTTAGATCGCATGGATATTGAACGCGAACGTGGAATCACAATTAAATCTCAAGCCGTACGTCTGCCTTGGCGCAGTGGAATCGATGGTCAGGAATACATCCTGAACATGATCGATACACCGGGTCACGTTGACTTTACTTACGAAGTTTCGCGCTCGCTAGCTGCATGTGAAGGCGCAGTTCTATTAGTTGATTGTGCACAAGGAATTGAAGCCCAAACTCTGGCAAATCTTTATTTAGCAATGGAAAATAATTTAACGATTATTCCGGTACTCAATAAAATTGATCTGCCTAATGCACAACCAGAAAAGTTTGCGGCTGAATTAGCCAAACTCATTGGTTGCCAACCAGAGGATTGCTTACGCGTTTCAGGAAAAACTGGCGATGGCGTTGCCGAACTTCTTGATCAAATTATTGCTCAGATTCCCGCACCAACTGGTGATGCTAATGCACCTGCGCGCGCACTTATCTTTGACTCTGTCTATGACGCATATCGCGGTGTAGTCACATATGTGCGCGTTATTGATGGTCATTTATCACCACGCGAACAAATTCAAATGTTTTCAACTGGTGTTCGACATGAAGCCCTTGAAGTTGGAGTTATTTCACCTGAACCAGTTGCATCAAAAGGATTAGGTGTTGGTGAAGTAGGTTATTTAATTACCGGTGTAAAAGATGTTCGCCAATCACGTGTGGGTGACACGATTACTACGTATAACAATCCAACTAAGACAGCACTTGCTGGATACAAAGATCCAAAGCCAATGGTTTTCTCTGGTCTATTTCCATTAGATGGCGCAGATTTTCCTGTACTTCGCGAGGCCCTCGATAAGTTACAGCTAAACGATGCTGCTTTGGTTTACGAACCTGAAAGCTCAGCTGCTCTTGGCTTTGGTTTCCGCTGTGGTTTCTTAGGTCTGCTTCATATGGAAATCGTTCGTGAGCGTTTAGAGCGCGAACACAAACTAAATCTCATCTCCACCGCACCCAACGTTGTCTATAACGTAGTGATGGATGATGGCAAGCAAATCCGAGTTACGAATCCTTCAGAGTTTCCTGATGGCAAAGTTGCAACAGTTTTTGAACCAATTGTTAAATCGACAATTTTGGCACCATCTGAATTTATCGGAACAATAATGGAGCTTTGCCAAGAACGCCGCGGAATCTTACTTGGAATGGATTACATCTCTGAAGACCGCGTTGAAATTCGCTATGACTTACCTCTGGCCGAAATCGTTTTCGATTTCTTCGATCAACTTAAATCTCGTACTAAGGGTTATGCCTCACTTGATTATGAAGAAAAAGGCGACGCTGAAGGCAATTTAGTTAAGGTAGATATCTTGCTTCAATCTGAAGCTGTCGATGCTTTTAGTGCAATCGTTCACCGCGATAAGGCTTATGCCTACGGTGTGATGATGACTGGCAAACTTCGCGAACTCATTCCTCGCCAACAGTTCGAAGTACCAATTCAAGCTGCAATTGGATCACGCATCATTGCACGCGAAAGCATTCGAGCAATTCGTAAAGATGTTCTTGCTAAATGTTATGGTGGAGATATTTCACGTAAACGTAAACTTCTTGAAAAGCAAAAAGAGGGTAAGAAGCGTATGAAGATGGTGGGACGAGTTGAAGTTCCGCAAGAAGCCTTCGTAGCTGCCCTTGCCACCGATGCTGACATCGAAAAAGTGAAAGCCGCACGTAAAGCAGGGCAATGACGCTCTCTTTTTATGTACATATCCCGTACTGCATCAAGCGCTGCGGTTACTGCGATTTCAATACCTACACTCCAACTGAACTCCAAGATGGAGCAACGCTTGAAATCGTAAGCAATGACTACATTGATGCAGTCTTAAAAGAGTTAGATGCGGCGCCAACTGATCTGGTTCCCACAATATTTTTTGGGGGAGGAACGCCTTCACTTTTACCCGCTGATGATTTAGGCCGAGTGATTACGGCAATAAGTAAACGCAATGGCTTATCTGATGATTGTGAAATCACGCTAGAAGCTAACCCTGATTCAGTGACGAAAGAGAGGTTGGAACGATATTTAGCGGTCGGGTTTAACCGAATCTCATTTGGAATGCAATCTGCAAAACCACATGTATTGGCCGTACTTGATCGCACACACAATCCAGATAATGTGAAACGTGCCGTTGATATGGCTCGTGCTGCAGGTTTTAAAAGCATTAGCGTGGATTTAATTTACGGAACTCCAGGTGAATCTCTAGATGACTGGCAGGAAACAGTCGCTGCTGCATTAGATCTTGATATCGACCACATAAGTGCATACGCATTAATTGTTGAGACTGGTACAAAGTTGGCAGCACAAATCAAACGTGGTGAATTAACGATGCCCGA
The DNA here is from genome assembly GCA_903874255.1 of uncultured Actinomycetes bacterium. Lineage (GTDB taxonomy): Bacteria > Actinomycetota > Actinomycetes > Nanopelagicales > Nanopelagicaceae > Planktophila. The sequence goes on from CAIQRN010000019.1 coordinate 43,239, forward strand.
TGATGACCTTATGGCTGACATGTATTTAATGGTCGACCAACTATGTGAAGCAAAAGGTTTTTCTTGGTATGAACTTTCCAACTGGGCAAAACCTGGACATGAATGTCGGCACAACATTGCGTATTGGGAAAATAAGAATTGGTGGGGTCTTGGGCCAGGCGCGCATTCACATGTGGATGGAAAGCGCTTTTGGAATGTTAAGCATCCAACTCTCTATAAAGAAAAACTTCACATTGGCCAAACTCCAATATTGGATAGCGAGACACTTACTTCAGAACAGATCGCCCGTGAATCGATAATGCTTGGGATTCGTATGCGCGATGGGCTACAGATTTCCTTATTGGAGCCGCACCAATTGGAGATCCTGGCTACGTATCGCGAAAATGGCTATATCGAGCTGGCTGATGACCGTGTGTTGTTGACGCCTGTTGGGCGTTTGATTGCAGATCGAATCGTACGAGAAATAACTTTCTAGTAACCTAGGTTCACTATGTCATCACGTCGTCTAGAAATACTTCGAGCAATTGTTGATGAGTATGTCACTACACAAGAGCCCGTTGGTTCTAAATCCATCGCCGATCGACACGGACTCGGTATTTCGCCAGCCACCATTCGCAATGAAATGGCGGTCCTTGAAGAAGAGGGCCTCATTACGCATCCGCACACGAGTGCTGGACGAATTCCAACAGATCTCGGATATCGTGTTTTTGTAGATAAATTAGCTACGGTTAAACCGCTTTCTACTGCTGAACGCCGTGCGATTGAAACGTTTCTTGAAGGCGCTCTTGATTTAGATGATGTTGTCATGCGCACTGTGCGCTTGTTGGCCGACGTTACAAAACAAGTAGCAGTTGTTCAATATCCATCGATGATTAAATCTCGAGTACGCCATATTGAATTAGTAGCTCTCACCCCGTCACGCTTAATGATGATTTTGATAACTGATGCGGGCCGAGTCGAGCAGAGAATTATTGAATTATCTAGCGACGTATCTGATGGCTTTTTAAATGCCTTACGTGCTCAACTCAATAATGCCATGATGGGCTATCGACTTCCTGAAGTTGCAGATCGAATTACTGGAGTAATGGAAAGTTATGGCACCGCTGATCGTTCTATCGTTGCCATTGTCGTTTCTACCGTTATCGAAATGTCGATGGAGCGTCCAGAAGAAAAAATTGTTCTTGCAGGCACAGCAAACTTGGCGCGATTCCAAGAGGACTTTTCAACAACTATGCACCCAGTCCTTGAAGCCCTTGAAGAGCAAGTTGTTTTGCTTCGTTTATTAGGTGATGCAAACGAAACCGTAAAAGTTCGGATTGGTTCAGAGCAAAGCGATGTCAGCCTTCGCACCACTTCACTAGTTACTGTAGGTTATGGTTCTGAAAGTACGCCACTTGGTGCACTTGGAGTTATTGGACCAACACGTATGGATTACGCAGGTTCGATGGCCGCAGTTTCTGCAGTTGCCCGTTATGTCGGCCGATTCATTAATGAAGGTGCATAAGTTGAGCGATCATTATCAAACTTTAGGTGTTGCACGTGATGCATCAGCTGATGAAATCAAAAAGGCATACCGAAAATTAGCCCGCGAATTACATCCGGATGTAAATCCAGATCCAGCAGTTCAGGATAAATTCAAAGAAATTACTGCGGCATACGAAGTGCTCAGTGACTCACAAAAACGCCAGTCGTATGACATGGGTGGAAGCACATTTGGTGGCGGCGGATTTGGTGGCGGCTTCAGCGACATCATGGATGCATTCTTTGGTGGCGGTGGAACGCGCGGACCTCGTCCACGTATGCGCGCAGGTCAAGATTCTCTAATTCGTGTTCAAGTTGATCTAAATGAAGCATGTTTTGGAACCGAACGTGAGATAACTGTAGAAAGCGCAGTTCTCTGCCCGCAATGCTCTGGAAGCGGTTGCGCCGATAGTGCTCACCCAACTACGTGTGGAGTTTGTAAAGGACGCGGAGAAACTCAACATGTAGTTCGCTCGGTAATCGGACAAGTAATGACATCCAGACCATGTAATGCATGCGGTGGATACGGAAGTATTATTCAAAACCCCTGTCGCGAATGTGCGGGTGAAGGACGAGTTCGCTCACGTCAAACTATCCAAGTAAAAATCCCGGCGGGCGTTGAAACTGGAAATCGTATTCAACTTTCAGGTCGCGGCGAAGTTGGTCATGGCGGCGGCCCGGCAGGTGATTTATATGTCGAAATAGTTGAAGAAGATCACGACTATCTGATTCGCGAAGGCGATACTTTGCACATGTCATTAGCGATTTCTATGACAGCAGCTGCAATTGGAACAACGGTCACTGTTGAATCACTTGATGGTCCAGTTGAAGTAAATATCAAAGCAGGTACGCAGAGTGGGACACCAATTGCTATTAAAGGCAAGGGCATGACACGTTTGCG
>CAIQRN010000020.1 GCA_903874255.1 uncultured Actinomycetes bacterium
CCACGCTTCTGGAATCATCATTAATACTGCATGCGGAAGAGATCGCCCGCCTAAATAAAGAAGTTCAAGAACTTCATCGAAAGAGGCCGAATCGCTTCCTGACATTTCAACGATCGGGAAAAGACGCTTTAAATCACCTGGGATTAAATCGCTGGCAAGCAAAGATTCGCGTGCACGCATCCAGTTACGGTTACCTTTAACGGTATTGATTTCACCATTATGTGCGATGAAACGATACGGATGAGCGAGTGGCCATGAGGGAAAAGTATTTGTAGAAAAACGAGAGTGAACTAAGGCAAGTGGCGAAACGACTCGGTCATCAGATAAATCTGGAAAGAATTCTTCGAGTTGGCCCGTTGTGAGCATTCCCTTATAAACAATTGTTTGAGAAGAAAGTGATGGGAAATAAACTTTCAGTCCATGTTCTGCTCGCTTGCGAAGACAGAACGCAAGACGATCAAGAACAAGACCAGACTCGCCATTGTGTCCTGCCACAAAAAGTTGTTGAAAAATCGGCATTACTGAAAGCGCAGTCTTTCCTAATGAAGTTGAATTAATCGGCAAATCACGCCAGCCAAGTACAACAAGGCCTTCTTCTTTAGCAATTTTTTCAACAGCAGATTTTATGTCTGCTCCGTTTTCGACGAAAGCAATGCCTGTTGCATACATACCAGCAGCTGGCAGAGCAAATTCAGTAACTTCTTGGTAGAACGCGTCAGGTACGCGAATTAATATTCCGGCGCCATCTCCGCTATCGGGTTCTGCACCTGATGCGCCGCGATGCTCGAGATTTCGAAGTGCGGTTAATGCCTTTTCAACTATTTCATGAGTTGCGACTTTGTTTAACGTTGCCACCATTGCAACACCGCATGCATCATGTTCGTTTGCGGGATCATAAAGACCCTGTGCTTGCGGATAATTGGAAGACAAAACCACGGCGTCAGAGCTCCTGTTGTCGGTAAAGAATTAACGGGACAACCTTGGCCCTTGTAAGTCGGCAAAGCGTAGCAATAAACCTGCGCAATATTAAAGAATTTAAATGCCAGAAACGTTTGCTAGTTGGCCAATTCCTGCCGTAATGAGCATGCCCAAACAGCCACCAATGATCACTCGAAGCGTTGGGGCAAGCACCTTTGAACCCGCGGTGCGCGCGCTTATGATGCCCGTGAACACAAGTCCAATAATCGTGAAGGCGACAATGCTCCATGCTTTGGCACCCAAGTTTGGTGCGAAAGCTCCTAGGAATGGGATGAAACCACCGGCGGTGAAACTCAGTGCAGATGCAATCGCAGCCTGAACTGGCCGTGCTTTTGTATGAGGGTGCTGCCCTAATTCATCGCGCAAGTGCGCTGCTAGTGGATCAACTTTATGCATCTCTACAGCAACTGTCATTGCAAGCTCAGCTGACAAGCCTCGCTTGATATAAATCTCTTGAAGTTCTAGCAACTCGCCTTCGGGATCGGCGGCAAGATGTGCAATCTCTAACAAACGATCGGACTCTTCAACATCATTTTGTGATCGTACAGAAACATATTCACCAACTGCCATCGACATTGCACCTGCGGATATTCCAGCAAGTCCAGCAGTAATAAGGAAATCATTTTTCCCGGCGGCAGCAACACCAATCATCAGAGAGGCGGTAGAAACTAAGCCATCATTTGCACCCAGTACAGCGGCCCGCAACCAACCTGCACGATGAGTACGGTGTTGTAAATTTCGCTGATAAACATCTTCAAGTGACATGCAAACCAGCCTACCTGAAAGCTATTGTGATTTTCTTGATTGTGAGAGCAGTGTCATACCGGCAAAAAATCCTACTAAGAGACTGACCCAGATGTTTAAGCGCAAACCCATAATTGTGTGAGCTGCATCTATCCGAATCGATTCAAATCCCAGTCGACCAATGCAATAGCCCAATATATATGCAGAGAAAACCTGACCTGGTTTCAATTTTTTTCCAAGCACAATCAAGAGAATTGCCAACAGAGTGCACCATATTGATTCATACAAAAATGTGGGATGAAAGGTTGTAAATGCTGCATAGCCATTGGGTCGATATTCACGTGGAACAGCCAACGCCCATGGTGCATTGAGTGGTCGTCCAAAAAGTTCGATATTAAACCAATTGCCAAAGCGCCCGATAGCTTGCGCAAAAAGCACCCCGGGAGCAAGAGCATCTAGGAAAAATAGGAAGGCAGGAAGTTCAACTTTGCGAGCCAGTTGTCGGTAACGAAAAAATGCGGCAACAGCCCCGAGGGAAATCGCACCCCAAATCCCAAGGCCGCCTTCCCAAATTTTGAAGACATCTACGAGATGACCGCCTGATCCAAAGTAGGCGTCAGGAGATGTTATGACGTGGTAAATCCGCCCGCCGATAATTCCAAATGGAACAGCAATCATCGCAACTTCAGAAACCACTGATTGTGCGTTTGTTGCTAGCGCCTTAAAGCGTTTATCGCCTAGCCAAATTGCAATTGCAATTCCTGCAATGATGCACAAGGCATAGAGGTGAAATGTAAATGGTCCAAATTCCAATACCGAGAATGTCGGTGAAGGAATTGAACGGTGCAAGATTTAGCCTGCCTCGACTGCAGTGCTGAACTCAGATAAAAGGAATGTCGAGTTTTTGCGCTCCCACACCTTTCCATTGATAAAGACCGTAGGCGTTCCCTTTACGTTGTACTTGCTCATTGAATCGTAAGCTGCTTTTACTAAATCAAGTTTAGAAACTTTAGTTACGCAATCAACAAAACTTGTCGATGTCAGACCTACATAATTTCCAATCTTGATTAAGTTTTTTGTTGTGTAAAAGCCTGAATTTTCAAGCGCTGGCTGAACTTGATACATGGCCTTATGAAAGTCTAAGTAGTGACCTTCGTCGGCAGCACAATAGGCAGCATTCGCGGCAGATACAGATTCGTCTCCAATAAATGAAACAACATGATAAACAACATTGGCTTTCTTGCTTCGAACTAAATCATCGATATATTCGCCATTTGCCTTCTCGAAGTCATTACAAATTGGGCATTGTGGGTCTTCCCAAAGATCAATTGTTTTGGCCGCCCCGGTATTTAGAACAATTCCGGATCCATTTGTCTTATCGACAGTTGCAGAAACTGCTGCGCCTTGCTTGAAATCTTTAATGGCAACGAATGACTCTTCGGCCTTGGTCTTTTGACTTAATACACTGAAAATTGCGCCTGTTGCTACAACCAAAGTGACCATACCAATAACCAGCCAGCGAGTGAAGTTATCGCCAGACTTTGCCGCTGGTGCTTTTTTCTGCTTTGCCATTACTGCTCCTCGATAACTTGAAGTGATTTTTCAATGCCAAATCGTCCGTAAGGGAAAAAGTATAGATACACACCGAGCGCAGCAAGTGCCAAATCGCGCAAAATCTCTAAAAGATAGGCGTGATGGACTTCTGCTGCTTTGGCTGGATCAACGGCACCTCCGCCACCAAAGCAACCACAATCAATCAAAATACCGCGGGCCCACACAGAAATGATTGCGACGATGAAGACAACCATCACCGCTGCACCCACTACTGCGGCCAACCGCATTGATAGACCAACAATAAGGAGAATCCCAATTGCAATTTCAAGCCATGGCAATGCATAGCCAACAATGTGCGCAATATTTGTGGGCAGGATTTTGTATGCAGCAACTGCTCCCGCAGCTACTGCAGGTTTGAACACTTTCAGGCCACCCGCAACAACAAGCACACCACCAAGAATGACTCGGGCTAAGAAGGTAATTACTGGTTGATACTTAATTGCAAAGTTTTTCATCGTCCCTCTCGAACCCCTAGAGCTAGCTCCTTGGCCAAATAAGATATTTTTTCAACTCCTTCTTGTTCACTCTTTGCCTCAAGTAATAATTTAATAAACGCCGATCCAACTATCACCCCGTCGGCATAAGCAGCTACATCTCTGGCCTGCGCACGGGTGGAAACACCTAAACCGACACTTACCGGCAAATGCGTAACCTTTCGAACTCTTGTGACTAGAGCGCTTGCATCAACTGAAATATTCGCTCTAGCACCAGTGACTCCCATAACCGAAGCGGCATATACAAAACCGCCAGCCTTTGAAGTTACCTCTGCTAATCGTGCATCAGAAGTACTTGGTGCTACAACATAAATTGGATTAATTGCATACTTACTGGTTGCTTCTAACCAACGACCCGATTCTTCAATTGTTAAATCAGGAGTAATTACACCGGATCCGCCATTTTCAAAAATAGATTGTGCGAAACTATCGACTCCATATTTTTCAATTGGATTCCAATAAGTCATCACGACTGCTGCGACTCCAGTACTGCTAGCAACTTTAAGAGCGGCAAAAACATCTGCGGCAGTTGTTCCACCTTTTAATGAGATTTCAGCAGCCTCTTGAATTGTTGGCCCATCCATAACTGGATCGCTATATGGATAACCGATTTCAATCGCATCAACGCCAGCCTCGGCTAGTGCTCTAATTACTTTGGCACAGCCTGCTTGAGTGGGAAATCCAGCTGGAATATATGCAATGAGCGCTGCTCTATTTTTTGATTTAACTTTCTCGAAAAGAAGTTCTAGTGGAGTACTCATAGAGGAATCCCAAAATACTCTGAAGCTGTTTGCACATCCTTGTCACCGCGACCCGAGAGATTGATAAGTAAAGTTGCTTGTGGTCCGAGTTCTTGCCCAACAAGAATTGCTCCTGCAAGAGCATGTGCGCTCTCTATTGCAGGAATAATGCCTTCACTTTTACATAAGAGTGCAAATGCATTCATCGCTGCATCATCATTGATTGCACGGTATTCAGCGCGACCAATGTCATGCAAGTATGCATGCTCAGGACCAACACCTGGATAATCTAAACCCGCAGAGATTGAATGTGATTCGATTGTTTGGCCATTTTCATCTTGCAGCACATATGAACGCGTGCCATGGAGCACGCCTGGTGTACCGCCAGTAATTGTTGCGGCATGTCGACCTGTCTCAACACCATCACCGCCGGCCTCAAGACCAATTAATCGAACATCTGCATCAGGAATAAATTCATGGAAAATACCGATTGCATTAGAACCTCCCCCGACGCATGCAAGTACTGCATCAGGAAGTTTTCCAGTTAATGCCAATACTTGTGCACGTGCCTCTTCACCAATTATTTTATGGAAATCTCTTACCATTGTTGGAAATGGATGCGGACCGGCCACAGTTCCCAATAGATAGTGCGTGTTTTCTACATTGGTGACCCAATCGCGCATCGCTTCATTGATCGCATCTTTAAGGGTCCTAGATCCCGAGGTCACTGGAATTACTTCAGCGCCTAGCAATTTCATCCGCGCAACATTGAGCGCTTGTCGGCGAGTATCTTCTTCTCCCATATAGACAACACATTCAAGCCCCATCAAAGCTGCTGCTGTAGCCGAAGCAACTCCATGTTGACCCGCACCAGTTTCAGCGATGATGCGCTTCTTGCCCATCTTCTTAGTAAGCAGTGCTTGACCCAGCACATTATTTATTTTGTGACTTCCGGTGTGATTCAAATCTTCGCGTTTCAATAAAATTCTTGCACCACCTGCATATTCACTGAAACGCTTTGCGTCAGTAATGATGCTCGGGCGACCTGTATACGTGCGATGCAATTCAGCCAACTCAGCCTGGAAAACCGGATCGCTTTGCGCAGCTATGTGTGCGGCTTCAAGTTCGTTCAGTGCGCCGATCAAAGCTTCGGGCACGAATCGTCCACCGTATTGGCCGAAATGGCCGAGCACATCGCTGTTTTCAATACTCATTGCTCAACCTTATCCTCACCTAGAAGTTCTCGCATTGCCTGCGCAGGATTGGAAGCTTTAACCAATGCCTCTCCAACTAATATTGCAATCGCGCCATTGTTCTGGGCAAACTCAACATCGGTGCGTTTTGATATTCCCGATTCTGCAACTCTGACCACATCACTTGGGATTCGCGGAATTAAATCGGCGAAGGCAGTTGGATCCACTTCGAGTGTTTTCAAGTTACGGGAATTAACTCCTACTATTTTCGGAGATATCTCCAAGGCCCGTTCTAATTCATCATGCGTGTGGACTTCAACCAGCGCACGCATACCGAGGCCTTCTGCCAACTGATGATAATCATTGAGTTGCGATTGACTTAGTGCGGCAACAATTAATAGAACCACATCCGCCCCGTGTGCTCTTGCTTCAAAAAATTGATACTCGTCAACCATAAAATCTTTTCTCAGTACTGGAATTCTTACTCGTGCGCGAACCGCATCGAGATCATTCAACGAACCAGCAAATCGACGACGTTCAGTTAAGACGCTGATAATCCGCGCGCCTGCTTGCTCGTATTGCTCAGCCAGCGCAGCAGGATCTGTGATTTGAGAGAGAGCACCTTTGCTCGGCGATGATCGTTTAACTTCAGCAATAATTGACATCGATGATTTTAGTAAAGTGTCTAATGGATCGATAACACTTGCAGCCGTATCGATCGCTTCCTGAATCTGGGCAAGAGGTTTTCTGCGCGCAGCAAGATCTTCACGAACTCCCTCAATTATTGAATCAAGAACGCTCATGCCTTGTCCTGATCGCTTGGGTCGATTCCTTTATCTAGTGCACTCCAACTATTTAACACCTGAGGTTTTCTCTCGTAACGGGATGAAATACGGAATCTTTTTCCTATGAGAATCGCAAAAGCATAAATTACAATGATACTTAATCCAATGGCTAATGACTGCTCCACTAATTTTTTCGCAATCTATTGGCTGCATCCACTGCCATTAAAACTGCGGCAGCTTTATTGCGACATTCTTGGTTTTCAGATTCAGGATCTGAATCGGCAACAATTCCGGCACCAGCTTGTACATAAGCAGTGCCCTCATACAACAGCGCGGTACGAATTGAAATGCACGTA
>CAIQRN010000021.1 GCA_903874255.1 uncultured Actinomycetes bacterium
GTGGTGCCGATGACACCTCCGCCAATCACAATAATTTTCACTTGCCTAGCATTTCGCCTAATATTTAATAAAGGACATACACATAGCAACGCATGAATGAACCTTTTACCACCTGCTTGCATAAGTTACTGGTGGGTAGCATTATTTGCCCATGAGCCATTACACAGCCAATCTTCGCGATATCGAATTCTGCCTTTTTGATCTTTTGGGCCGTGACAAAGTTATGGGTACCTCCTTGTACTCAGAGGTTGATCGCGACACGGCTATGGGCATGTTGGAAGAGATGAAGCGGTTATGTGAAAACGATCTCGCCGCATCTTTTGTTGACGGTGATCGCATGGGAACAGATTTCAATAAAGCAACTGGTGATGTGAAACTGCCAGCAAGTTTTATTAAGTCATATCAAGCATACGTTGATGGTGAGTGGTGGAGACTCGATGCGCCCGTAGAACTTGGTGGAATGAAAGTTCCTCCTTCAGTGCGTTGGGCAATTGCAGAAATGGTTTTAGGTTCTAATCCTGCTATTCATATTTATGCATCTGGTTATGCCTTTGCACAAGTTGCATTCGTTCTTGGTAACGAAGATCAAAAACAAATTGCAAAGTTGATGGTTGATAAACACTGGGGTGCAACTATGCAACTAACCGAACCAGATGCTGGTTCAGATGTTGGTGCCGGTCGAAGCAAAGCTGTACAGCAGGCCGATGGAACTTGGCACATCACTGGCACAAAGCGCTTCATTACTTCAGGTGATGCTGACTTGTACGAGAACATTGTGCACTTTGTTCTTGCGCGTCGTGAAGGTGGCGGACCAGGAACAAAAGGTTTATCACTGTTTCTTATCCCTAAATTTATGTTTGATCATAAGACTGGTGAGCTCGGAAAGCGCAACGGTGTTTACGTCACGAATGTTGAACACAAAATGGGTCTGAATGTTTCTTCAACATGCGAGATGAATCTTGGTGAACACGAGCCTGCAGTTGGCTATTTATTAGGCGATGTTCATGAAGGTATCGCACAAATGTTTAAGGTTATTGAATTTGCTCGAATGATGGTTGGAACAAAAGCAATTGCAACTTTATCTGCTGGTTATCAACACGCACTCGCATATGCAAAAACGCGTATCCAGGGCGGCGACATGAAAGTAATGAATGACAAAGCTTCACCACGCGTGACGATTATTCATCACCCCGATGTTCGACGTTCATTGATGGTTCAAAAGTCCTATAGCGAAGGTATGCGAGCACTTGTGCTCTATACGGCTTCGATTCAAGATGAAATTGAATTAGCGCAAGAAGCAGGCGATAAAGATCGTGTTGCTGACATGATTGCACTTAATGACTTGCTGTTGCCGGTTGTAAAAGGCTTCGGTTCAGAAAAATCATGGACTTTGCTTGGAACAGAATCACTACAAACTTTTGGTGGCTCAGGTTTTACGCAAGATTGGCCACTAGAGCAGTATGTGCGCGATGCAAAGATCGATACTCTCTATGAAGGCACTACTGCTATTCAAGGTCTTGATTTCTTCTTCCGCAAAGTTGTTAAAGATGGTGGTCGAGCTCTAGGTCTGCTGGGCAAAGAAATACAGGCCTTTGCCGAAGCTGGTGGAAACAATGCTGAAGAAAAAGCTGCGCTTCTCAAAGCTTTGGGTGATCTCAATGCAATCGTTGGCGTACTGGTTGGCCATGCAATGGAATCGCAAAGTGAAGCAGCCAAGATTTATCAGGTAGGTCTTAACACTTCCAGGTGTTTGATGGCAGTTGGAGACATCATCACTTCATGGTTGCTGCTACGCCAGGCTGATATTGCTGCTGAGAAAATTGCAACAGCTGCTGGTAAGGACAAAGATTTCTACACAGGCAAAATTGCATCGGCTCAGTTCTTTATCAAAAACAATCTTCCTCACACCACCGCTGATCGCAAAATTGTTGAAGCAACCGATGGCTCCATTATGGATTTACCAGAAAGTGCTTTTTAAACCGCTATCCTTGTTTGATGCTCTCGCGCTATAAAGGTGAAATCCTTACGCTTCTTGGTGCGGTTTTCTTTTCTTTCAATGGAGTTGTTGCAAAGTTAGTCTTAACTTCCGGACTATCTTCAATGCGCTTAACTCAAGTGCGGTGTGGCGGCGCATTTATATTTCTCGCGCTCTATATGTTTCTACGTCATCGCAAGAAGTTGAGCGCAACAATTGCTGAACTCCCGCAGCTTTTTCTCTACGGAATAGTTGGATTCTTAGCGGTACAAGCGCTCTATTTCGTTGCTATTACGCGCCTTCATGTAAGTATCGCATTAATACTTGAATTCACTGCTCCGATTTGGATTGTTCTCTGGTTGCGATTTGTTAAACGCAAAGTTGTACCGAAGTTAATGTGGATCGCAATCTTCTTAGCGTTTGGTGGTTTGGTGTTAATTGCACAAGTGTGGAAGGGCAGCGTTTTAGATCCCATTGGAGTAATTGCGGCTTTGCTCGATGGCATTGTTCTGGCCGCGTTTTTTCTCCTTGGTGAAAAACTGACCGCTAAACGCGATGTTGAATCGCTAATGGTCTACGGATTTGGTTTTGCATCTGTTGGTTTAGCAATTGCAATGCCACTGTGGTCTTATCCCACAGAGATTTTTACTCAAACCATGAATCTGCAGGGCCGTTTTTCCGCTTTCAATCTTCCTGGTTGGGTTTTAATCGCTTGGGTAATAATTATGGGAACGATTGTTCCTTACTTACTTGTTGTTAATGGCCTGAAGCTTCTCTCTGCATCAACTAGCAGTGTTATGGGAATGGCCGAACCTGTTCTGGCTGGAGCATTTGCCTGGATCTGGCTCTCTGAAAAATGGAACTTCATCCAATTAGTTGGTGGGGTTACGGTAATTATCGGAATTATTTTGGCAGACAAGGCCCGTTCAGCAGCGCACTAACTACGCGCCGAATGACGTATCTTCGGGAGCGTTTGCATCTCGTTGCTGTGTCCAGTCAGTTCCTCCACCAGGATTTTGTGGCATGTCAAAGAATCGTGCGTAATGCAGCTGTGCTGAAACAGTGATTGTTTTCGTTGGTCCGTTACGGTGCTTTGCAACAATTAAATCGGCTTCACCTGTTCGGTTTTGTTGATCGTACATATCATCTCGGTGTAACAAAATAACTACGTCAGCATCCTGTTCAATAGATCCTGATTCACGAAGATCAGAGAGCATTGGTTTTTTATCACTGCGTTGTTCAGGTGATCGGTTGAGCTGTGAGATAGCAATAACAGGGATATTGAGCTCTTTTGCCATCAACTTTAAATGGCGTGAAAATTCAGATACTTCTTGCTGACGGTTTTCAACACGCTTACCTGATGACATCAACTGTAAGTAGTCGATCACAATGAGTTTCAAATCATGACGTTGCTTTAAACGACGGGCCTTTGCGCGAATTTCCATCATTGACAAGTTAGGTGAATCATCAATAAATAAAGGTGCTTCAGAGATTTCGCCCATGCGTCGTGCAAGTCGCGACCATTCATCATCTGACAAAGTTCCGGCGCGAATATTGTTGAGACCAACACGTGCTTCAGCAGACAACATACGCATTGTGATTTCAGATTTCGACATTTCGAGAGAGAAGATTACGGAAGTCTGCCCATCATGAATTGAAGCATGGCGTGCAATATCTAGACCAAGTGTTGACTTACCCATTGCCGGACGTGCAGCCAAAATAATCATATTTCCGGGATGTAATCCATGAGTAAGCGCATCTAAATCTTTAAAACCTGTTTTAACACCTTCGACACCAATACCTTTTGAAATTGCTTCAATCTCATCTAAAGCTTGTGGTAATAACGTTGCGAGTTGCACGTAATCTTCAGATGCACGCCGTTCGGTAACTGCATAAACCTCGGCCTGTGCTTGGTCGACCATGTCATCGACTTCACCCTCGGATGTGTAACCAAGTTGAACAATCTTTGTTCCTGCTTCAACTAGGCGTCGCATGATTGCATGTTCGCGAACTATTTTTGCGTAGTAACCAGCGTTAGCCGCAGTTGGAACAGATGAAATTAATGTATGTAGATATGGTGCTCCACCTGCGCGCGAAATATCTCCACGCTTTGTTAAC
>CAIQRN010000022.1 GCA_903874255.1 uncultured Actinomycetes bacterium
ACTACGGATCAGAAGGTTAGGGGTTCGAATCCCTTCGCGCGCACAAGTTAAGCTCTCGGTGCCTTTCACACCGGGGGCTTTTCTTCTATTTATGCGACTTTGGTTGAGTAAATCTCATACTGCCATGGTTTAAGCGTAAGCGTGAGCGAAGTTGCTAGTTTTTTACTCTTCCCTGTGGTGAACACAAAGTAAGTATTGGCTAATTTTCCAATTTGTAACGTCACAGTTTGCGGAATCGCCGAGGCGTTAATAACAGTAATTACTCGATTAGAACCGGAAACTCTTGAATATGCAATAACCGAATTATTGTTACTTGCCGTGGAAACTAATGTCGCTTTTGAGTTGTTCCACAAGGCAGAATTCTTGATCTTTAGTGAGACCAGTTTTGTATAGAAGGTCGTTGTTGAATTCTTAATCGTAAGGCCCGGAATGAAATCTTTTTCAAAGAAAGCAAGCCGCTTTGTATTTCCGACTTCTTGCCCAGAATAAATTAGCGGAATTCCTGGATACGTAAACATCAACGCAGCCATCGCTGGTACTGCTGCGCCTAAACGATCAAACTCGGTTCCATTCCAACTATTTTCATCATGATTGGTAATGAAGTTCATCGGAAAAGAACGGGCCGGATAGTTGTTTGCTTGATTAGTTGCCAAAGCCTCAAAATCACTTCGGTCGGCTCGACCTGCGGCAATTGAATTTACTAAATCTTTAAGTTCCCAGTTGTAATTGGTAATAAAAGCATCATCGAGCAAACTAGTTGTGCTTTGGTCCTCAGCCAACATAAAAAGTGGCTTTATTTTCTGTAGCTGAGTATTCGCTTGTTTCCAAAAATCTGTAGGAACTCCACCAGCAACATCTGCTCGAAAGCCATCAACATCAAAAGTTGTAACCCAGTAACTCATTGCATCAATCATTGCTTTGCGCATATCTTGATTTTGATAATTCAACCAAGCCACATCGGTCCAGTCATTATTGGGAGGCACAATATTTCCGTTTGAATCTGTGTGATACCAAGATTTGTTAGCGGTCCAAGGGTTGTCCCAGCCCGAATGATTAGCCACCCAATCAAGTACTACTTTGAATCCCAACGCATGCGCCTTAGTCATAAGAGATTTGAAATCAGCGGCGTTCCCAAATTCTGGGTTTATCCCTTTGTAATCGGCGATTGAATAAGGGGAGCCGAGCTCTCCTTTGCGGTTCAACTTTGAGATGGGGTTGATTGGCATTAGCCATAAAATCTTTACCCCAAGTTTTTGCAATCGCGGCAAATTTGCTTCAAAAGCCTTAAACGTTCCAGCTTCTGTGTACTGGCGCAGATTAACTTCGTAAATAGTCGCGTTATTGGCCCACGTAGGTAAAACAGAATTGCTGTTGTAGGCCAGCGCAGGTTGCAAACTCAAAGAGGCAAAAGAAACTATCGCAACAAGAAGATTTCGGAAGCTTTTGTTTGTCATGCCTTCAGCCTAGAGGGTTTAACGATTATGGGTACAAACCACGCAACCTATGGGCTTCTGCAACACGGGCAACACCGATCATGTGCGCAGCTTCGCGCCATGAAACCTTTTTGTCCGTGGCCGTATGCTCTACTTCACGGAATGATTTCATCATGATTTCATTAAGGTTTTGTTTAACTTCGTCGGCACTCCAGAAATAATTCTGCTTATCTTGAACCCATTCGAAATAGGAAACAATTACACCACCCGAGTTTGCCAAAATATCTGGAACAACCAGAGTTCTATTTTCATTAAGAATCTGATCTCCACCCGGAGTTGTTGGAGCATTTGCTCCCTCAACAATTATTTTTGCTTTGATGCCGTTCGCGGTTTTTTCCGTGATTGAATCAGCAAGTGCGGCAGGAATCAGAACATCAACCTCTAAGTGGAGTAATTCTTCTTGCGTTAGCTTGTCTGTTCCTGGCATATTCAAATTGCCATTAGCTAAGAAGTAATTCCATAAATCAGCCACGCATGAGAACCCTTTAACTCCGCCAGTTACGTCACTAACTGCGACAACCTTTAGGCCCAAGTTTTCTAGCGCTACTGCTGCCCAGTATCCAACTTTTCCAAAACCCTGAATCGCGACAGTGGCTCCTTTGGGATCAATTCCCTTAACACGCAAAGCTTCGATGGTTGAAATTGCTACACCGTCACCAGTTGCTGATGTACGGCCAAGTGATCCACCTAAAACAATTGGCTTACCCGTAACTACTCCAGGCACCGAGAAACCTGCGTTAACTGAATATGTATCCATCATCCAGGCCATATTGCGTTCATCTGTTCCAACATCAGGTGCTGGAATATCGCGCTCTGGTCCAATGATTGGCAAAATTTCAGATGTATAGCGTCGAGTTAATCGTTCATTTTCAGCTAGAGAAAGTGATTGTGCATCGACGGCAATTCCACCCTTAGCACCGCCGTATGGAAGATTTGTTAAGGCGCATTTCCATGTCATCAACATAGCTAAAGCAACGGTTTCATCCATATCGATATCTGGGTGAAAACGCACGCCACCCTTAGAAGGACCACGTGTGGTTGAGTATTGGACTCGAAAGCCTTTATACATTTCAACATTGCCATTATCGCGGCGAAGCGGCACTGCTACTTCGAGGATCCGGCGAGGTGTCGAAAGTGTTTGCCAATCATTTTCGGTAAGTTCGAGTAATTCAACGGCCCGGCGCAGTTGTGCCCTGGCGGTTTGAAGAGCTGACTCCGTTGTCATTTTCTTCTTTCCTGTTAGTTAAGAACGCAAAGCTTTAGCGAAAGATTCGAAATCTTCCACCAAAATATCAACTTCCTTTTGGCCATGTGCCAAAGATATTAACCACTGCTCATCAAGTCCTGGAGGAGTAATGATTCCGCGGTTAAGTGAGTACAACCATGAAAGTTCAGCGACAGCAAAATCTGTAGCTTTGTAATCACGGTAATTTCGAACTGGTTCTGTAGACCAAGTAATACAGCCCTTTACGCCAAAACCAACTGTGTGTGCTGGCAGTTGGTACTGCTCAATAATGGCATTGATGCGATCCAAAGCTTGTTGATTAAAAGCTTCAGCCTGTGCAAGTGATTCCTTAGTAAAGATGATGTCAGCTGCACGAACTCCAGCCATTGCAAGCGGGTTACCGTTGAATGTACCAAAGTGAGCCATTTTTCCATTGGTAACAAAATCCATGTACTTCTTCTTGCCACCAAAAGCAGCCAAAGTAAGTCCGCCACCAATTGATTTAGCTAGTGTAATTAAATCTGGTGTAACACCTAATCGCTGTGCTGCACCCTGATGTCCGGCAGTTAAACCTGTCTTCACTTCATCAAAGATTAAAACAACATTGTATTCGTCGCATAATTCACGTACACGTTCTAAATATCCTTCATCAGGTAAAACAATTCCTAAATTCTCTAGAACGGGTTCAAGAATAAAACAAGCAATTGAATCCGCATGCTTCTTAAATGTGCGCTCTAGGGCATCGGCGTTGTTATATGGAACAACGTAAATTTCACCAGGAACAATTCCATCAGGAGTGTGAGCAATCGGATCATTTGGATCACCAATCTTGTCGATTGGGGGTTTGCTTGAAACTACAAATGGGTCATAGCTGCCGTGGTATCCACCTTCGACTTTTACAATTGCATTTTTATCCGTTGCTGCACGAGCAGTGCGCACCGCGTACATCGTTGATTCAGTTCCGCTGTTAGTGAAGCGAACTTGATCAATTCCAAAGCGACGACAGATACGTTCAGCCGCATCAGTTGAAATTGGGGATGGAGTTACAAAAAGTGTTCCACTTTCTAGAGCCTTCTTTACTTCCTCAACGATTACGGGGTTGAGGTGGCCGGCAAGCATCGCGCCGAAGCCCATAGACAGATCCAGCAACTGGCGGCCATCAACATCAGTCATCCAAGCGCCTTTAGCGCTGACGATTGAGATTGGGTATGGATCCCAGTGCTGGAAGCTCGAAGTTACTCCAAGAGGTAGGGATTTAAAGGAGCGCTTACTTTCTTCGGCGCTTTTTCCTGTCTGCTTTGTGAATAACTCCCACTCTTCTTTTAAGAGATGGGCTACTCGCTCAGGTGATACTGGAGTAGATGTTGTTGGAACGAATCTAAAAGTTTCTCTGTGATTAGTTTGTGTAAGCATTTGTAAAACATGTACGGCAAAGGTTTCAGCTTTTGAAACTCGTTTGAGAAGTACTCTCCCGGTTCGGTTTTTAGTCCGTTTGAACTAAGGCTTAAGTATCTCATGCCGTTTTTTAAAAGCAACCCCTAAAAAAGGGGGTGTGTCATGCGTAAGTTTTCTGGTTTATTTCATAAAAAGTGCGTTTAAGCGTTTTGTTGTGAAAAAAAGTCCGCCAATAATCATGACAATAAAGTACATGGCATGGCCTGCCAAAGCTAGATTTATATGGCCTAGGCAAAGTCCACGAATCAAATTAACTGCATGAGTTAATGGAAGCAAATTAACAATATTTTGCAGCCAGACCGGGAAAACACTAACTGGGTAAAAAGATCCCGAAAATAGAAACATAGGCAGCAAAATAATATTTACTATTTCAAGTTGTTGAAATGACTTCATGTAAGAAGTAATTGCCATTCCGCATGAAGCAAAACCAAATGCAATCAAGACTGCTGCAGGAATTGCAAGCAACCCCCATGCACTCACAACAAGTCCCAATGGTGCGATGACAGCCATGAAAGTGCATGCATATGCAAAGCCCCGAATTAAAGCCCAACCAATTTCGCCCAAAGCAACATCTAAAGGCCCCATTGAAGTCGATAACATTCCCTGATAAATACGATCATGATTTAGTTTGAAAAACACATTCATTGTTGAGTCGTATATTGCGCCATTCATCGCACTAGTAGCAAGCAATGCAGGGGCAATGAAAGCGGCATATTTAATGGTTTCATTGCCTACTTCAATTGTGGGAAGTAGCGTTCCGATTCCGTAGCCAAAAGAAAGTAAGTAAAGAACAGGCTCGATAAACCCAGACAAAACCATCATGTAAGTTGATGATTTAAATGCGATGAAGCCGCGCTCGAGAAGTTGAGGCACTCGGCTGGAGTAAATGCGTTCGCCACGTTTGCCAACTCGCGCTTCGGCGATAGCAACAGCCATAGGAATAAACATTTATTTCGCCAGCCTTTTTGCAAATATGCGACCTGAGAAAAATAGACCGGTCGCGAGCATTGATCCTAGGAAAATGAAGTGCACCCAAACCATTGTTGGTGAAATTACATGACCATACGTTAAATGGCGGCCTAATTCAGTTGCATGCCATAACGGTGAA
The DNA here is from genome assembly GCA_903874255.1 of uncultured Actinomycetes bacterium. Lineage (GTDB taxonomy): Bacteria > Actinomycetota > Actinomycetes > Nanopelagicales > Nanopelagicaceae > Planktophila. The sequence continues at coordinate 5,282 of CAIQRN010000022.1, forward strand.
ATCCAACCTATCCATTGTAAATAGAAGGGCATGGAAGTAAGTGGGAAGAAAGTCCCAGAAAACATAAATAATGGCATCATTACAAAGCGGCCAAGAACAGTGAAGAAAATATTTTCATCCTCAAGCTTGCCGGCCATTGCCTGCATTAGTGCGCCAAAACATGCACCGGAAAATATTGCTGTAGGAATGGCTAACCAGGCATGCGGCGCTTTGATCGCTCCAAAGCCCCACATAACTCCAAAATATAAAAGCACCGTATATGTCGCCCTAAAAATTGCAGCAAGAAAAATCCCATTGGAAATTTGTCTGCCAGTCAAAGGGGTTGAGTTCATCGAATAGAAAGTCTTGGACCATTTAAAACCTTCAAGTGTTGGAAAGACGGTTTCATCCATGGTTCCTTGAATTGCAGCTTGCGCAAGAAGCGCGGGGGCAAGGAAAGTTAAATACTTAACGCCATCAATACCTGCCGGACCAACGCTTTTATCAATGAGTCCGCCTAAGCCGATACCGACTGAAATCAAATACATGACTGGGTTTGCGATTGCGAAACCAAGAATAATCCAAATCCATTTCATCATCTGTCGGATGCGAGATTGCGCTACATAGAGCGCACCTCGGGATTGAACTCGGGCTACATCAACGAGTTGCAGTGACCCCTGCCGAATACCTATAAGACTCATTATTCGATCAAAGTTCTTCCAGTAAGACGCAAGAAAACATCTTCAAGGGAAGATCTGCGTACAAGCGAAGTCTTTGGATGAAAATCCGCTGCGTAAATCTTTTCAAGCAAAGCTTCGCCATTCTCGGTGTACATCAAAACTCGATCGGGTAATTCTTCAATTCGATCGCACATTGCGCGAAGTGAATCAGCAACAGCTTGATTACGATCAGAACCAAATCGGAGTTCAAGAACTTCCTTGGTTGAATAATCCTTAATAAGCGATGCAGGGCTGCCTTCAGCCATGATGCTTCCTTTGTCCATCACAATAAGTCGATCACAAAGTTGTTCGGCCTCATCCATAAAGTGTGTGGTTATAAGAAGCGTTACTCCCTGTTCTTTTAATCGGAATAAGCGATCCCACAAAATATGCCGCGCCTGCGGATCAAGCCCAGTAGTAGGTTCATCAAGAATTAGAATTTCAGGTTCGCTCACCAATGCCCGTGCAATTGTTAAACGGCGTTTCATTCCGCCACTTAAAGCTTCAACTTTGGTGTCACGTTTTTCTTCCAATTGGGCAAAAGCTAATAACTCATCAACTTTTCCTTTTACAAATTTTCGTGGAAGACCAAAATAGCGCCCATAGATATATAAGTTTTCACTGACTGTTAAGTGCATATCTAAGTTATCTTGCTGAGGAACCACACCTAAGTGCGCACGAATTTGTGGACCATGTAATTCAGGATCTTTACCCAAAATAGAGATGGTGCCAGAGGTTCGTTGCGCTGTTGCACCAATGATGCGCATGGCAGTTGATTTACCTGCACCGTTGGGACCTAAGAATCCAAATGACTCACCTTTAAAGACATCAAAGTCGATGCCGTTGACTGCGGTGAAATCTCCGAATTTCTTGGTCAACCCGCGCGCAGAAATAAGCGGATTAGACATACTCAAATCTTACCTGAGTATAGTTCTGCTACGTGCGATTCATAAATAACCCAACCCACGACCTGACCTATGACGATGTTTTCATGGTCCCAAGCGCTTCCGAACTTTCAAGTCGGATGGACGTAGATTTATCGTCAACAGATGGATCGGGAACAACAATTCCCTTAGTCGTTGCAAACATGACGGCGATTTCAGGACGACGTATGGCTGAAACAATTGCGCGTCGCGGAGGAATCGCAGTTATCCCGCAAGATATTCCACATGTAGTCGTGGATAGCGTTATTAAATGGGTAAAAACGCGTCACACATTTTTTGACACACCTATTACTTTGAATCCGCAGCAAACAGTTGCCGATGCCGTTTCACTTCTTCATAAGCGAGCACATGGGGCAATTGTCATCGTAGATGGCGGCAAACCCATTGGAATTGTGACTGAAGAGGATTGCAGAAGCGTTGATCGTTTTACCCAGCTACATCAAGTAATGAGTAAAGATTTAATCACAATGTCGGACAACCTTGATGCCCGCGCTGCCTTTGAATTTCTAAATTATCATCGACATAAACTTGCTCCAGTTGTTTCCGCCAATGGAGATCTTGTAGGCATCATGACTCGAATCGGAGCATTGCGCGGAACCCTGTATTCACCCGCGATTGATACGAAAAATAATTTGAGAATAGCTGCTGCAGTTGGAATTAATGGAGATGTAGAAGCAAAAGCTGCAGCCCTTGTTGAATCTGGCGCAGATGTACTAGTTGTTGATACTGCACACGGCCACCAGAAGAAAATGCTTGAAGCATTGCGTGCAATTCAATCACTTGGAATCAACGTTCCGGTCGTTGCAGGAAATGTTGTAACTGCCGAAGGGGTTCGCGATTTAGTAGATGCCGGTGCTTCAATTGTTAAGGTTGGTGTTGGACCAGGTGCTATGTGCACCACTCGTATGCAAACCGGTGTGGGACGTCCACAATTTTCGGCAGTACTTGAGTGTGCAGCTGAGGCCAAGAAACTTGGTGCACATGTCTGGGCAGATGGCGGAGTACGTCATCCGCGTGATGTTGCTCTTGCCTTAGCTGCCGGTGCATCCCAAGTCATGATTGGTTCGTGGTTTGCAGGAACCTATGAATCACCTGGCGATTTACAAAGTGATGTAAATGGAAAGCTATTTAAAGAGTCCTTTGGAATGGCATCTGCACGCGCAGTTGCCGCCCGTACATCAGGTGAAGATGCATTTGATCGCGCTCGCAAAGCGCTCTTTGAAGAAGGGATTTCAACTTCTCGGATGTACTTAAATCCAGCACGTCCAGGAGTGGAAGATTTATTGGATGAGATTATTGCTGGTCTGCGTTCGTCATGCACATACGCAGGGGCGAAAAACCTTAAAGAGTTTGCAGATCGTGCGGTTGTTGGAATTCAATCGTCAGCAGGTTATGCCGAGGGTCGTCCGCTGCATTCTTCTTGGGGAAATTAACTTTCAATCATTTTTTCGAGTTTATTTTTCAGAACTAACACCACAGTAATAACGACCGCCAAGAAGAAAATTGCCCAGTACTTAAGGTATTTTTCAAGCGTCGGCAGCGAATTGGCAAATTGATACCCTAAAACAATCACGATAGTGCTAAATACAATTCCACCTGCAGCGTTCCATTTAAGAAAAGTTCGGTAAGGAACCTTATTCATACCAGCCAGAGCTGGAACCAATGCGCGAAGTAACGCCTGCGCGCGACCAAAGAAAATCGCGCCACCGTGGTATTTCGCAAAAATATGTTCAGCCAGTCTCCAACGTTTTTCCCCAACGAACTTTCCAAATTGGGTCGTTTTAATCTTGGGGCCAAAATGTTTACCAACTTCATAGCCCACAGAGTCACCAGCAATTGCACCGATAATTGCGCAAAGAATGAAAAGCCACAAAGGCCAGACACCTTGTGATGCCAGAACTCCGCCAACCAAGAGCGAAGTTTCACCGGGCAAAACAAAACCAACAAAAGCTGCTGCCTCAGCAAAAGCAAAAAGGATGAGCAAAATAAAAAGTGGTGTTTGCAAGTGATGATCATTGAGCCAATACGCCGTGTGCTCTATCCATCCTGACATGCGAGAACTCTAACCTGCACTTAGACTCTCGCAATGATGAAAGCCCAGACCGAAGTAGAAATTCACGAAGTTTTAGCAAATCGGCGCAGCCCGCGCTCATTGGATTCAACGGCGGTTTTACCAAAAGAAGACTTGCTAGCCATATTAGAAGCCGCACGTTGGGCGCCATCAGCAAACAACGGACAGCCATGGCGCTTTTTTGTCGGCAACCGTGGTGATGCAGTGTTTACTCAGATTCTAGATTCGCTCGCTTCATTCAATCAGGGTTGGGCACACCGCTCGTCAACATTGGTACTTGTTGCTGGTGTTCATACTCGCGCAGATGGAACACCGAATAAAGGTTTTCTATATGACTGTGGTTTAGCGGTTTCACAAATGGTTTTTGAAGTTCACCATCGTGGATACGTAGCACATCAAATGACTGGCTTTGATGCTTCAAAAGCTGCCGAAAACCTTGGAGTAGAAAGTTCGCTAACACCTGTCGCGGTTATTTCAATTGGTACTCAAGCACCATCTGAACAACTGCAAGGCGCGATGTTAGAGCGAGAAATTGCTCCACGCGAACGAAAAGAACTTTCAGAGATTGTGATTAAAGGATTACCGAACTAAAAACGTGATCGGATCTCCCACAAATCTTTAAATACCGGATTAAATAACGTACTAGTTAAGTAATCAGCTCCACTGGAACCACCAGTTCCAATTTTATGCCCAATAGTTCGCTCAACCATTTTCACATGACGGTAGCGCCATTCTTGAATACCCTCGTCAATATCGACTAAGCGCTCGCAAACCATCGAACTCTCTGGATCATTTAAATGTATTTCTAATAAGGCATCTTGCACGCGTAAGTTAGCTTCATACGGCAACAAACGATCCCGTTCTAATACATCTGTAGGAATTGAATGGCCGCGCTTTGATAGATAAGCCAGAGCTGAGTCCCACACCGAATTTTCAGAAGTAATCAATGCAATTTCAGCTTGAATTGCCGGCGGTAAATGGCCTGCCATCTTGTTATCTCTGCGACCAAGAATCGCTTCAACTTTTCTAAATTGGGCAGATTGAAAACCACTTGATGATGACAGATACGAACGGAAAGCATTGAACTGAAGTGGTGTCATAGTCTCTAAAATATCTATTTGAGTTACACATACTTTTAGGATTGTTCGAATACGACCAAGAATCGCTAACGAATAATGCGTATCGCCGGATTCCATTGCACGTTGTGCTTGTGCGAATTCATGAATTAACTGCTTAAACCACAGTTCGTATGTTTGATGGATGATGATAAACAACATCTCATCGTGCTCAGGGCCTTGCGAGAGCGGGCGCTGAAGATTAAGAAGTTCGTCAACGGCTAAATAAGAGGTGTAGGTCAATGCTGGATCGAAGTTATCGCTCATGTGACTCGTGAACCGCCTTCTTTTATAGTTTTGTATTCGCCTGACGCAACCAGATCTCGCATACGCGCAAAGCCATCCCATACTTCCACGTAAGAAGTTGGAAGAGGTGAGATTGCTAATCGGATTGAATTAGGTGTCCGGTAATCGGGAATAACATTTGAAATCTGTCGAAGCGCAACACAAATCTGCGCAGCATCAGGGTGCACTAATGAAATATGCCCACCACGTTCTTTTGCATCACGCGAAGTATTTAATTCGATGCCTAGAGGAGCTAGCCACGCGTCATAAAGATCAATCATCATTTGAGTTCCGACCGCTGCCTTGTGTGCAATTGCATCGATTCCAGCTTCTTGAATCATTGAGAAGGCAGTTTGTACGCAGCGAATTCCCATAAGCGACGGGGATGCAATTTGGAAACCACGAATGTTCTGTGCGCGTTCAAAGACAGGCCCCATTTCAAACTGAGCATCCTGAGCAAACCAACCTTGAATTGGAACTTGTAATTCACTTTGTACCCGTTTACTCACATACAACCAGGCCGGTGACCCAGGGCCAGAGTTTCCATATTTATAAGTGCAACCCACACAGAGATCGGCGCCGTTAGCATCGAGATCTAATTCGATTGCTCCAACTGCATGGCTTGCATCCCATACAACTAAGCCACCGATTGCACGAACTTGATCTGTAATCGCTTTTATATCTGTGCGCGCACCGGATCTATATTGAATGACTTCTAAAGTTACGAGTGCAACGTCTTGATTTAAATACGGGGCAAGTATTTCTGGTGTGATGCGTTCATGGTCGGCGATTGCAGGGTTTTCGTTGTCGATTATTACTAAGTTCAATCCAAATTGCTTAGCAATTCCATCGAGTATGTAACGATCCGTAGGAAAGTTAGCTGCATCTGTAATTATTGTTGTTCGCCCAGGACGTGCATGAATTGCGGCAAGGCACAGCTGATAGAAATTAATGGAAGTTGTATCGCAAACAAGCACTTGTCCTGGGCCCGCGCCAAGGGCTGCGGCGCCTAATAAATCCCCTGTAGGTTGGGCTTCATCGACCCAATGGCTCCATCCAGTAACAACTTCCGGGCCCCATTCTTTAACCATAAAATCATTGATTGCATCAATAGTTGCTTTAGGGATTCGGCCTAAGGAATTACCGTCTAAATAACACATTTCTGGGTCGGTCACCACAAACTGTGATTTGAAATGTGCAAGCGGGTCCGTTCTATCTAACTCAAGAGCGTATTCGCGGTCAGTTACATGCATAGAGGAAAGGTACGCTCTCCCATCATGGCGCGCAATGTTGTAAATATTGAAGAGGTCTCCAAGGCCTTTGATATCAAAGAGCTCTTAATTGCCGTCTCACTCGGCATTTCTGAGGGCGATCGCATTGGAATCGTGGGCCGTAATGGTTCCGGCAAATCTACTTTAATGAAAGTTATTGCTGGTGTTGAATCCCCTGATGCTGGCCGGGTAACAAAATCAAACTCGGCACGAATTGGTCTGTTGTCACAAGTTGATTTAGCCAACCCAGAAAGCACAGTTGGCGAAGTTGTCCTTGGGGATACCGCAAAACATGAGTGGGCAAGCGAGCCGAATATTCGCGAAGTCTTTACGGGTTTGTTTGGAAGTTTTGATGACCACATATTTGATCGCAAATTTGGTCAACTTTCAGGTGGCGAACGCCGCCGAGTTGGTCTTGCAAAACTATTAATTAATGAACTTGATCTAATTTTGCTTGATGAACCAACAAATCATTTAGATGTAGAAGGTGTGGCTTGGTTGGCCTCATATTTGAATAATCGCAAAGGTTTAGCTGTCACAGTTGTAACGCATGATCGATGGTTCCTTGATGCTGTAACAGATCGGACATGGGAAGTCGTTGATGGAAAAGTCGAAGAATATGATGGTGGCTACAGTGCATTTGTTTTAGCCAAAGCCGAACGCGCTCGCCAATCATCTGTAATGGATCAGCGCCGAAATATGTTGATTAAGAAAGAACTTGCTTGGCTTCGCCGTGGTGCACCTGCGCGTACAACTAAACCAAAATTTCGGGTTGATGCAGCCAATGTTTTAATTGCAAATGAACCCGCACCACGTGACCAAGGTGAATTACTAAAATTTGCGTTAAATCGTTTAGGAAAAACGGTTTATGAAGCCCATCACCTTCAAGTAAAACTTGGTGATAATGAATTAATCGAAGATCTCTATTGGAATGTTGGCCCAGGGGATCGAATCGGAATCGTCGGCATCAATGGTGCAGGCAAGACAACTCTTATGAAAACTTTGGTAGGAGAAATTCAACCTACCGCAGGAAAACTGGTAACAGGCGTAACGGTTAAAGCTGCATTCTTAACTCAGCACCTTGATGAATTAGATCCTACGTGGCGGGTATTAGAGGCAGTAGAAAAAATAGCCAATCGGGTAGAAATCGGTGGCGGGCGTGAACTTTCAGCGTCACAATTGTGTGAGCGGCTAGGTTTTGACCGTGAATCTCAATGGACCCCAGTCGGAGATTTGTCTGGCGGCGAAAAGCGTCGGCTGCAACTGACGCGTTTACTAATGGATAGCCCAAATGTTTTATTGCTCGATGAACCAACAAATGACTTTGATATTGAGACTCTGACCGAATTAGAGGATCTACTGGATAGTTATGGTGGAACTTTGATTGTAATTTCTCACGATAGATATTTCCTAGAGCGAGTGTGTGATCGATTCGTAGGGCTCCTAGGCGATAAGAAAGTACGTGATTTACCGCGAGGTGTGGATGAGTACTTAGAACTCCGGCACGATTCATTGCAACCCACTCAAACAGTTGCGAAAGAGAAAAAGAGTTCAAACGCTGCCGAAGAGCGCCAACTTAAGAAAGACAAAGTTCGCTTAGAGAGGCAGATGGAAAAAGCCGACATAAGGATTAGTGAGTTAGAAAAAGAGCAAGAGTCTGCAGCTTTTGACGCCAACCGCCTCCACGAAATTGATTCGGAGTTGTCTACGGCACGTTTGGAGAAAAATAAACTAGAAGAGGAATGGCTTCAGACCACTCTTTTGCTTGAAGGTTGAGTTAAAGTTTGCATTATGAATCATGTCGTCCATACCGTAGAAGTAATTCTCTTCCGTGCTCGATTTCTGTTAGCGCCCCTTTATCTTGGATTAGTTGGCGCATTAGTTTTACTCGGCTACCGATTCCTCGTTGAGTTTTATCATTTAGCAGTCAAAATAGGCGAGGCAACACCACAGAGCTTTACTCTGGATTTATTAGCTCTTCTTGATTTAACTTTGCTTGCAAACCTGATACTCATGGTGATTTTTGCAGGATATGAAAATTTCGTTTCCCGCATTGATATAGCTGCAGGATCTAAAGATCGCCCACACTGGATGGGAACAATCGATTTTAGTGGACTGAAAATAAAACTGATTGGCTCACTTGTTGCGATTTCAGTAATTGAACTTCTTAAAGATTTTATTGAATTATCTGGCCAAGACCATGTTGGCGCAGGTACCAAATGGAGAATTGTTATTCACCTTACTTTTGTTGCCTCCGGCGTACTTTTCGCACTGATGGATTGGATTGCAGATAAGCGTGAATTCAGCGGTACGCATTAGTTCATGCGTTTAGACATACTTGCAGCTCTTTCTGGAGTAATGATTGCACTGCAAGCACGTGCAAATGGTGAATTATCGCATCGGATTAACAATGGCTTGGAAGCTGCACTAGTTTCTTTTGGCTCCGGTCTGATAATCATTTCCGTAATTGCCATCTTCCATCCAGCCATTAAGGAGGGAATTAAGAATCTTCGCGGTGCAGTTTCAAGAAAAGAAATCGCACAATGGAAACTTCTCGCAGGTGCATTGGGTGGCACTTTTGTGGCAATTCAAACAAATATCGTGCCGCTTATTGGTGTTGCAATTTATTCAGTCGCATCAATTGCAGGCCAAACGGCCATCTCGCTTATTGTTGATCGTATTGGACTGACCGGTGGCGGAAAAAAGCTAATTTCAGGTCGACGAGTTGCTGCTGCAGTTCTAACTGTTTTAGCTGTTTTTGTCTCGGTTCTTGATCGTATCGATGCCAAAAATCTTTCCTTAATTGCCGTGCTTTTAGGAACAATTGCTGGCGCAGTTGTTGGTGTACAGCGCGCGCTCAATGGACAGATAAATGAGTACTCACATCAAAGCTTCACAACATCACTTCTTAACTTTATTACTGGAACTTCTCTATTAGTTTTATTAATCATTGGTGGCGTGGTTATTGGGAAAATACATCTTGTTGCATTACCTATTGGTCCTTGGTGGATTTATACAGGCGGAGTAATTGGCGTTATCTATATTGCATTTACTTCAACAATTGTTCAACATTTAGGCGTATTAACTTTTACGCTCTTTAGTGTTGGAGGTCAATTAGTTGGATCGCTACTAATTGATTTAGTCTCACCAACAGATGGAGTGCATGTGAGCACTTATCTAGTCAGCGGAATCGTAATGACTTATCTAGGCGTTATTGCCGGTGGCGTAAGTAGTTCAAGAGTGAAGAAACCAGCGAGGCACAAATAAAGAAAGTTGCAATTGCATAGGACCATGTTTTAACCCAGGGCATCGTTGCCGCGTAATATCCGGCAAGAGTTATTCCAGCCCCCCAAAGTAAAGCCCCTAACACATTTGCTGACAAGAATTTGTAATAGTTCATTCTTGATGCACCAGCAATAGGTGGAACGAAAGTTCGAATCCAAGGGAAAAATCTGGCGGCAACAACAGCCCACCAACCAGTTTGCTGGTAAAAACGCTCCGAATTCGCGACCATTCTTTGGATTCGAGCAGATCTATGCTTTTCTAGGTAAGGCCGTCCTATAACTCTTCCAAAGACAAATCCCACTTGATCGCCAAAGAATGCGCCTAAGAAAATTACTACAACAAGCAAAACTATATTTACATTTTTCGTCGATGCTGCAACAAGGCCCGCGCTAAATAATAAGGAATCGCCGGGAAGAAAAAAACCAAGAAGTACGCCGGTTTCAAGGAAAATCAACCCACCAGAAATCAGATAAATAAGAAAAGGTGCAAGTGGCGCCAATTGGGCATCAAAGGATGCCGCTAGTTCAATCACACTGATTTTTTTACCGCCGCAGCTACCGCTTTGGTGACGTTTGGATCGAAAACACTAGGAACAATAAAAGAAGCATTTAGCTGCTCGGGTGAGACACAGTCTGCAATCGCTTCCGCCGCTGCCACGAGCAATTTATCGGTAATTTTGTGTGCATTTGCATCAAGTAGACCGCGAAAGATTCCAGGAAAAGCTAAAACGTTGTTAATTTGGTTTGGTTGGTCGCTACGGCCCGTGGCAACAACCGTTGCATATTTGCGCGCAATAACAGGATCAACTTCGGGATCAGGATTTGCAAGTGCAAAAATAATTGAAGCCGGCGCCATCTGTGAAATATCCGCCTCTTTCAAGATATTCGGAGCACTAACACCGATAAATACATCGGCCCCGATTAGAGCTTCGGGCATAGAGCCTTGGAAATTATTTGGGTTGCTGTGGTCAATAAACCATTGCTGCATAGAGTCATCAGATTTCATCGCACCATGAATGACTCCGTGGTGATTAAAACCGATGATATTTTTTGCACCATTGAGAGTGAGTAAGCGGGCAATTGCATTTCCTGCCGCGCCGACACCACTCAAAACAATCTTTACTTCGCCCAAATCCTTTTTCACAAATTTAAGCGCGTTACGGAGAGCGGCGAGTACAACGATTGCTGTTCCATGTTGGTCATCATGGAAAACTGGAATGTCTAGTAATTCGCGCAATCTTCGTTCAACTTCAAAGCAGCGTGGTGCAGAAATATCCTCCAAATTGATACCACCATAAACAGGTGCAATGAGTTGAACAGTGCGCACAATTTCATCGACATCTTGTGTATCTAAACAGACAGGCCAAGCATCAACATCTGCAAAGCGCTTAAATAAAGCGGCTTTACCCTCCATTACGGGCAATGCAGCAGCTGGACCTATATTTCCTAAGCCCAATACTGCTGAACCATCAGTAACAACTGCAACTGTGTTTCGTTTAATGGTTAATCGACGTGCATCGGCAGGGTCGGCCACAATTGCCTGACAAATTCGCGCAACTCCAGGAGTGTATGCACGCGATAAATCATCTCGAGTTTTCAGTGGAACCTTAGATTGAATTTCAATTTTTCCACCAAGATGTAGCAAGAAAGTGCGGTCACTTACTTTGCGAACCGTTAAATCAGGGTTTTTTGCGAGGGCGACAGTGATTTGATCCGCATGCGCAGAATCGATTGTGTCGCAAGTAATGTCAATAACAACTTTTTCAAGCAATGATTCAACAACATCGAGTGCGGTAATAGTTGCACCCGCAGCAGTAATTACAGTTGTAGCAAGCGCAACTGGCTGTGAAGATGGTGGACCCTCAACACGGATGGTGATTCCGTATCCAGGTGAGGTTGCCGCCATTTACACAACTCCGTAAAGACGATCGCCTGCATCGCCAAGTCCAGGAACTATGTATCCATTTTCATTAAGTTTTTCATCGAGTGCACCAGTAACAATATTAATTGGCACCTTGCTCCCGGAAAATTCATCTTGAACTGCCTTAATTCCTTCAGGTGCCGACAAAATACAGATAGCCGTGATTTCTGTTGCACCAAGATCAAGGAGATAGTGGAATGCAGCAATCAAAGTTCCACCAGTTGCTAACATCGGATCTAAAACAAATACATGTCGACCTGAAAGATCTTCAGGTAAACGGTTGGCATAGGTACTAGCTTTAAGTGTTGTTTCATCGCGCACCATGCCAAGGAAACCAACCTCAGCATTTGGCATTAACTTGCTCATACCTTCAAGCATTCCAAGCCCAGCACGCAAAATTGGCACGACAACCGGACGCGGTTCGGCCATTTTTAAACCTTTTGTTTTTGTAACTGGCGTGGTTATTTCAACGGTGTGTGTACGAATGTCGCGAGTTGCTTCATATGCAAGAAGTGTCACAAGTTCCTCGACTAATCGGCGAAAAGTCGGTGAATCAGTACGTTCATCGCGTAAAACCGTCAATTTATGAGAAACAAGTGGGTGATTGGCAACATGTACTTTCATAGGCATTACCTTACAGGGCTTTCAATCCTTTCCAATGAGTGAAAGTATTAGAACATGGCTGATTTTGATGATGACCTCACAGAAGATATCGAGGCGTTCGATGTCTTGGAGGAGGAGCACTCAAAAATAGTCGGTCCGGTAAATGAGTTAGATATTGCTGTAGCTGCCTGGCATGAAGACGGTCGATGGACTCTTGGATTACTGCCCGACCCTAACGATATTGGCCAAGTTATTTCGCGATTGAAGTCACAACAAACCAATGGTGGATCTATTGCGCTAATTTCAATTGACGAAGAATTCTTTATTGTAATTCGTGTGCTCGGTTCACATATCTCATTTTTCCTGAGCGATGTAACCGCATCACTTGATTACGAAGTTGCGGAAGAACTTTTAGAAATTGCTGACATTCCATTACCTGAAGAGGATGAAGAGCCTGGTCCCATTGGTCAATTAGAAATCTTTGCCGACTTGGGTTTAAGCGGAATGGAAATTTCAGCGCTATGCGATGACGAAGAGTTATTTCCAGATGAACAACTTGAAGCGATTGCTAACAGACTTGGATTTGGCGATCAGTTTGCAGAGCTATTAGAACTGTGAGTGATCAAGAGTTAATGCGCGCGGCAATTACTGTTGCAAGCAAAGCTAGTGCAAGCGGTGATGTGCCAGTAGGCGCTGTTATTGTTAATGCCAACGGCGAAATTGTTGCAACCGGCCACAATGAACGCGAATTACTTAATGATCCAACGGCACATGCAGAAATTGTTGCGATACGTCGAGCTACAGAAAAACTGGGCGAGTGGAGATTAGAAAATCACACACTTGTTGTAACTCTGGAACCATGCCCCATGTGCGCTGGCGCAATCGCACAATCGCGTATTTCTACCGTTGTATTCGGTGCATGGGATGAAAAAGCTGGAGCTGTTGGCTCTGTATGGGATCTACTGCGAGATCCACGTTCAATAAATAAAGTCGAAGTCCGTGCAGGAGTTTTAGCCGAGGAATGCTCCGCGCTGCTAATTGAATTTATACAAGGAGTTCGTAAGAAGGATTAAGGATCACCATAGATCCGTCATCTTCTCCAACCATTCCTTCGGCGCGCAACTGAGATCCAACTTCGAGTCCGGCAATCTCGCGACGTCCTAAGAATTGCAGTGAGACACCACCGGTTTCATCCCAAATTTCAACTTGCAAAGCTGGTGATGAACCGCGAGGTGCACTCTTAATTGATGTGACTCGACCTTGTACTTGTGCACGTTTGCGCCATTCAATGTCACCGATTTTCGTAACGTTTTCAGCATAGTGACTTATAGGTTCAACATCACCCGGAACAATTTTCTTTGGCGTTGGCGTAGTTGGCTTCAATTCGGTTTTAACTTCATGCGAATGATGTACTTCAAGTTTCTCGCCCGATGTAATGCGATCAACGTCGAAAGGAACAATTGTTGCTACAACCCGAGGAAGTTGTGAAATAGGGGCGGCAATCTCTTCTGCGGTTTGATCATGGAGCAGACGCCCTAAGAAACGAGAGTAGGAGCGACGCGGTAACAATAAAGTTAATTCAACATCTTCTTTTTCTGTCATACGAATTGCATAATCAAGAGCAGAACTAGCCAAACGGCGATCAGGACAATCTATAAGTTCAAGGGTCACGTCATCTAAAGCATCCGATGCCGCCCAAGCTCTTTGAATCTCTTCTGCATGACGATCATCAATAACAAAGTGAACCGCTGCAAGATTACGCGGCTTTAAGCTTCGGGCGTATCTAACTGCTCCAACTGTTGCGATATCTACGTTATCGATTAAGACGGTAACGTCATGGCGAGTTATCGAAGTTGCCCGCTCTTGATGACCCTTTACTGCAAGCGCTTCCTGTTCACGGTCATACTGCCGACGTAAACGCAGGAAAGTGATTACCAAGACGGGCGCTGTGACTACAACCAACCATGCACCCTCGGTGAATTTAACTACTGCAAAAATAATTACGACCAGCACAGAAATGGAACCAGAAAGACCATTAATGAAAACCTTGGCTTTCCAATGTCCAACTTTGTTGCGCAATGCATGCCGAACCATTCCGAACCCAGCCAAAGTAAAGCCTGTGAAAACACCGAGTGCGTAGAAAGCAACCAAATGTTCTACGGAGCCAGCGGTGAAGAGAACTAGAAAAATACCGCCGCCAGAAAGCAACAAAATTCCATTTGAGAAAGCCAATCTATGACCACGTTTTGTCAGCTGGCGTGGAAGGTAACCATCGGTTGCAACGAAATTACAGAGCAATGGAAAGGCGCTATAGGTTGTATTTGCACCCGCAAAAAGAATCAACATCGTTGCGGCCTGCACAAGCACGAACATAGTTTGTCCAAAAACGCCATTTCCAACAATAGTTTTAGCAATCTGGGAAATTACAGTAGGGGTCCCAGATTCATATGGCATGGCATGAATCTTGTGAGCAAACCAAGAAACTCCCAGAACCAAGCTACCAAGGAGTCCACTCATTATGAACAAAGTGCGACGGGCGTTTATGTGCTCTGGTTGATTAAATAAAGCAACTCCATCAGAAATTGCTTCAAGTCCCGTTAGTGATGATCCACCGTTTGCAAATGCACGAAGCAAAATAAAAATTGCGGCGAAAGTGAGAAGTCCATGGCTTTCCCCCAAAGGTACAGCGCCAGGATTGTTTGTGGCCAAAGTTTCGAGTGATCCGTTTAGAACGCGATAAATGCCCATACCAAAAACAATGAACATGCAACCGATGAAGAAATACGTTGGGAGTGCGAAAGCTTTGCCCGCCTCTTTAACTCCACGTAAATTGCCATAAGTCAAAATTCCAATCACAAACAAAATCATTGGAATTTTCCAAGAGTGCATAGAAGGGAAAGTTGAAATAATTGCAGCAACACCCGCCGCGGATTGAATTGCAACGGTCACGATGTAATCAAGCATTAAGGCCACAGCAGCGATCTGTGCGACTACAGGTCCAAAATTATCGCGCGACACAATGTAAGCGCCACCAGTTTTTGTGTAAACATTAATCACATTGCGGTATGACAAAGTTATTATTGTAAGAATCACCAAAATTACGGCAGTCATTGGCATAAGAATTGAAAATGCTGCCAAACCAAAAGCTGGCAACAAAGCAATCAAAATCTGTTCAGAACCATATGCTGATGACGAGATGCAGTCACTCGAGAGGATTCCAAGTGCGTACCTCTTACTTAATCTTTGATGGCCCAAAGAGTGTCGATTAAGAGGATTACCAAGCAATCGACGTTTCAGTGTGTAGAAAAAGGAATCTCTTAGATGCGCATGGTCTTGCAACACAACTGGTGTTGGCGCATCATCAGTCCACGACTTAGGCACTCATAGCTCCTTTTTAATTGCGCATTACGCAACGTATTTCAAGGTCTCTATCGTAGAGCGCAACGGCTTCAACTTCTTGCAGGCTGAGCGTATGCTTACCGTTATGCGCACA
>CAIQRN010000023.1 GCA_903874255.1 uncultured Actinomycetes bacterium
CATTTGCAAACAACAGCCATATCTATAACAAAGCCTCGATCTTCTTCGACTTTAACAATGCCGGAGCTAGTGAGATTTATTATCTAGATGATGTTCACTTCCCAGCAGGGGTATTGGTTATTGCACCCGGTGGGGGCGATGCACCGGCAACTCTTGTCACCTTTGAACCGGCAGATACAACTCCATATTTCTTAGGCAGTTTTCCTCCGGGAATTCAGAAGGGTGACTACGGTGACTCTCCTGCAACTTCTTCACTTGAGAATGCACCTGCGGGTGGTTCTACTGGAAATACCAAAGCAATGAAGTTTATTAAAGGTGCTCCTCAATGGTCCGGAACTACCTTCCTAAACTTTGGTGGCACTTCAACAACTGTTGTTTCAGCAGGTAAAACTACAATTACAATGAATGTGTTTGCACCTTCTGCAAACAAGAATATTCGTTTGAAAGCAGAAAAAGCAGGAGATCCAACTATTTCAGTGGAAACTAACTCAACAACTTTAACTGTTCCAGGTTGGCAAACACTGACTTTTAACTTTTTAAATCAAGCACCTGGTACAGCAGCATTTTCAGCAGCTAATACCTACAACATGCTTTCAATTATGCCTGATTGGCAAGACGGTGATTTATTTACCCAAGGCTCAATCTGGTACTTCGATGATGTTGCATTCAATGGCGCAACAACACCGGCAGTTACCACACCAGGAAGTGGCGGCGGAAGCGGTGGTGGATCAACTCACTACAACATCAAACTTATTTCACCAGTGCTTACTCTCGACAATAGTTACAATGATACGGAGCACTTCTATAAGGGTGACTTCTCAGGAGCTCAAGCGATTGCAAACGGTCTTTCTGATAAGGCGTATGTTTATTACACAGAGGTTGGATCAACCCTAACTCTTACTTACCACGTAGACAACGGTGAAATTGGAGTAACTGGTGATCCTGTAGTTGGAAAAGTAATTAGTTTGATTGTTGGCAAGAAGTACAGCAATTCAAATGCCTCATTCACAAATGCACCAGCTAACCCTGGTGATTGGCCAGCAGGCACTGCTGAAACCGTGCTGACTGGCACGACGAATTCTGAAGGAAATGTGACTTTCGTATTGGTGAATACCAATGCGACAGGTTCAAACCCACCTACAAGTGCTAATTCTGCGCCAGGCACACTCACTGGAACAGTCACTAAATCAAACTTCTACCCAACAACGGGTACTGGAAGTGGTGATACCCATGGAGTAAATGATGCAGCAATGCAGAATGAAACCATCGATAACTTGTGGCCATACTTCTACACACCTGCAGGATATACACCACCTCCTGTAGTTCCCGTCGTAGAAAACCCACTTGCTTACAAGTTGGTCAGTAGCGCACGAGCAACTATAAGTTCTGACTTGAATACAAATAAGATAACTTGCGAAGCTCCAACTGCAAGTGGCGATGCAACATTTGCAGCGTTCTACTTGTTCGTTGACCACAAGTTGATCTCAGGTAAGCGCTACGGAGATTTCGTCGGAGCACCTATCTACAAGCAACTTGATGTTCCTGCAGATTCAGCTTCGCTTTCATCAGCGTCATGGACGATTGCTTCCAAGTGGAATGCGGGCCATATCGCACTGATTAATTGCGTAACTTATGCAGGTAATTCTTACGGAACAGCGAAGTCAACATCTGCAACTGCAGTACTACCTCGCGTAGGTAAGTACGTTCGTAAGTCTGCAGCAAACTCTGGTAACCCAACGGATGTCACAATGCGTTTGGTTTCACCAGCACTTGTTAAAGATGCAAGTGGAGCCCCAGTTGACTACATCGACTTCAGCTCTGACCCTGTCAAGAATCACTGGGATCAGTACTACGGTAAGGCTGATGGTGGACTTGGTGTGTTCTACAAGTACTTCACTGCCGGATCAACAATCACACTTAAGTACCACGTGACTGACTCAAAGACCAAGAAGGCAGTTCCATTCTTCAACGTATGGCTAATTGTTAATAAGAACTATGGAGGCAATGAGTCAGCAACCTTTACGTTAACCCGTAACGGAGTTGTCTATACCGTCACTCCACACTCAACTGATATGGGTGAAACTCAGATCGCGGGAATTACAGATGACAATGGTGACGTGAGCTTCACTTTGGTTAATACCAACAGTGCAAGTTCAGCAGAAGCCAAGCCATCTGCCCTCAATGTTGAACAACCTAAATCAGTATCCAGTGTGTTCTCAACAATCACACTTACTGCTCACTTAGGCACCGACGAAACACATGAGACCAAAGATATTATTTGGGCTCACATCGTTAAGCCATAAAGAGAGAAGAATCTGTAATCAATATAAAAGTTGATGGGAGAACGGCGATTGGTTCCAAGGTAATTCTTGGAACCATCGCCGCTCTACTTCTTACTTTATTTACCTCCATTCCTGTGCAAGCAGCAGGTCAGGTGCTCAAAGCGCCCGTGATCACTGTTGCAAGCAATGGAAAAACAATTACGGCAATTCCAGCTCAGTGGGCTTCAGGCGCAAAAAGCACTTATAAATGGCTCGTAAATGGCAAGAAAGCCAGCGGAAGCAAAAATACTTTTTCACCAACTGCAAAACAAAAAGGATCAAAAGTTCAATATGTCGAATCAGTGGGCGGCGTTAATTCACCATCGAACATAATTATTGTTGGGCAAATCTTTGTTTCTGGTGCAGCTTCTTTAACATATACCGATGCGACATCAACGGTCATTGCAGTAAATCTCCCAAAAACTGTTCCGGCAAATGCCAAGGCAACGGTGACTTGGTTTAGAGGACCGTTTGAATTAACGGACGCAACAGGCCTTACGCATGAAGTTGCGACAGCTGATCAAGATTCTGAAATAACTGCCTCAATTAGTTTTTCTGCAAAAGGATATTCATCTGCCTCTGCTCATACATCTGGAATAACTATTCCACTGAAGGAGCGCAAATACAGTTTAATCTGGGCCGATGAATTTAATAGTGCTGCTGGTTCCAAAGTTGATCCCGCGGTCTGGGTTCCACAAAATGGTGACGGCGTTGAGTATGGAAATAAAGGGTGGGGCAACAAAGAGCGTCAATGGTATGTAGATTCGCAGTCTTCAATTGATGCAACTGGAGCCCTGACAATAAATGCCACACGTCAAGGTGCTGATGCATATAACTGTTATTACAAAGCACCCTGTGAGTGGATATCCTCTAAGTTTGTAACCAAAGATAAAGTCGGATTTAAATACGGTCGCATAGAAGCACGTATTAAAGGTTCAGTTGGAACAGGTACCTGGGGAGCATTCTGGTTGCTCGGAGCAAATATCGATGATCGTGGTTGGCCGGGCTGCGGTGAAATCGATGTTGTAGAACTCTTGGGCAGAGATCCAAAAACTAACTATGGAACTTTGCATGGACCAATTTCGGCCGGCGGGGGACGTGGCGGAACAATAGCCATGGACAATGGATTTTCAAGCGAGTATCACAATTACACAATTGATTGGATACCTGATCAAATGACTTGGTATTTAGATGGTCAACTTTATGCAACCGTAAATAAGACTGATAAAGACTGGGTTTTTGACCATGAATTCTACTTAATCATGAATTTAGCTATGGGCGGAATCTTCGGTGGAGATGTAGACCCAGCATTAAATAAGGCTGATATGTCCTTTGACTATATTCGAGTGTATTCAATTAATGGTGTTGGCGAAGTAATAAAGCATTAATGCAAAATAAGTTCGCCGATACCATCTTCTGAAAAATACTTAATCCATTCAATTTCAAGTTGTGCTGATCGAAGTTCCGGGTCAACATCGCCAGCAAACCAGCCCCCGATAGCCAAATTCATTATGAGATAAAATTCGGCATTAAAGGGCCACTCTTTTCCTTGTAATTCTTCATCGCTTCGCAAGATCTCGTTGTAGCTCTTGCCGTCGAAGAACCACTCAATACGATCTTCACTCCAAGAGATGCCATATGTATGAAAATCAGCTGAGAGTTGTTCAGTGTGTTGAATGATTTTAGTTGCACCATCTGAACCGAAATAACCTGGTCCATGAATCGTTCCTTGAATTTGATAAGGGTGATTTCCCGTGCCTTCGAAAATATCGATTTCACCGCACGCGGGCCACGAGATGCCATCATTGAGTGAAGCCCCCAGTAACCAAATTGCTGGCCATGTTCCTTTACCGCTTGGCATTTTTGCGCGTATTTCTAAGTGGCCATACTTGAAACCAATTTTGTTAGCAGTATGAATTTTCCCGCTAGTCCATTCTGCTGGGCCGTAGTAGGCCTCAATAGGACTATTAGCTCCCTGGTGTTGCGCTTTGATGATTAAGGAGTCGCGAACTGTGATTGCGTCTTTCGTGTAGAACTCGAGTTCATTATTACCCCAACCGACAAGTCCGACATGCGAACCGTCCCCAAGGTCGTAATTCCAACTCTTTTGATCAACGGTGTCAAAGGGTTGGTCAGTGAATTCCTCTGACCAGAGCAGAATGCGTTGGGGAATAAATGTCACACCTGTGCTCCTTTATAACGATTAAGTAAATCCGAGGGTAGGCTATCTTTGCACTTGCTTTTCCCTATGAAACCGCTTTCAATAGTACATGAAAGCGGAACCGTTTTCACCTTCGATGCTCGTGTATTCAATCGATTCAGGATAGGACAACTAAGCACATGACTCAACATTTTCCCGATAATTTTCTCTGGGGAACTGCTACGGCTAGTTATCAGATTGAAGGCGCAAGTGATGTAGATGGCCGCGGAGTTAGTATTTGGGATACGTTTTCTAAAACTCCTGGCAAAGTTGTAAACGGCGACACAGGTGATGTTGCCTGCGATCACTACAACCGATTCGCAGAAGATATTGAAATCATGAAAGATCTTGGCGTTAAGGCCTATCGATTTTCAATTGCATGGCCACGACTTTTTCCTGCAGGCGACGATGTTCGCGAAGAACGTGGCTTTGCTTTTTACAACCGACTCATTGATGCACTAATCGCAGCTGATATCGAGCCGATGGTCACTTTGTATCACTGGGATCTTCCGCAAGCTTTGGAAGATAAAGGTGGTTGGGCTAACAGATCAATTGTTGATGCATTCGCAAAGTATGCAAAAGCATGCGCAGAAGCCTTTGGAGATCGCGTAAGTAACTGGATTACTTTAAATGAGCCTTGGTGCGTTTCATGGCTTGGATATTCCAACGGAGTACATGCACCAGGAAAGAAAGATTTTTCACTTGCTATTGCAGCAGCTCATCACACTGCACTTTCGCACGCCGCTGCCTCACGTGCAATTAAGTCAGTTAGACCAAGTGCACAAGTCGGCATAACTTTGAATATGACTAACAATAATATTGAAGACCACAACGATCCAGAGGTTTTGGCATTTGCGCAGTTATCTGATGAGAATTTAAATCGATGGTGGATTGATGCCTTTTTAACAGGGAAGTACCCTCAAAATCTTCTTGATACGTATGGTGATTTACAAAAGGATGTTATCAAAGCCGGCGATGCAGATTTACTTAAAGTACAAACTGATTTCCTAGGTATTAATTACTATGCCGATGGTTTTGTGCGCTCAGCCCGCCCGGAAGATAAGCCTTATATTGAAGGCGGGTTTATGCCATTTCCTCAGCGTGTAGACACAAGTGCGCCGGCAGATTTAGCTAACTCTTTAACCGCCATGGGTTGGGTAGTAACGCCTCATGGCTTAGGCAATTTAGTTACACGCGTGCACAAAACCTGGCCAGAGATTCCGTATTTAATGATTACCGAAAATGGATCTTCATATGAAGACGTTGTATTAAACGGCGAGATAAACGACGTAGAGCGTACAGATTATTTGAATAGACACTTGGAATCACTGCAAAAGGCCGTAGCTGACGGGGTTCCGGTCAAGGGTTATTTTGCTTGGTCGCTTCTCGATAACTTTGAGTGGGCCGAAGGGTATGCAAAGCGATTTGGAATTGTCTACGTTGATTATCAAACTTTGAAGCGAACTCCTAAATCGAGTGCAAAGCGCTTTAAAGAGATTGTTTCTACTAACGGTCTCTAAGGCTACCTAGTTCTAGCTGTTGACTCACGCTTTACGAGTTTTACATCTAGAACTTTCTCTTCGACATCTTCGCCATTAAGAATAGAAATAATGCTTTTTGCAACTTCACTTCCCAATTCGCGAATTGGCTGATGAATCGTTGTGATCGACGGATGATTACGAGACGCAATTGGTGAATCATCAAAGCCAACAACCTTTACATCTTTAGGGACTGCAATACCGTTTTGAAGCAACACATTTATGACGCCCACTGCGGATTGATCATTGCTGGCAAAAATGCCATCAAATTTAACTTTGTCCTTAATTAACTTACCGGTCAACTCTTCGGCTTTAGACTGCGTGTAGTCACCCTGAATAATTATTGAATCAGAGATCGAACGATTTGCCTCCGACATTGCCTGCTCGAAACCTTCAAGGCGATCGCGTGCAGACTGCAGTTTTAAGTCTCCAGTGATCGTAAGTACATTCCTACAACCTTGATCAATTAAGTGACGAGTGGCAAGTAATCCACCTTGAATATTATCCACGTCTACGAATGTATATTTTTTTGATCCACCAAGATCGCCACCAAAAACTACGGCCATCTTGGGATCGAGAAGTTTTTCAAACGTCTTAATCGAGTGGTGCCAACTGAAGATAGCTAATCCATCTACTTGTCCTGCGCGCAGAGTTGAAAAGATTGAGTCATCGGATCCTGTTTTAGGGCGTATTAAAAGAAGCGGATGAAGTCCCGCCTCGGTAATTGTTGAAGAGAAACCTTGCACTACAAGTCCCCAAAAAGGATTTAAGAAAAACTCTTCGCTCGACTCTTCCATCAAGAAAGCTATGAGCCCACTTCGTCCACCTGCTAATCGCCGAGCTGTTGCATTTGGTGTGAAGTTATATTTTGCTATTGCCTTCTTTACTGCAGCTTCACGCTCAGGTGAGACTTTGGCAGAACCATTCATAACGCGCGAAACCGTGGCCCGGCTGACGCCAGCGGCCTTGGCCACAAGGTCGATAGTTACATCGGGTTGAGGCGCTTTAGTAGTGCGTTTTTGAGCCATAGTCGGACAAGTCTAGTCGCACAATAAAAATATCCAACCCCCTATTAAGGCGTGAAAATACGGCCAAATAGCCGCTTTTGCAGATTAGTTGCATGTAGACATCTCCGAATCACCTGAATAGCCTTCGCTTATATCCATCCACCTTTAGGAGCTACCGTGAAAAAACGTTTTGGAATTTTCGCCGCAGTAATCATTGCTGCTGCGCTCACATTATCGGGCTGTGCCAAGAGTGATTCAGCAACAAGTGACTCTGCTGCCTCGTGTGTAAAGGCTGATCTTGCAACAGTCACATCAGGCAAATTAACTATTGCAACAGGACAACCTGCTTACTATCCGTGGATTATTGACGACAAGCCAGAAACTGGAAATGGTTTCGAAGGTGCAGTTGCCTACGCAGTGGCTAAGCAACTCGGATTCACAAATGATGAAGTTGTTTGGGTTCGTACAACTTTCGATAGTGCGGTAACACCAGGTGAAAAGAACTTCGACTTTAACTTGCAGCAATTCTCAATTACTCCTGAGCGCCAAACTGCAGTTGATTTCTCATCTCCTTACTACACCGCGCCTCAAGCAATTGTTTCTTACAAGGGAAGCAAGATTGAAGGAAAAACTTCAATCGCAGATCTTAAGAGCGCAAAGCTAGGTGCAGCAGTTGGAACTACTTCACTTGATGCAATCAGCAATCAAATTGGTTCAAAGCCACAAGTATTCAATGACAATGCTGCCGGCGTTTCTGCTCTTAAGAATAAGCAGATTGATGGATTGGTTGTTGACCTTCCAACAGCTTTCTATCTTTCAGGTGTTGAAGTTCCAAATGGTCTAATCGTTGGTCAGCTTCCTTCAACTGGTAGCGGAGATCAATTCGGACTCTTGCTATCTAAGGACAATGCACTCACATCATGTGTGACCGCCGCCGTAGATGCAATAACTGCTGACGGATCTTTGGCTGCAATCACAGATAAGTGGCTTGCAACCGATGCTGGCGCGCCAGTATTGAAGCCATAAGCGTAAAAAGTAATTAAACACGGTAGTTTGGCGACCATGTCAGAGCGCATTAACTCTGCTTGGTCGCCAAGCTCACGTGAAATTGAAAGGCGTCGTGCACGCAAAAGCATAAGTAGACGGCAAGCAACAATTGCCGCAGTTTCTTCCACTCTTGTTCTAGGTACTTTATTAGTTGTCCTGCTCACTTCGCCTGGATGGGAAGTTGTAAAGAAAACTTTCTTCGATGTTGGTTATGGGCGAGAAGTTTTTCCCACAGTGATTGCAGGTCTTTGGATCAATCTTCAACTTACCTTTATCGGCGGCTTTTGTATTGGCGTAATAGCACTTGGTTTGGCGCTACTTCGAACAACAAAATCACCAGCGTTAACACCATTCAGATTCCTAGCAACGGCTTATGTTGATATTTTCCGCGGTGCGCCGCTAATTTTGATAATTTTGTTGGTGGGCTTTGGCGTGCCGGCACTGCGCCTTCATGGCATTTCTAGCAATGTTATTTTCCTTGGAACAGTTGCAGTAGTGCTCACGTATTCAGCTTATGTTGCCGAAGTTATTCGAAGCGGAATTCTCTCAATTCATCCAAGTCAACGCGCGGCTGCAAGGTCATTAGGTTTAACTTCTGGGCAAACAATGCGTTATGTAGTTTTGCCACAAGCAATTCGCCGCGTTGTACCGCCTCTGCTTAATGATTTTGTTTCACTCCTAAAGGACACCGGCTTAGTTTCAATTTTGGGCGTAACCGATGCCGTTAGAGCTGCACAGATAAATGCGAGTCGAACTTTCAATTACACACCATATGTTGTTGCAGCTATTTTGTTTTTATTAATCACAATTCCTATGACTCGTTACACAGACCGCGCCATTCGCCAGCGCACTAATGCCCAGAGTGCAGAAGGTGCAATCTGATGACTAACGTCCTAGAGATTTCAAATATTCGCAAATCATTCGACAACGAACTTGTTCTCAATAACCTTTCTCTGTCAGTGCCAGAACACACCGCGACCGTATTAATAGGTGCATCAGGTTCAGGAAAATCCACTCTGCTGCGTTGTATTAATCTGCTCGAATCCATTGATGATGGCCAGATTTTTCTAGATGGAGATGAAATCTCTGACCCGCTAATTAATGTCGATGATGTCCGCCGTAAGCTGGGAATGGTTTTCCAATCATTTAACTTGTTCCCACATAAAACAGTTTTGGAAAACATCACCCTTGCCCCGATGAAAGTTCAAGGTAAAAATAAAGATGAAGCAAGCACAGCTGCGCTTGCTCTCCTCAAGCGTTTTGATTTAGCCGATAAAGCAGATCAATATCCAGATCGCCTTAGTGGGGGCCAACAACAGCGTGTAGCAATCATTCGTTCGGTGGCGCTTAACCCCAGACTTTTGTTGCTTGATGAAATTACTTCTGCCTTAGACCCTGTTCTTGTCAATGAAGTTCTCAGCATTGTGCGAGATTTAAAGAGCGATGGAATGACCATGGTTTTAGCAACGCACGAAATGGGCTTTGCAACCCAAGTTGCCGATGAAGTCTGTTTTCTAGAGTCTGGAAATATTCTGGAACGAGGGACGGCTGCGCAGGTTCTGCATGATCCACAAAACCCAAAGACCCAGGAATTCTTAAAGCGCGTGCATCAAGCCGGCCGCTTGTAACATATTTGCGCATACCCCTAGGGGTATGCTAACTTCTCCTTAGAAGCACAATTCAACTAAGGAGATCAACAAATGTGTTCACCAACAACTTGTAACGCTTGTAAGAAAATCACTTGGACTGGCTGTGGCCAACATATTGAAGAGGCGTTAGCTGGAGTTCCTGAGCAAAATCGTTGTAAGTGCTAGCCCCAAAGATTTCCATTTAATTCTATTAATTTCAGTGTTCAATTACTGACAACGGAGAGGTTCTTAAATGGCGCGCGTAGTTATTTTAGGTGCAGGAATTGCCGGTCATACCGCCGCACTTCATGCAAAAAGATTATTGGGTAAACGTAACGAGATTGTCGTTATCACACCTAACTCAAACTACAACTGGATTCCTTCAAATATCTGGGTTGGCGTTGGCAAGATGCAGAAAGAACAAGTTATCTTTCCGTTGGCACCGGTTTATAAGCGCAAAGGAATTGAATTCCATCAAGCTCTGGCAAAGAGCATTTACCCAGAAGGTGATTCCAAAACTGCGCATCCCTTTGTCGAAGTGGCGTATACCGACTCAACTCGCTCAAATGAAATTGGTCGCATCGAGTATGACTTTTTAGTTAATGCAACCGGACCGAAATTAAATTTTGCAGCAACGCAGGGCCTGGGGCCTGAGGGGCACACTGTTTCGGTATGCACCGTGGGTCATGCGGTGGATGCGGCTGAGGCGTTAAAAAAAGTTATTGCTGTCATGAAATCGGGCACGAAACAAACTTTGGCGATTGGTGTAGGCCACGGAACCTGTACGTGTGAAGGCGCTGCATTCGAATATACCTTTAACGTAGATCATGAACTCCGCTCCGCTGGGGTACGGGATATGGCTGATCTTGTCTACATAACAAACGAGTTTGATTTAGGCGATTTTGGTGTTGGCGGAATGATTTTTACTCAACGCGGATTTCAAACTACTAGCAAGCTCTGGACAGAATCACTATTTCGCGAACGTGGAGTTCGAGCAATATTGGGCGCACATGTTGAGAAAGTTGAAGCAGGCAAGATTTACTATGAACAAGTTGATGGCAATAAAGATGTGCTGGAGTTTGATTTTGGAATGCTGTTGCCACCCTTTAGGGGCGTAGATCTGCAGGCTTTTAACAGAGCCGGGGATGACATCTCCTCCCAAATCTTTGCACCGAGCGGTTTCATGAAAGTGGATGCAGATTATTCAGGCAAAGCTTATGAAGAATGGAAGGCTTCGGATTGGCCAAGTACCTACCGCAACCCGACCTATCCAAACATTTTTGCTGTTGGAATCGCTTTTGCACCACCTCATCAAATATCCAAACCCCGTAAGTCACCGAATGGAACGGTAATTGCACCATCACCACCACGTACCGGAATGCCATCAGGAATCATGGGCAAGCTCTCGATTTTGTCTATTAAAGAACTTATTGAAAAAGGCGATAAGGCTCATGCGCATTCTGCCTCGATGGCAAAAATGGGCGCGGCTTGTGTAGCATCCTCTGGCTCTGGGCTAACTCAAGGATCAGCTGCTTCAATGACAATGTTTCCAATTGTTCCTGATTATGAAAAATACCCTAATACCGGTCGCAGCTTAAAAGATACCTATGGAGAAATAGGTTTGAGCGGCCACTGGATTAAATTGCTTTTGCACTACATGTTCATCTACAAGGCCAAGGCCCGCCCGGGCTGGCAGTTCATACCGGAATAGGAGAAAAGCAATGGAAAATCCAAATGACTCAATTGCTCATGCGCCACTTCCAACGGAGAAAACCTTACGTTTTAGAAAGAACCTATTAATTCAACTTTGGCGCTTTGCGGCAATAAATATCAAGATGCTCAACATGATCCGCAAAGGTCACCACCAAGATTAGTAGAGTTTGACATACCCCTAGGGGTATCTGTAATATTGCTCCTGTAACTTACCCACAGCACTCTAGGAGCAGAAATGGCTACAAAAAAGATTGCGCACGTACTCTCTGATGAAGAGCAAATCCAAGCTATTTCAAAGCGGATAAAGCGTGCTCAAGGACAGTTAGGGGCAGTCGCGCGCATGTTGGAAGAAGGACGCAACTGCGAAGAGATCGTGACTCAAATGTCAGCAGTTTCAAAGGCGGTTAATACGGCCGCATTTACTTTGATTTCAGCCAGCCTCAAAGAGTGCATTGTTGAAGGTAAATCCAACTCTGATGCGGTTACCGCTCAACTCCAAAAACTATTTTTATCTTTGGCATAAGGAAAGAATCATGAAAAAACTTATAGCAGTCGTCTCTTCTCTATTACTTCTAGCAGGTTGCAGTACTGCTACGAGTGCAACAAATCTAGATGCTGCTGGTTTTGAAACGAAAGTTGCAGAGTCAGGTGTAGTCACGATCGACGTACGTTCACCTGGCGAATATATGGTTGGACATATACAAGGATCAATCAATATTGATGTTGAAGGTATGCAGTTTGAAAGTGAAATCGCAAAGTTAGATAAGACAGCTACTTACGCTGTTTACTGCCACAGCGGTCGCCGTTCGGGCATCGCCGTTGACACTATGCACCATGCTGGATTTACGAATCTTTTCAACTTAACTAATGGAATTGCTGATTGGCAAGCTAGTGGCCTTCCTCTGGTGACTGGCTAATGCGCGTAGTAATTATTGGCGGCGTTGCTGGTGGCATGTCTGCCGCTACTCGTTTGCGTCGCTTAGATGCCGACGCAGAGATCATCGTCATCGAAAAAAGTGGACATGTTTCTTACGCCAACTGCGGGTTGCCATATTACGTAGGTGGCGTAATCGAGCAGGAAAGTTCTCTTTTGCTTCAAACGCCAGAGTCTTTACATGCCCGTTTTCGCCTTGATGTGCGCGTCAATACTGAAGTTCTGGCTATCAACCAAAGTAAGAAAACCGTCGCTATTAAAAACCTAGATAGCCACGAGACACACGAACTCGATTACGACAAGTTGATTCTTAGCCCTGGTGCAGCACCTGTTATTCCACCGATCCCAGGAATCGAAAGAGGCATGACGCTTCGTACTGTTGAAGATGTAGAAAAGATTGCAGCTCGAGTAGGTGCAAAGCCAAAGAACGCGGTTGTAATCGGCGGGGGATTCATCGGTGTTGAAATCGCTGAAAACTTAATTCATAAAGGCATTCAAACCTCGCTGGTTGAAGCAACTGATCAGGTGCTGATGCCACTTGATCCAGAGCTTGCAACTTTGGTAGCAAAGGAAATGATTAAGCAGGGTGTCAATCTTTATCTTGGGTCAAGTGTCGTAAGTATCGGTGCGGATAGCGTTGAGCTTTCCAACGGAGACATAGTGCCGGCCGAGATCGTAATTCTTGCAATTGGTGTTCGCCCAGAGACAGGTTTAGCTAAAGCTGCAGGACTAACAATCGGTACACGAAATGGAATCCAAGTTGATGATTTCAATCGCACTAGCAATCTCGACATCTATGCAGTTGGTGATGCTGCGCAAAAGACTGATGCCCTTGATGGAAGCGCAACACTGGTCCCACTAGCTAATTTAGCTAATCGCCATGGACGTGTGGTTGCAGACCACATTGCCGGCCGAACAATCCGCCCAGTAAAAACAATCGGTACCGCTATCGTTAAAGTCTTTGATTTGATGATCGCAACTACTGGATGGAATGAAAAGAAGTTAAAAGCGGCGCAACGTCCGTACCAAGCTATTCATACGCATCCAAGTTCACACGCTGGTTATTATCCAGATGCACAACAAATGAGCCTAAAGTTAATTTTTAATCCAACAACGGGTGAAATTCTTGGCGCACAAGGTGTTGGTCGGGAAGGTGTAGATAAGCGAATTGATGTAATTGCCACGGCAATTCGCGGGGGGATTACTGCACCCGAATTAGCAGATTTGGAGCTTGCATACGCGCCTCCATTTAGTTCTGCAAAAGATCCAGTAAATATGTTGGGATATGTTGCTGAAAATATTGTTTCTGGTTTAACAAAGATCGCACAGTGGGATCAGATTGATGAGTATGTTGAAAAGGGATACACCCTTGTTGATGTTCGCAGTGTCAGTGAATGTGGTCGCGGCATGATTCCGGGAGCCATAAATATCCCAGTGGATGAAATCCGAGAACGCCAATCTGAACTGACAAATAAGAAATTGCTAGTCAACTGCCAAGTGGGCCAGCGCGGCCATACTGCGGCAATGCTTCTTAAAGAACTTGGTTTTAACCCGGTAAATCTTGATGGCGGATATCTCACTTGGATTAATTCGCCAGCAGCAAACAAAACGTTCGTCAACAACTAAGAGAAAAGGGATCAACTGATGTGCAGTAGAACTACTTGCCGCAAGTGCGGAAAACCAACATGGTCAGGATGCGGTAATCACATCGAGATTGCCCTTAAAGGCGTTGCAAAGAAAGATCGCTGCCAGGGGCACCAAAAGGATCCTAAAGAGCCAGGCATGTTCAGCAAACTGTTCGGCAAGAAGTCGGGGAATTAAATGGCAACGGTAGATATAAATGAGACACAGTTTGAAGAGTTGATTACAAAGCAGGGGACAGTACTTGTTGATTTTTGGGCCGCTTGGTGTGGCCCTTGTCGCTCATTTGCCCCCGTCTATGAAGCAATGTCAGAGAAGTATCCTGAATTAACATTTGCAAAAGTTGATACCGAGGCCGAACAATCACTTTCTGCCGCTGCAGGAATTACTTCAATTCCCACGTTAATGATTTTTCGCGACAGTATTTTGTTATTTAGTCAGCCAGGGGCACTTCCGGCTTCTGCATTAGAAGAAATAATCGGTAAAGTCGCAGAGCTAGATATGGATGATGTGCGCAAGCAGATCGCTGAATCTTCCACAGCAGAAGAAAAATGATTCCTTCTCAGCTTTGGCGTGAAAAACTAGAGGCCTGGGCGATTCCTCAAGAGATTTTGAATCAAGCACCTGAATCTCCTTGGATCCACCCACCAGTGTTGTTCCAAATTCCGCAAATGATTGAAATGACACCATCGCATGAAAAAGCTCTTGAAGCGCTACCTGAAAATGGAACGATTCTTGACGTTGGTTGTGGCGGCGGACTTGCCGCATTTGCGATGGGAAAAAGAGCGGCAAAAGTTATTGGTGTCGACCACCAAAATGAAATGCTTGAAATGTTCACTGAAAATGCGCGTGCACGAAAGATTGATTCAGAAGTTTATTTAGGTTTTTGGCCAGAAGTTTCGGCAAAAGTCGAAAAGGCAGATGTCACCGTGGCTCATCATGTGGTTTACAACGTGCGAGACATCATTCCATTTTTAAGTGCAATGAATCTCCACGCAAATAAAAGAGTTGTGATTGAAATGCCACAGCACCATCCACTTTCAAATTTGAATGCAGCATGGAAATATTTTTGGAACTTAGATCGCCCTTTAAAACCAACCCCAAAAGACCTTGTAAATGTTCTTGCAGAAATGGGAATAGCGGCTCATTTGAAATCCTGGGCTGCCCCAGTGCGTGCAGGGCAAGAGTTAGATGAATTGATTGAATTTACTCGAATCAGATTGTGCCTGGATAAAAGCAGAGATGACGAGATTAAGTCCTTCTTAGAAGCCCATCCCCAACCAACAGCGAGGGATTTGGCAACGATTTGGTGGGACAAGACTGCAAATTAGCGCAAAAAGCATGCGCAAAAGTAACCAATTCGTTATCTGAACTCCCTACCCAGGCGTAACAATGCCCCCTAGATTTAAGCGCGTTACCAGGTCTTGACCCCTCATTTCCTGATGACCTTTCGAAAGGCTCGACTCTAGAGAAAAGGAACACAATGTCAGACGTAAACAATGGCATTTCCCGTCGTTCAGTACTTAAGGGTGCTGCAATCGGTGGCGTAGGACTTGCAGCAGGCGGATCACTTCTAGCCGGTTGTGGAAAGAAGAAAGTTACTGGAGATGTCCACTTCACAATTCGTGGAAATCTAAGTGATGCCGGTGCAAAAATTAACGTTGCAGTCAACGAGGCATATACAGCCAAGACTGGTAACAAAGTAATTTCACAGGCTGTTAACTCAGATGACTTCCAAAATAACTTCGTGCAGATCATGCAGGGAACTCCTGATGATGCATTCGGCTGGATGGCCGGATGGCGTACAAACGCACGCGCAGATGCAGGACTTCTTGCAGATGTGTCAGAACAGGTAAAGGCTCTAGGAAGCACACTTTCTGCAGCTGCTATTCAAGGTGCAACAAATCCTAAGGATGGCAAGCAGTACATCATTCCTACTACTTATTACCCATGGGGCTTGCACTATCGCAAGTCAACAATGCAGGAGCTTGGTCTAGATCCAGAAAATATCGCAACTTGGGATGACCTAATCAAGCTTTGTGAAGCAACTCAGAAGAAGGGTCTTGTCGGTTATGCAATGGGCGACAAGGGCGGCTGGGAAGCAATGGGAACTTTCGACATTATCAACATGCGTCTAAATGGTTACCAGTTCCACATTGACTTGCTCAATGGAAAAGAACAATGGACTGATGCCAAGGTTGTAGATGTATTTACACACATGGGTCAATTGATTCCTTATATGAACAAAAACTTCCTAGATATCGAATGGGATGGTTGCCGTGATCTTCTTCTACAGAAGAAGGCTGGAGCAATGATGATGGGTTCATGGTTTGCTAACGACTTTAAGGCTAAGTCACAAGCAGATTACGACGATCTATGGATCGTTGCATTCCCTGAAATGAATCCAGAGCACGGTATCGATTCAATCGATGCTCCTCTTGACGGCGTATCTGTTGCAGCAAATGCAAAGAACGTTGAAGGTGGCGCTGATCTTGCTCAGTTCTGGGGATCAAAGGAAGGTATTGATGCTGCTGTTGCCGCTGGCGATACAAGCATTTATATCAGTAGTGAATTTGATACTTCTACTTACGATGCATTCAATAAGCAGAAGCTTGCAGTTCTTGGTGAAGCCAAGAACATCGGCTTCTTCTTAGATCGCGATACTCGCGGCGACTTCGCTGGTCCAGTTGTTGGTCCAGCACTTCAGAGCTTCCTTAAGAATCCAAAAGATGTTACAAAGATTCTTGAAAACGTTCAGAAGCAGTGGGATGCACTTCCAGCTCTTTAATTCGTTTAAGTTAACGAATTAGGCTAAGGTTAAGAAATGAAAACGGCGACTACGAATAAAAAAATTCGTAGTCGCCGTTCTCTTTCCCGAAACGATAAATTTACACTCGCAGCATTTATAGGCATCCCAACGTTGATGCAAATTATTTTTCTTTGGCTTCCAGCATTAATCACAATTGTTTTGTCTTTTACTTATTGGAATGGCATCAACGTAAGTGATATTAAGTGGGCCGGCTTAGCTAATTACAAAAACATATTTTTTGGAACACCAGTTTTTTATGAGGCGTTAAAAAATAACCTCATCTGGTTGTTGTGGTTCACTTTCATTGCAACACCTCTTGGAATCTTGTTGGCATACCAAATTGATCGCAAAATCAAAGGCCACAAGATTTATGAGACCGTCTTCTATATTCCCGTGGTGCTATCCCTAGCAATTATCGGAATTATCTGGAATTTCATGCTCCAGCCAGGCGGTTTTGTGCAGGGCGTTATGGGCCGAGATATCGGCAATGCAGTCTCAATTTGGGGCAATTACAGCATTAATACCTATGTAATTATGGGCGTAGCTTCATGGCGCCATATCGGTTACATCATGTTGCTCTATTTAGCTGGCCTGAAATCAGTAGATCCATCCCTACGCGAAGCATCTGCAATTGACGGCGCTACTGAGTGGCAAACATTTAAGAAGATTATTTTGCCAACGATGCGGCCGGTCAACATTATTATTGTGGTTATTACGATTATTGAATCGCTTCGAGCTTTTGACTTGGTTTACATTATTTACGGAACAAGTACGGCTTGGCCTTTGCTTAACATTTTGGTTTTCCAGAACTTTGCCGGACAGGGAATTTCAATGAAGGGTGCGGCATACGCCGTTATCTTGTTGGTGCTTTGTATTGGACCAATTCTTTTGTACCTACGAAATGTATTCAAGGAGGATCTCAAGTGAGCACTACGATCGTCCAAAATAAAGAGTACCGAAACAAGCAACGGATCAAAGATAATTTCATTTCAGCATTTATCGGCTTCTTTGCCATTGTTTGGATTTTTCCAATTCTCTGGACAGTTTGGACTTCACTTCGTCCTTACAACGACATTATTTCTAATGGCGTTTTCTCTTGGCCACGCCATTTAAATCTTGATAATTATTTCACTGCTTTCAGAAAAATGGGACTAACTCATTATTTCTTGAACACTTTGTACGTAACTATTCCGGCAGTTGGCTTAACGCTTTTCTTAGGTTCATTAATTGCCTTCGTAGTTTCTCGCTACTCATTTAGATTCAACTTAAGTTTGTTATTGCTGTTTACTGCAGGAAATATGTTGCCAATCGTTCTAACGTATATTCCAGTTTTCTGGTTATACATAAAGATTGGTGATTTATTCGGAAATCGTTCTCTGTTGTATAACAACTATCTCGGAATTATTTTGGTCCACGTCGCTTTCCAAGTTGGTTTTGCGACCTTCGTACTGTCCTCGTATATGAAAACAGTTCCGAAGGAGATTTCAGAATCTGCAATCATCGATGGCGCCTCAGTGTTTAGGCACTACTGGAACGTGATGTTGCCGCTGCTTCGCCCACCTCTAGCAGCCCTCGGCGTGTTAATGAGTTGCTGGATCTATAACGACTTCTTCTGGGCCTTGATTTTGATGTCTGAAGATTCAAAGCGCCCAGTTACTTCAGCACTTCGCCAGCTTCAAGGCCAGTACATCACTGACTTTAACTTGCTAGCCGCTGGCGCCAGCATTGTTGCTGCGCCAACAGTTATCCTCTTCTTCGTTCTTCGTAAGCAGTTTGTTTCCGGCCTAACCCTCGGCTCAACAAAGGGATAAAAATGAAAGCAATTCAGATCACCGCATTCGGTGGTCCAGATTCAATGCACCTTGTTGAACTTGCAGATCCAATTGCAGGAGCTGGTCAGGAACTAATCGAAGTAACTTCTATCGGAATTAATTATGCCGATACACATCAAACTGAGAACTCGTATTTATCGCCACAAACACTGCCAATGATTCCTGGTCTTGAAGTTGTTGGAATGGCAAATGGCCGCAGAGTTTTAGCACCAGTTGACGGTGGGGGATACGCACAGAAAGCCGTTGCATATTCGGCAGCAATGATTGAAGTTCCTGTCGGCGTAAGTGATGAACAAGCGCTGTGCATGTTGGTTCAAGGAACTACTGCTTGGCACATCTTGAAAACTCTCGGCCACGTTAGGCCTGGTGAAACTGTAGTAATTCATGCAGCTGCCGGGGGCGTTGGAACTATTGCGATTCAACTCGCAAAAATGTGGGGAGCAAAAGTTATTGCGGTTGCATCAACGGAAAGCAAGCGCGCACTTGCAAAATCATTAGGTGCTGACGTTGTAATCGAAGCCGACCAAGACAAGTTGTTAGCTGCAATTTTGGAAGCAAACAATGGTAAGCATGTTGACCTTGTTCTTGAAATGGTCGGCGGAAAAACTTTTGATGCAAGCCTAGAAGCCCTTTCTCCATTTGGCCGCTTAGTAACTTTTGGTATGGCCTCACGTACCGCGCCAACTCCATTGCACCCAGGTGTATTAATTGGTGGAACAAAAACAATTTCAGGTTTCTGGTTGGCACACTGCTTTGGAAATAAAGAAATGTTGCACGATGTTGTAGTTGAATTATTCTCATTGGTCATCGAAGGAAAATTGAAGCCTGTAATCGGCGCAACTTTTGGACTAAGCCAAGCGACTCAGGCACATCAGGCGATGTTGGCCCGCGAGACAACCGGTAAAATCACGCTAAATCCAGCGCAATAAATAGGCATTTTTCCAAAATACTTCTTTGCCTGTACGATTCCCATTCGCTAGTAAGGAAAACCAGTGCCCCCCTAGCTCAGTTGGTAGAGCGTTTCCATGGTAAGGAAAAGGTCACCGGTCCGATTCCGGTGGGGGGCTCGAAACGAGTTCTTCACCAAATGAAGATCTGTTTTACAAGCACAACCCTTGGCGGGGTAGCTCAGCTTGGTAGAGCAAGCGGCTCATAATCGCTGTGTCGTGGGTTCAAATCCCGCCTCCGCTACTAGTTCCACCCGCGCGAATTTCGCGCATCGAGAAGGCTCGGGTAACCTAAGCCCTCGTTAACCGATTAGTAATCGATAGAAGGAGTAAGACCATGGCAAGCAAGAGCGCGGACGTTCGTCCAAAAATCACCATGGCATGCGTGGATTGCAAAGAGCGCAACTACATTACTAAGAAGAACCGCCGCAACGATCCAGACCGTATGGAACTTAAGAAGTTCTGTCCACGTTGCAAGTCTTCAACACTTCACCGCGAAACTCGCTAATGATCAATCCCGATTCGGTCGGGCGCACCTTCCATGGTGTGGATCAAATTACGGTTACTCAATCTGAAATAGATTCTTTTGCTGCTGTCATTGGCGAAACTAATACGACGGTTGCACCGCCAACGTTTTCAATTCGAATTTCACTTTCACAATATGAATCAATTTTGACCCAACCTGAAATTGGGGTTAATTGGTCACGCTTAGTTCATGGCGACCAAAAGTTTGAAATATTCCGTCCGATTGTTGCTGGTGATGTTTTCACTTGTTCGGCAACTATTGAAACCCTACGAGTAGCTGCAGGAAATGAAATTATTTCGGTACGTTCCGATTTACATAATGGCCCAGAACTTGTTGTTTCATCCTGGTCGACTTTGGTGGTGCGCGGATGATTGAAGTTGGAATGGTGCTTGAGGAAAAGATTTTCTTTGTTGATCGCGATTTACTAAAGGCATATGCCGATGCAAGTGGTGATCAGAATCCAATTCATCAAAATGAAGAGTTCGCGATTTCTGTGGGTCTTCCGAATGTAATCGCACATGGAATGCTCACCATGGCCCTTGCCGGAAAGTACGTAAGTGATTGGGCTGGCGGAAGTGCCAATGTGCGCGAGTTTTCTGCCCGATTTATTAAGCCAGTAATTGTGCCCGCCGGAGAAAAAGTTGATCTAACGGTGAATGCGACAGTGATTGAAATTGATGGCAATACTTTTAAACTTGAAATCACTGCTACTTCAGCCGGAGTTAAAGTCTTAGGAATGGCAAAAGCAGTAGTAGTTAAATGAGCATTCCAGATTCAGTAACCCAGTTAGCGCAGGCACGCATGGATGCCCGCGCCGCTAAAGATTTTGCTTTGGCCGATAAATATCGCGACGAACTCTTGCGTGCTGGATTTGAAATTGTTGATGTAGCAACAGGTTATGAACTACGTGAAAAGAAGCCGTATATAACTCTGCCTTTCGCTAGGGATATTCGCCCAATTGATCTTGAAAATGATGTAACTGTCGGAATCATTGTCGATGGCTTTACTGATGACGCCCTTGAAACTGTTAGGACAGTAAAAGCAAATAGCGATTGCGCTGTGGCCACCATTTCGATTGGGGATGCCGGCAATTTATTTGAGGAAATGGATAAGCGCACCTACTTAATATCTGTGGCACCAGGTGCCAGTTGGGCCGATTGCGCAAATGTATTTCTAGAAAAAGTTGCGAGTAAATATGTCGTGCTCATGGATCCCTCAACTCGCTTTACGGGTGATGCAATCACCCCTGTTGTGGCCGAACTTACAAAAGGTGAATACGTAGCCGTTGGCTGGCGCGGAGGTTTAGTAAATATTGACGATGAATGGCGCAGTGTTGACGACAAAGGCGATGGCGAAGTCGATGTTCTCTTTTCATACTTTATGGCCTTTAATCGCGAAGCAATGCATGAGGTAGGTGGCTTCAATCCTCGAGCTGTTTATTATCGCAATGCAGATATTGAATTTTCGCTCAAGATTCGCCAAGCCGGTGGAAAGTTATTGCAGATGGATTTACCACTTAATCAAGATCGACATCATGGATATCACGATGCAGATCCCGGCTACCGTGATGTGCAATCAAAGAAGACCTATGACCGTATCCTCGAAAAATATCGGGGTAAAAGCGCAATTTTGTCTCCACGTCGGTAGCCTTAAACCATGACCGAGCTTTCTAAATACACCAGTTTTCATGTGGGTGGCCCGGCTAAGAAAATTGTCAACGTCTCGACCCAAGAAGAGATTATTGCCGCGATTGAAGCTGCAGGTGATTCGCCTGTTTTAATTTTAGGCGGCGGAACAAATGTATTGGTATCAGATTCTGGATTTGAAGGAACTGTAATAAGGATTTCAAATAATTCAGTGGAATCCGAAGTTGATGCCTGCAGCGGTGCCACATTAACTATTGGAGCTGGCGAAAACTGGGACAGCTTTGTTTTGACCTGTATTGAAAGAGGTTTTGCTGGTCTTGAAACGCTCAGTGGAATCCCGGGAACTATCGGCGCCGCACCTATTCAAAATATCGGTGCGTATGGACACGAAGTAAGTGAATTCATTACTCGTGTTCGTACATATGATCGCAAGGAAAAAGCGATAAAGACTTTCACCAGAAGTGAATGTGAATTTTCATATCGAAGTTCTCATTTTAAATCTCACCCCGGTCGCTATGTAGTTCTAGAAGTCCAGTTTCAAATCCGTAAAGGTGAATTTAGCGATCCAATTGTTTATGGAGAATTGGCCAAGAAATTAAATATTGAATTAGGAGATAAGGCTCCAATTGCACAGGTCCGCGATGCCGTACTCGAACTTCGCGCCGCAAAGGGAATGCTCTTAAAGCCCGATGATCACGACTCTTGGTCAGCGGGTTCTTTTTTCACCAACCCCATCATTTCCCAACAGGATGCGGATTCTTTACCAAATGCTGCACCTAAGTGGCCGCTTACTGATGGACGAGTTAAGATTTCAGCAGCATGGCTAATTGAAAACTCTGGCACACATAAAGGTGATGAAGTTGGTGGTGCCAGAATTTCAACAAAGCATGTGCTGGCTTTAACTAATGCCGGACATGCAACAGCAGCTGACATTGCATCGCTTGCCAGAAAAGCACGTGATCAAGTGAAAGAAAGTTTTGGAATTACCTTGGAAGCCGAAGTAAATTTAATTGGTGTAGAGATTTAACCTTCGGTTATTAGTTTCTTGATTCGTCCAATTCCTTCAACGATGTCTTCATCGCTTGTGGCATATGAGAAACGCAGATAACCAGAAGGCCCAAACGCTTCACCCGGTACTGCGGCAACCTCTACTTCTTCCAAAATTAACGTTGCTAATTCTGCTGAAGTAGTTGGAGTTTTTCCGCGAATTGTTGTGCCCAGTACGCCTTTCACTGATGGGTACACATAAAAAGCACCAGTGGGAGTAGGGCAAACAAAGCCAGGAATTTCATTGAGCAAGTCAACAATTAATTTACGGCGGCGGTTAAAGGCTTCGCCCATTTTATGTACTGCATCTAAGTTGCCAGTTAACGCCGAAATTGCTGCACGCTGTGAAACATTTGAAACATTTGAAGTCATGTGTGACTGCAAATTAGTTGCAGCCTTAATGACATCTTTAGGCCCAATCATCCAACCCACACGCCAGCCTGTCATCGCATAAGTTTTTGCAACACCGTTCAAAATGATGCAAGTATCTGCAAGACCTGGAACTAAAACCGGAAGACTTGGCGCAGTAGCACCGTCATATAGAAGGTGTTCATAAATTTCATCGGTGATGACCCAAATATTATTTTTGAGTGCCCATTCACCAATTGCCTTTACTTGTTCAGGTGAATACACCGAACCAGTTGGATTTGATGGAGAACAGAAAAGTAAAACCTTGGTCTTAGGCGTGCGTGCAGCTTCCAACTGCTCAACACTGACTAAGTAGTTTTGTGTTTCATCTGCAAAAACTTCAATAGTAACTCCGCCGGCCAATTTGATGCACTCTGGATACGTTGTCCAATATGGAGCTGGCAACAAAACTTCATCACCTGGATCAACGATTGTTGCAAATGCTTGGTAAACAGCTTGCTTGCCGCCATTAGTTACTAAAACTTGATCAGCAGTGATCTCATAGTTGGAATCACGCTTTGTCTTTGCAACGATTGCATCGCGCAATTCTGGAAGACCAGGTGTTGGTGTGTAGCGGTGATTAGCAACAACTTTTGTTGCAGCCGCTGCTGCTTCAACGATGTATTCCGGTGTAGGAAAATCTGGCTCACCGGCACCGAATCCAATAACCGGTCGACCGGCAGCTTTTAGCGCTTTGGCCTTGGCATCTACGGCCAATGTGGCAGATTCAGCGATCGCTGCGATTCGGGATGAGATTCGTGAGGTCATGGTCTAAGTCTGCCGTATCTCAGGCGCGAGTTAGACCTGAGCCCCTATTTGCCCCTACACTTCGACGCTCACGAGGGTTTGCTTTTCCCTATGGTTTTGCCATGCTCTCGCGAAGGGCAGTAGCTCAATTGGCTAGAGTTGCCGTCTCCAAAGCGGCCGGTTGGGGG